>NZ_CP015989.1 GCF_001658005.1 Sphingobium sp. EP60837 | reverse complement strand
CGCGAAATCATGGAAAGGCAAGGTATCTGTCCCCCACGCGAACCGGCGAATAGCCAAGCCAATTCAGCGCCCCCGCCTCGAGAACAACCGACGAGCAAAAACCGTAAAAAGGGCAAGTGTACCCGTACCGTCTGGCAAACTCGTCATATAGCGAGCGCAGGTGGAGGCCCAATGAATACGATTAGGGTGCCTGTCTGCGTGAACTAAGCGAGCGACAGCAATGCTGGTGTGTTCGGTTATCCCGCCAAAGGGCACACAGGAAAAGCTCTGGTGCGAAGTCAAAAGTTTCGCATCAAACCAAAAGCCGCGCTTTTCCGTGCCCTTCCCTGATGCAAAAATCTGATGCAGAATCGCGCCATGATTTACGGCTATGCGCGCGTCTCCACCAACGGCCAAGATTTGGCCCAGCAGCTCGCCCAGCTTGAGGCGGCGGGCTGCGCGAAGATCTACCGCGAGAAGATCAGCGGCGCGTCGGCCGAGCGGCCCCAGCTCAAGCGCGCGATCGGCGCGCTCGATCCCGGCGACGTGCTGATGGTGACGGCGACCGATCGCCTCGCCCGCAACACGCGCGACCTCTTGAACATCCTCCATGCGGTAAAGGAGGCCGGGGCCGGCTTCCGCTCGATCGCCGAACCGATGGTGGACACGACCTCGCAGCTCGCCGAAGTTGTGATTGCCGTTCTAGGCGTCGCGGCCAGCTACGAGCGCCAGCGGATCGCCGAGCGCACCAGCGCTGGCCGCGCCCAGGCCAAGGCGCGCGGGGTCAAGTTCGGCCGCAAGAGCGCCCTCACCCCGCACCAGCAGGCCGAGGCGCGGCGCAAGCTCGACGCAGGCGACACCCAGCGATCGGTCGCGGCGCTGTTCAACGTCAGCCAAGCGACGATTTCGCGGCTACAGGGGTGATGAGCGACGCCCCCCGCCCTCTCTGGCGTTGATTTAGGCGGCGATCGCCGGCGCACATTCCCAGCGCCTGCCATGCCAGCGGAATCCTACCCGCTGCGCGTTGCTGATCGCTGGCGGCTCGCCCTTGCGCCAGAAGGCGCGCATCTTTGCCTGATCGTCAAGATGAGCGTCGGCCACGATCGCGCGCGCGGCCTGGATGAACTGCCCATGCCCGAACACATAGACCAGCGAGGCGGGCGGCATGGCGGCGAGCCGCGCCAGCGCGGCCTCGCAGCGCCGGAGCAGGGTGGCGAAGCTCTCCGCCCCTTCCCCGTCGCAATAATCAGGATCGGCCGCGCTCCAATAGCGTTCGAGGTGCGGCATCCGCTCCGCGCTGCGCGTGCCGTTCCAGCGCGCCGGTTGCAGATAGGTGAACTCCTCTATCGGCCACACTTCCACCGGCACGCCGGGAAAGCGCGCGATCGTTGGCGCAGCCGTCTGCTGCGTGCGGGTATAGGGCGACGTGACGATGAGCGCGGGCGCTTCTATCCAGCTCGCCGCGACTTCGCGTGCCTGTTCCTGGCCCAGCTCCGTCAGCTCGATCGCGCCGAGATCGTGGCAGGGCACGCCGGCGTTGCCGGTAGATTCGCCGTGGCGAATGAAGATTACGCGCATGGCTATTCAAACAGTTCCGCATGAGTGCCGGCGCGCACGAAGTTCACCAGATTCCCCTCAATCGTATAGATCAGCAGGAAATCGCCGCCGATATGGCACTCGCGATGATCGCTCCAATCGCCTTTCAGCGGATGATCCAGCCATTCCGGGCCTAACGGCGCGTCGTTGGCGATGAGCATCATCATCGCCTCCTTGAGCTGTTTCATGTTGTAGCGCCCGCTGCGCGACAGCCGCTCCCAATCCTTGACGAACCTTTTTTCGTAGGACGCCTCTCTTGGGAACGCCGCCCGCTTACTGCTGGCGGGCTTCTTGGTCGAGGGCATCGAACATTTCCTGGGCATCGGTGAAACGGGCGCGGCGAGCCTTCATCGTCGCGCGGGACGCCTCGATCGCGGCGCGCGTCTCGGCGTTCGGCACCTTCAGCTCGAACGGCAACGCATGATCCTTGGCGACCCGCGTGAGGGTCATGCGGACCACATCCGAGACGGTCAGCCCCAGCTCGGCCAGCACGGCGGCGGCTTCATCCTTCAATGTTTCGTCGATGCGCGCGCGCACGAAAGCGGTAGCGGCCATTGGAACCTCCTTAGTCAAGCCGATAATGTAGCTCAGTTGAGCAACAATTTCAATCCAGGCTAGGGGGCGGCGCCTGCCGCTGGCGCGGCACCGTGGCCCTACTCGCTTCGTTCCCCAAGCCCGCAAGCGGTCTTGGCCCAAGGTGACGACCCACATGGCGGGGGCGAGATCGCAAGCGGGTCTCGCTTCATGGTGCCGGCGTGCGCCGGCGTCGATCCTGTTTGAAGGGGGAAAGGCGGTCCCGGCCGCCTCTCCCCCGCAACGGGATTAGACGGGGCCGTGCCTCGCTGCGCTGCGGCCGCACCACCCCCATCGAATCCCGCTGCCCCCCTCTCTCGCCGGCGTTCTTGGGCGTCCGTGTTCCGGCCGATGGCATGGCCATCGCCGAACAGGCGATTTGAAGGGAGTAAGGACGATGACCCACGAAACCCGCGAAAGCTGGCTCAATGCGGTGGCGGCGGGCATGGCCCCGCTGTTCGAGGTGCTGGACGCCCCCCTGCCCGACCGCGTGCGCGTGGCGATCGGCTTCACCAGCAGAGGCGCGAAGGCCAAGGCGATTGGCGAGTGCTGGGATAATCGGTTGAGCGCGGACGGGCATTTTGAAATCTTCATCCGCCCGGACCTGGCGCACGCGCCCGACGCGATGCCGGCGCAGATCGCAGCCATCCTCGCGCATGAGCTGGTCCATGCCGCTGTCGGCATCCCGGCAGGGCATGGGAAGACGTTTAACGGGTCGCCCTTGGGCTGGGGCTGGTCGGGCCGATGCGCGCCACCACCCCCGGCGAGGCGTTCCTTGCGGCCATCGCGCCGATCCTGGAGTGCGTTGGCCCCCTCCCCCATGCCCGTCTCGACACGGACGGGGAGTCGACCGCGCCCAAGAAGCAGAAAACCCGGATGCTCAAATGCGAGTGCGCGACGTGCGGCTATACCGTGAGGACCGCGCGCAAATGGCTTGAGCAGGCCGGAGCGCCGCTTTGCCCGATCGAGGATCACGGCCAGATGGAGCATGAGCCGCTGGACGATGACGACGCCGAACCGGAGGAATGATGCGGCGCGCTTTCGTCATTTCAGATTCAGCGCCTCCCTATCGTCATTTCGGGAACGACAGGGCTTCCCCTCCCGGTCTATTGTGTATACAAGTATAGGATTATACGTGTAGGAGTGTAGCATGAAGGTTCTCGCCATTCTCTCACAGAAAGGCGGCGTTGGGAAAACGACGCTCGCGACCTGTCTGGCAGTCGCGGCCGAGCAGGCGGGCAAGGTCGCCGCGATCATCGACCTGGACCCGCAGGCGACGGCCTCGTTCTGGAAGGACGTGCGCCAGCTCGACACGCCCGCCGTGGCGTCGATTCAGCCGGTGCGCCTGCCCGCTATGCTCAAAGCCTGCGAGGACGCCGGCACCGATCTTGTCGTGATCGACGGGGCGGCGGTCGCGCGCGACGTGGCCTATGAGGCAGCGCGTCACGCTGATTTCATCCTGATCCCGACTAAGACGGCCGTGTTCGACACGATGAGCATGACGCACACCCTCGACGTGGTGCGCCAGCTCGACCGCGCCTTTGCCGTGGTCCTTACCTTCGTGCCCCCGCAAGGTCAGGAAACTGGCGATGCGATTCAGGCCGTGGCGGAGCTAGGCGCGACGGTTTGCCCGGTGACGATCGGCAACCGCAAAGCCTTTTTCCGCGCCCAAGCCGCAGGCCGGGCCGTGCAGGAGTTCGAGCCGCATGGGCCAGCGGCCGACGAAATCCGCCGACTATACGAGTATACAAATATACGCCTATACAATCAGGCGGAGGTGGCGTGATGGCGAAGGGCGGAAACAGTCTGCAAGCGGTGCTGAACCGCGCCAAGGCGGACGGAGACGCGGCCCCGGCCCCAGCGTCGGCGATCGAGCCGGTAGACGTGACCCGCAAGGCCCCGCCGAGCGGCCGACAGGGGACCAAGCTGATTGGCGGGCATTTCCCTCCCGAGGTCAGCACGCAGCTTCGCATTATCGCGGCCGAGGAAGGGACGACCGTTCAAAGCCTGCTGGGCGAGGCGCTGGACGACCTGTTTGTGAAGAAGGGAAGGGGGCGCATCGCCGGCTAGTATAGATGTATACAATTATACACCTATACATCTATACACCTATACTAGCGCAAGGGGGCAGTCTTGTGCTTGTTGCGACAGAAGCCGATGAAGGCGGCGCGGGGGCTTTTCAGTTCCGGCCGCCCGCTGTCGATCCACCATGACACCCATTGGTCATAGAGCGCGTAAACGTCATAGCCAGGCGCAACGCTCTTGGCGTCGTGGAAGCCTTCGGGGTCGATATAGGGCCGCTCGGGTTCCGCCTCGATCGCCTCGACCGTATCCAGAGCCTCGCGATTGCGGAACGTGACCGTATCGCCGTTCATTTCCACGGCATAGTCGGGCAGATGATCGTGCGCGACGAGATCGCGCAGCATCGAGCGGAACACGCGCAAATGGCTACTCGCGCCGGTCTTTTTCTGTAGCGTTTCGACCGAGATCGACCATTTTTCCTGCGCGCCGCAATGCTTGCGCGCCAGCTCGTAGATACGCCGTTCGAGCGGCTTGCGGAGGCGGAAATAGTCGCGATGGAGCGTCAGGACGCTGCGCCCCTCAACCATCTTGAACAGCCAGTCGGATAGCGTGACCTTGATTTCCGACATTTGGCCGGAGCGGGTTTGCCGCACGATCCGCCATTCATTGATGAGGCCGAAACCTTCGGTGATTTCCTCGCCATCGGCCTTGATATTCGTGGTGATCCGCGTCCCCGACAGCCGCTCGAACGCGCTCCGCAGCCGGTCATAGCCGTCGCCATCGGTTTGCCGGTTGGTCCACACCAGTAGATCGCGAGCAGTGAGGTGCAAGGTGCGGCTCGGTCGCTCCCCCTGGTTCATCTTCCCGATGAGCTGGGAGATGCAGTAGATCAGAATATCCTTGTCGTGGATCGTCGCCAGCCCTTTGACGCTGGGGACGATTTCGAGCTTGTTGCCGTTATGCTCATAGCGGAACACGCGCCGATCGGGCTTGGTCGCGAGCGAGAAAATCGGATGCTCCATCGAGGCCATGTCATCCTTGGGGATGGCGTCGAGAACATCGCAAATGAACAGATCGGGATCGGGGTAGCGAACAGGCAGCAGGGGAGGGCGTCCCTCCGCGCCGTTCGGGGTTTCATTGACGGCAAGCGGGAGTTCGGGGTTTCGTTGACGGTCAGGCTCGATTCGGGGTTTCATTGACGCGCACCGTAGATTCGGGGTTTCATTGACGCAACGGAAAAGTTCGGGGTTTCATTGACGGGTGATCGCGATTCGGGGTTTCGTTGACGCAGATTCGGGGTTCTGGAGTCACCAGATTCGGGGTTCCGTTGACGCCGAGGGCAAAAAAACGCCCGATTATTCTAATATTTTCAGTTGCTTATGAAACCGCCAAAATCCCGTAACACGACTCTTTAACCCATATATTAACACTAGGCCGACCTGTGGATAACTTTAACCGCAGCGCCCACTCGACGCCGGATCATCGTGGTTTCACCCACCAGCGTCCCGCCAGATCGAACAACTTGTCCTGATTTTCGGGACAGAGGCAGCATGATCCACTCGCGCCGCGCTACCGGCACCGGTCAGAGGGAAGAAAAGCGCCGCCTCTTGGGGGCTTCGCCCCCGCCGGCTCGCGGCCTTCGGCCGCCCCGGATCGCTTTGCGATCCTCCCACCCGGCATCCCCATGATGAGCCGGCTTCGCCGGCACGCTTTTTGCTAGATTGAGGATCGTTTAAACGCCCCGCTTCTATCGACACCACAGCGCCAGCGGCACCGTCGCAATTGGCTTTCCAGGAAAGCCAGGCGGATAGGGCGGTGATCGAGCCGAGAGGGCAGGGGAGGCGGAAACGTCGCAGCAGGGGCGATTTCCGGGCCGCTGGGCTTCATTCTGGACGTTTGGCAGGCCGGGGAGGGTCCAAGCGGCAATGGCGCTCTACGGGCTTCCCATGCGGCCGATTTCTGGAAAGCTAGATCCTCGCGAGGTCGGGGATCGAAACGGCGAGCCTCAAGGTTTGTGCGCCAGGCAACGATTTCACGGATTTGGCCCCGAACATTGCTGCGGGAGAGGGCGGAATCCTACGCCAAGAGCCGGCAGGGCAGGGCGCGGAAAGTCCGCTAAACAACGCCAAGGGCGAACAGACGGCGAACATGTATATTTGTATACGCCTATACATTCGCGCCTAGTGGCGCGTCCGCTTCGGTGGCGTCGCGCGGCCATCAGCTCATCAAAGGCGGAGTCATCGCCCAATGCGTAGCGGCGCAGCGGATCATCCTCGGTCATGGCGGCCGGCCTGGACTTCGCGCCATGTCACATATCGCAGCCGGCTCCGGTCCAACGCGCCCATCGACAAGACATTCCGCGCGCAGGAACATCCATATCTGCCCTGCCGGTGCTGGGCGAAGGCTTCAAGATCGCCGTTCGTCTCTTGGAGATGCACCGCCACAAGATCGCAGACGAGATTGAATATCCGCATGAGGCCGAGCCGGCTTTCCTCATCGGTGATCGCTTCGTGCAGCTCCAACACTTCGTCGCGGATCGCCGGAAGAGGTGCGGAACCGCTCTCTCCATAGGCCATGAGCCGGTCCCAAAGATCAATGACGCGTTGGTCCATATTCTATCCTTCCGCCCTTGGCGGCAGTTCTGACACTATACAGCAAACGGCCTTTTTCACTTCGTCGATAGTGTCCGTTCACGCCTTGTCGAACTTCCCGGCGAACTCGCGATCGGCGTAGTAGCGCAGCTTGGCGGCGACGATCGGCCGTTGCCCCGCAAGGAACAGGAGCTGCAAATCCTCGCGCAGCGTGCGGACTTCATCCGGCGTCAGCAACGGCCGCGCTACATGCTGCGATCCGAACGATATGCCGGTTTCCTCCGCGTCGATCGCGCGGCTCATCGTCTCGAACACGGGGTGACTGCACGAAAGTGACTTATCTGCACGCTAAGAGCGAACGGACCGGGAACGCTGGGACTTTGTGTTCTTCTCCGTGGCTTCGAGGGCTTTGTAGAGGGCGGTTTTGCCGATCTTGAGGCGCGCGGCGGCCTCGCGAACTGTGAGGCCGGAAGCGATATGATCGCGCGCCTTGCGGAGCTTGTCAGGTGTGACCACTGGCCGCCGCCCACCGGGGCGACCTCGCTCGCGAGCGGCCTTGAGGCCTGCATGGGTGCGCTCCCGGATCAGATCGCGCTCAAACTGGGCAAGCGAGCCGAAGATGTTGAACACCAGCATCCCGCCCGAAGTGGTGGTGTCGATGTTCTCGGTGAGCGAGCGGAACCCGATACCTGGCTCTGTTGCAAACTCTGACACGGTTTCCAAGATTGGGCTCATGTACTGTCAAGGTCAGTTGCGATGAACGATTTCAAAGGACGGCATTTTACCGGCGAGGTCATCCTATGGGCGGTGCGCTGGTATTGTCGATACGGCATCAGC
The DNA here is from genome assembly GCF_001658005.1 of Sphingobium sp. EP60837. Lineage (NCBI taxonomy): Bacteria > Pseudomonadati > Pseudomonadota > Alphaproteobacteria > Sphingomonadales > Sphingobiaceae > Sphingobium > Sphingobium sp. EP60837. The sequence continues at coordinate 184,497 of NZ_CP015989.1, read as the reverse complement.
TACCGTGATCTCGAGGAAATGCTGTCCGAGCGTGGGATCGATGTCGATCATACGACGATCTATCGCTGGGTGCAGCGCTACGCGCCGGAGATGGAGAAGCGTCTCCGCTGGTTCTGGCGGCGCGGCTTTGATCCGAGCTGGCGTCTGGATGAGACCTACGTAAAGGTGCGGGGCAAATGGACCTACCTGTACCGGGCGGTCGACAAACGGGGCGACACGATTGATTTCTATCTGTCATCGACACGCAGCGCCAAAGCGGCGAAGCGCTTTCTGGGCAAAGCTCTTCGTGGCCTGAAGGACTGGGAAAAGCCGGCCAAACTCAATACCGACAAGGCACCCAGCTACGGCGCAGCAATCGCTGAGCTGAAACGCGAAGGCAAACTGGCGGCGGAAACCGAGCACCGGCAGGTGAAATATCTGAACAACGTGCTCGAGGCCGACCACGGCAAGCTGAAGATGCTGATCAAGCCGGTACGTGGCTTCAAGTCGATGCCAACGGCCTACGCCACGATCAAGGGCTTCGAGGTCATGCGCGCCCTACGCAAAGGACAGGCCCAGGCATGGTGCCTGCAGCCAGGTATCATGGGGGAGGTGCGCCTGGTTGAAAGAGCATTCGGAATTGGACCCTCGGCCCTGACCGAAACCATGATTATGCTCAATAAGCATTTCGCCAATGCTGCCTAATCCCCCAACTGGGTGACGCCGCGCGGCCGTGCCCCATGTTTGCAACAGAGCCTGAGAATATAGGATCGCTGCGGCCGGCCTCAGGTCGCCGGTTCGGCCAGTACCTGGCCATATTTGTCGCGGATGGCCTTCTTGTCGATCTTGCCGGTGGCGGTGAGAGGGACGGCGCCCAGGATGATGCGGTCGGGCATCCACCATTTGATGATCCGCGGTTCGAGCCACTCGCGCATGGCATCCTCGGTCACCGATCCTACCTCGAGAGGCTCGACCAGCATGATCGGGCGTTCCTCCCATTTGGAATGATAGACGCCGGCCACCGCCGCCACCTTCACGCCAGGGCATCCTGCCGCGATGTTTTCCAGGTCGATCGAGCTGATCCATTCCCCGCCCGACTTGATGACGTCCTTCTTGCGATCGGTGATCCGCATGAACCCGAACCGGTCGATGGTCGAGATATCGCCGGTATCGAACCAGCCCTCGGCGTCGATCGCGGAGGCATCGGCGCGGTAATAGCGTTCCAGCACCCAGGGACCGCGCACCATCAGCGCGCCGGACTGCTCGCCGTCATGCGGCAGGGCATTGTCGTCATCATCGACGATCTTCATCTCGATACCGAACATCATCCGGCCCTGGCGCGTCCAGATGACCTCGTTCTCATCATCCTTGCCCAGCGCTGCCAGCGCGGGGGTGGGGGTGGAGACGACGCCCAGCGGACTGGTCTCGGTCATGCCCCAGATCTGCTGGACGGCGACGCCGAGCCGGTCGAAGGCCACCGCCATGTCGCGCGGCACAGCCGAACCGCCGATGATCACGCGCTGAAGCTTGCCCGGCGCCTCCCCGGTCTTCGCCAGATGGTCGAGATACATCGTCCAGATCGTCGGGACGCCGCCAGAGAAAGTGACGCCTTCATCGGCGATCATCTGCTGGAGGCTCGCGCCGTCGAACCTGTCGCAAGGGAAGACGAACTTCACTCCGTTGATCGCGCCTGCGAAGGGAAGCCCCCAGGCGGTCGCGTGATAGAGCGACTGGCAGGGCATCACCACATCGAAGGCGGAGAAGTTGAGCGCTCCGGGTAGTCCGGCGGCCAGCGCGTGCAGCACGACCGAACGATGCGAATAGAGTACGCCCTTGGGGTCGCCTGTCGTGCCGGAGGTGTAGCACAGGAATGCGCCTGCATTCTCGTCCAGCTTCGGCCAGGGATAGTCCTCCGCCTCTGCGGCGATAAGACTCTCGTAGCATTCGAAGCCGTCTACCATGCGCTCGGCGTCGCTCAGAACGACATAATGCTGCACCGTCTCCAGCTGGCCTTTGATCCGGTCGACGATCTCGGCCATGTTGCGGTCGAGCAGCAGGACCTTGCTACCCGCGTGGTTGATCGTGAAGACCAGATGATCTTCGGGCAGGCGCGGATTGGCGGTATGCAGCACCGCGCCCATGCCCGGCACCGCGAAGAACAGTTCGAAGTGGCGATGCGTGTTCCACGCCAGCGAACTCACCCGGTCGCCCGGCTCGACGCCGAGTGTGGCTAAAGCATGCGCGGCCTGTGCCGCACGCCTCCAGGCCCGCGCATAATCATAGCGCCAGACCGGCTCGTCGACATTGCGCGAAACAAGCTCCCGGGAACCATGCGCAACCGATGCAAAGCGCAGAATGTCATGAATGTTGAGCGGCGCATCCTGCATCAAACCCTGAAGCAATTGTTACTCTCCTGTCCGTCGTCAGAACATTTGGCACGACTCGCGGCGTAAATTAGCGGAGTGCGGGCCTCGTCAGGGGATGGATGTTAAGCGGCGAGCTTGCGGTGTTGCAAGCGCCGATATTCGATGGTCTGTCGTTTGATCCTTTCACGCTGTTTGATGATGGCTGGTGCCCTGCCGGGCTCTGTTGCAAACTCTGACACGGTTTCCAAGATTGGGCTCATGTACTGTCAAGGTCAGTTGCGATGAACGATTTCAAAGGACGGCATTTTACCGGCGAGGTCATCCTATGGGCGGTGCGCTGGTATTGTCGATACGGCATCAGCTACCGTGATCTCGAGGAAATGCTGTCCGAGCGTGGGATCGATGTCGATCATACGACGATCTATCGCTGGGTGCAGCGCTACGCGCCGGAGATGGAGAAGCGTCTCCGCTGGTTCTGGCGGCGCGGCTTTGATCCGAGCTGGCGTCTGGATGAGACCTACGTAAAGGTGCGGGGCAAATGGACCTACCTGTACCGGGCGGTCGACAAACGGGGCGACACGATTGATTTCTATCTGTCATCGACACGCAGCGCCAAAGCGGCGAAGCGCTTTCTGGGCAAAGCTCTTCGTGGCCTGAAGGACTGGGAAAAGCCGGCCAAACTCAATACCGACAAGGCACCCAGCTACGGCGCAGCAATCGCTGAGCTGAAACGCGAAGGCAAACTGGCGGCGGAAACCGAGCACCGGCAGGTGAAATATCTGAACAACGTGCTCGAGGCCGACCACGGCAAGCTGAAGATGCTGATCAAGCCGGTACGTGGCTTCAAGTCGATGCCAACGGCCTACGCCACGATCAAGGGCTTCGAGGTCATGCGCGCCCTACGCAAAGGACAGGCCCAGGCATGGTGCCTGCAGCCAGGTATCATGGGGGAGGTGCGCCTGGTTGAAAGAGCATTCGGAATTGGACCCTCGGCCCTGACCGAAACCATGATTATGCTCAATAAGCATTTCGCCAATGCTGCCTAATCCCCCAACTGGGTGACGCCGCGCGGCCGTGCCCCATGTTTGCAACAGAGCCATCTTGAGCATTACCTGGTCGAATATATCGACGGGTGCGGTTTGCGCGAGGACCGCAAAGGGCCGCTGTTCCGCACCATCGCGCGCGGCACTAAGCGACTAAGCGATACCCCCCTGCCCCAAGCCAATGCCTTCGCGATGGTGCGGCGGCGCGCGGCGGCGGCCGAGATCGGCACGGCGATCGGCAATCACAGTTTCCGCGCGACCGGGATCACCACCTATTTGAAGAATGGCGGCACGTTGGAGACGGCCGCGACGATGGCGAACCACAGCTCGACGCGCACCACCCAGCTCTACGATCGACGGCCTGATGACGTGACGCTGGACGAGGTGGAGCGGGTGTTGATCTAGGCGGCGACCGCTGGCCCACAGGCCCAGCGGTCGCCCTGCCAATGAAACCCCACCCGCTGCGCGTTGCCGATCGCGGGCGGCTCCCCCTTGCGCCAGAACGCGCGCATCTTGGCCCGGTCATCCATATGAGCGTCGGCGACGATTGCGCGTGCGGCCTGGATGAATTGCCCATGCCCGAACACATAGGCCAGCGAGTCAGCAGGCATGGCGGCGAGACGCGCCAGCGCGGCCTCGCAGCGCCGTAGCAGCGTGCCGAAGCTCTCCGCCCCTTCCCCGTCGCAATAATCAGGATCGGCCGCGCTCCAATAGCGTTCGAGGTGCGGCATCCTTTCGGCGCTGCGCGTGCCGTTCCATCGGGAGGGTTGGAGATAGGTAAATTCTTCGATCGGCCACGTCTCCACCGGCACGCCGGGAAAGCGCGCGATCGTCGGCGCGGCCGTCTGCCGGGTGCGGGTATAAGGCGACGTGACGATAAGCGCGGGCGCTTCCGTCCAGCTCGCCGCGACCGCGCGGGCCTGTTCCTGGCCGCGCTCCGTCAGCTCGATCGTCGCCAGATCGTGACACGGCACGCCGGCGTTGCCGGTGCTTTCGCCGTGCCGGATGAAGATGGCCCTCATGCCGGATTACTGGCGCAGGCGATCGAGCGTCCAGCCTTCCGGCAATTCGTCGCCGGCTTCGGGCGGCCGATTAGGCACCTTGTCGAGAATACGGCCCAGGCCGCTGCCGGTGTGGCCCTTCGCGCGGCGCGTGAAGAACTCGGCCGCCGTCTCGACCGCGCCAATTTTCTGCGCGACCGCCGTTGCGATCCATTGATTGAGGCTAACGCCATCTTCCTTTGCCAGTCGCGCCGCTGCCGCCTTGATCGAGGTTGGCAGCTTGAGCGGGTAGGTCGCCTTGCTCATTGTCATAACTCCTTCAACAGATCGGCGGGCTGCATCAACCGGATTCCGAAGCGCGGGGCTGCGCCCCGGAAATCGCGGATATTATAAGTCACAAGCGCATCGGCCCGCCCGTTAATCGCCGCTTCCAACACCATTTCGTCGTCGGGGTCGCGTAGTTGCGGCCGCCACAGCAAATGCACCTCCACCGGCTCGATCAGCGCCGCCAGCTCGCCAAGCAGTTCGTCCACGGCCTCCAACGTCAGCCCCGACACTTGCCGCTGCTCCGGTCGTTTCAGCACGTCCTCATATTCGAGGAACAGCGACGGCGTGGCGAGTATCTTCAAGCGGCCATACTCGACGGCGCGCAGTAGGGCGAAGCTCGCTCCCGTTTGGCTCCGCAGCGCCGTGGCGATAACCGAGGTATCTAATACGACTCTTTGCATCGCGCTTAATATAACATCCTATGGGATGTTTTTCTAGATGGCTCTAGTCCGCCACTGGCGAAGCGATGAGCCGGCGACAAGGCGAGTAGAAATCAATCATCTGTATATCATAACGCTATCGTTACGCTGTCATATGGACATTAAAAGGCAATATCGGGCGCGACCCTTCGGGCACGGCTCTATCTCCGCGTGACCGCTCCGACCAAGCCCGCAAGCGGTCTTGGCGCATAAGCGTGACGATCCTCGCGTGAGGCAGGGGCCTTGCCCCTGCCCTGTCGTGCCGGCGTGCGCCGGCGTGTCGTTTATTTGCGTGGGGAGAGGGCGTTCCGTCCCCCTCTCCCCAGCAACGGGAATCAGCGGGACCGGGTTGGCGCGAAGCGCCCGCCCGCACCACTCCCGCAGATTCCCGCTGCCCCCCTCTCCTGTCGTCGTTCTTGGGCGTCCGTGTTCCGGCCGATGGCACGGCCATCGCCGGACAGGCGATTTGAAGGGAGTAAAAACGATGACGCAGGACAACCGGGAAAGCTGGCTCAATGCGGTGGCGGCGGGCATGGCCCCGCTGTTCGAGGCGCTGGACGCCCCCCTGCCCGCGCATATCCGCGTGGCGATCGGCTTCACCAGCACGGGCCGCAAGGGCAAGGCGATCGGCGAGTGCTGGGACAACCGGCTTAGTGCAGATGGGCATTTTGAAATCTTTATCCGTCCCGACCTCGCCCACGCGGCCGACGCCATGCCGGCGCAGATCGCGGCGATCCTCGCGCATGAACTGGTCCACGCGGCCGTGGGCATCCCGGCAGGGCATGGGAAGGCGTTTAAACGGGTCGCCCTTGGCCTTGGCCTGGTCGGGCCGATGCGGGCGACGACACCGGGCGAGGCGTTTCTTGTCGCTATCGCGCCGATCCTAAAAGCCGTTGGCCCCCTCCCCCATGCCCGTCTCGATACGGACGGCGAATCCACCGCTCCCAAGAAGCAGAAAACCCGGATGCTCAAATGTGAGTGCGCGACGTGCGGCTATACGGTGAGGACCGCGCGCAAGTGGCTTGAGCTGGCCGGAGCGCCGCTTTGCCCGATCGAGGATCATGGCCAGATGGAGCACGAACCGCTGGACGACGAGGACGAGGGGGAGGGCGGCGAATAATCGCCGCCATCAAATGTATATCGCCTAGCATTACAAACGCTGCTATATAGCGCGCACATTGCCAGCGGAGCGAGAGCGGAATGATATTGGCGGTCGGAAACACCAAGGGCGGCGTCGGCAAGACCACGCTCGCCGTGAACCTCGCGGTCGCGCGCGCGCTTGCGGGCCGCGACCTTCTGCTAGTGGACGGCGACGAGCAGGGAACCGCCCTTACCTTCACGGAGCTGCGCGCCGAGCGGCTTGGCGAGGCTGGCTATACCGCCGTCGCGCTCACTGGCGCGGCTCTTCGCAGCCAGGTCCGCCAGCTCGCCCCCAAATATGATGACATCATCATCGACGTAGGCGGACGCGATACCGGCTCGCTGCGCGCCGCGCTCACCGTGGCCGACACGCTGCTGGTGCCGGTGCAGCCGCGCAGCTTTGACGTGTGGGCGCTCGACCAGGTGGCGGCGCTGGTGGCCGAGGCGCGCGAGATCAACGAGGGGCTGCGCGCCGTCGCGGTCCTCAACGGCGCGGACCCGCAGGGCGGCGACAATGAGGCGGCCTTGCAGATGATCGGCGATATTGAGGGGATCGAGGTGCTGCCCACGTCGATCGTGCGCCGCAAAGCGTTCCCGAACGCGGCGGCCGAGGGCAGGGCGGTGGTCGAGCAATCCCCGCGCGACGCCAAGGCGATAGACGAGCTGGCCGCATTGGTCAGTGCGGTATTTGTATAGCATAATGATAGCGGAGTGAATGAAAATGGCTATCGCTCGTAAACCGAATAGCAAGCCCAAGCCGCCCGTTACCGACGACGCGGCCGACGCCTTCATAGCCGGTGCCGCGAAACCGACAGCGCCGGCGATCACGGAGGCGGCCGAGGACGGGCCGCGCAAGTCGCCGGTCATGTTGCGGTTCGATCGCGCTTTGCTGGCGAAGGTCGATGCGGCGGCGAAGCGGCGCGGGATCAGCCGCAGCGCATGGATTCAGTTCACGGTGAGCCGCGCGCTCGATGCTGGCGAGGGATAGGGGGGCGTTTGCGGGAGGGGGCGGAATCCTACGCCAAGCTCGCCCAGATAGCCGGCGCGAGATCTTACTTGTTGCTGCCTTCTACGGTCGCGCCAGAAAGGCGACGGCTCAGTTCTATCCGGCGATGGCTACGCATTTTGAAGGTGTCTGGCCCAACGCGCCGATACTCAATGAAGCCGAGAGAACGCCAAAATCGCTCTGCCGCTTCATTCGCTTCCAGCACGGCCAACCGAATCTCTGTGGCACCTCTCGCAGCGGCCCAGCTTTCGACCGTCGAGTAAATTGAGCGTCCGACGCCACGACCACGCTGTGCGGCATCTACGATCATGAAGCCGAGATACCATGTGCCATCACGCGGATAATCGCGGAGGATGGCCGCGATTGCATATAGGCCGCCAGGCCCCTTCCATCCCAGGACAGCTTGATTGTGGGCGCTCTTTTCGGGCGGCACATCGGAGAAAAGCTCGCGAGCATCGTCCAGCGTGGGCGCGGCCCCGTCCTGCAACAGGAAATAGTCGCTGCAACGGTTGTACAGGTCTGCAACGTCTGCGGCGTCCGCTTGGGTAAGTTTGATCGGGGCTCCCGTCATCATCATCGCGTTTTGGCAGCAAGCACGCGCTGACCGTAATCCCGGAGTTCCCCGTTGGGACCGACATAGCGGTAGAGAGTGACGCGCTCGATCCCGAGTTCCTTGCAGAGGTCGGAAACGGACGTGTCGCGTTGGGCCATAGCAGCCTGAGCGAGCCGCACCTGGGCCTTGGAGAGGGCGAACTTGCGGCCACCCTTGCGTCCCCGCGCGCGGGCAGCGGCCAGGCCAGCCATGGTGCGCTCGCGGATCATATCCCGCTCAAACTCCGCCAGTGTGGCAAAAATGCCGAACACCATCCGGCCCGATGGCGTCGTGGTGTCGATCTGCGCGCCCTTGCCGGTGAGGGCTCTGTTGCAAAGATTGGCGGCAGTCAGAGGTAGGCTGTCGCTCTGCGCCGATCAGGCGGCTGCTGCGAAATGGTGGTTGAGCATGCCCATGGCCTCCGTCAGCGCCGAGGGCCCAATGCCAAAAGCTCTCTCCACAAGGCGCACCTCGCCCCTGATGCCGGGCTGCAGGCACCAGGGGCGAGCCTGTCCTTTGCGCAGGGCTCGCATGACTTCGAATCCCTTGATCGTGGCATAGGCCGTGGGGATCGATTTGAAACCGCGCACCGGCTTGATCAGTATCTTGAGCTTTCCGTGATCGGCCTCGATCACGTTATTGAGATACTTCACCTGCCGGTGGGCCGTCTCCCGGTCCAGCTTTCCTTCGCGCTTCAAGGGGTGACTACACGAAAGTGACGTATCTGCACGGAAAGGGCGAACGGATAGCGAACGTCACGCGGCAAGTAGGGAGTTGACGGCGCGCAGCGGTCGCAAGGCGTCCGGATCGGGTTGATCTTCAACATTCCAGCTATAGTCACCGGTCAGCGAGATATGCTCCCAGCCCAATGGCGCGATGTGGCGTGCGATTTCGTCGGCTGTGCCGATGTCCGCCAGCGCCATTTCGAGATAGCGAGTGTTCCACAAGATGATGGCGGCGACGAGCAGGTTGAGGCCGGAGGCGCGATAGGTCTGGTTCTCGAACCGACGATCGCGCAGTTCGCCGAGCTGGTTGAAGAAGAGCGCGCGGGCGAGCGCGTTGCGGGCTTCGCCTTTGTTGAGGCCCGCCTGGGTGCGCCGGCGCAGGTCGATGTCGCGCAGCCAGTCGAGCATGAAAATGGAGCGTTCGAGGCGGCCCAGCTCGCGTAGTGCGAGGGCCAGTCCGTTCTGTCGCGGATAGGCGGACAAGCGGCGCAGCATTGCCGAAGCAGTGACGGTGCCGGTGCGGATCGACGTGGCGAACCGCAGCAGTTCGTCCCAATGCGCCGCGACATGACCCAATGCGATCGGTTCGGCCGTCATGCCGGGAAGCAAGGGGCCGGATTCTTGGCCGGGAAGGAGGTGTAAACGACGCTCCTTGATGTCGCGCAGGCGCGGCGCGAAGCGGTAGCCGAAGAAGGGCATGAGGCCGAACACATGGTCCGATGCCCCGCCCGTATCGGTGTAGTGCTCCTCGATCGTCAGGCCGGTCTGGTGATACAGCAAGCCATCCAGCACATAGGGCGCTTCGCCAGCGGTCGCCGCGATCACCCGACTTGCGAAGGGGTCATATCGATCCGAGACATGGGTGTAGAAGGCAACGCCTGGTTCGTTGCCGCTGCGCGCGTTGATGTCGCCGATCGCGGCCCCACGGCCCCCGGCATGAAATTGCTGTCCGTCGCTCGACGAAGTGGTGCCGTCTCCCCACAGCGCGGCGAGCGGCATGGCGCGATGGGCGTCGATCAGCCTTCCCAACGCTTCGCCATAGGCGGCTTCGCTGATGTGCCAGTCGTGAAGATGGGCGAGCTGACGCAGACTTGCGCCCCGGCAGGTTTCCGCCATGCGTGTGAGGCCGAGATTGATGCCATCGGCGAGGATGACCGTGAGCAGCGCATTGCGATCGTCGGCTTCCCGGCCCGAACGACGATGGATGAAGCATTCGCTGAACCCGGTCCAGGCATCGACCTCCAGCAGAAGATCGGTGATCTTCACGCGCGGCAGTCGATCATAGGCGGCGCGACGGGCAATCTCGGTGGCGGGCGGTGTTGCCGCCTTCAGCGGCGAGATGATGAGACCGTTTTCGTCAAGCTTAACCTGGGGCAGCTCCCCTTGCCGTGCAAGGACCGTTACCTGCTCGATCGCCGTGTCGAGCCTGGTGCGCCGTTCCTCGATATGGCGCTCGAAATCCGTTTCGATGGCGAGCGGCAACGGCCCCTTCTCGCGCAGCGCCGCAAAGGTCGCCGGCGGTATGAGATAGCTGTCGAAATCGCGAAACTGCCGGCTTCCCGCGACCCATATATCCCCGGCTCGCAACCGCTCGCGTAGTTGCGACAAGGCGCATAGTTCATAAGCGGCACGATCAACGATGCCATCCCGCAGGACGAACGGGCGCCATGCGGGCGGCACAAAGCGTAGCGGCACGCGATCAGGCAAGCGCCGTTTGCCGGTCCGATATAGCTCCGCGATGATGGCCAGCGCTGACAGGAGCCCCTGAACCGCGCCGGCGCCGCGAAACTCGAAGGCGTTGAGAAAAGCGCCGACAAAGAGCTTCACCGTCCGATGCCGCTCGATCAATTCGGCGGTGCGATCGACGGTTTCCGGTCGCCCGAGCACTTCGGCCTGCTCGACGGCCACGGCGAAGTGCTGCCAGTCCAGCGCCTCGATCTGCGCCAGAGAATCCACGCCCTTGCTGCGCGCGTCGATGAGGAGGCGGCAAGACCCCGTGAGCGTCCGGAGGTGGCCTTGCAACTCGCGCACCGTCTTGAGGGCTTTGTCGCGGGTCCGGTTCTCGGCGCGGCGCGCCATGCTGCCCAACAGCTTGTCGAACATCGTCAGGGTGGCGTCGGTCAGGCTTTCCTCAAGCCGGATGCCGGTTGCCGCCAGCGTCGCATGGCGGCGCAGGGCATTGAGTTCGCCAAGGTGCTGGGGTGTGATGCGGCTGCCTTCGTCCGCCAGCCTGTCAAAAGTCAAAGCCGGGATCATGTCGGCACGGGCGCGATCGAGGCCCAGCGCGCGGATATAGGCGAGCCGTTCGATCAGGCGCAGGATGTTGCGCGCTGCCGGCGATTGTGGCGCATTGCGCATCCAGGATAGCCATGTCGCGACCTGCCCCGGTCGTCGGGCCAGCAAATCGTCCAGGCCCTGAAGGGTGTCAGGCAGCAGGCCATTCGTGAGCACTTCATAGGTAAGCTGTTCGGCTTGCTGGCGCGCCCGCCGCAGCACCGCTTCGAGAATCGACGGAGAAGGCAGGAGGATCTGCAGGCGCCGGAGTTCATCGACGATGACGTCTGCCATCTGGCCGGGGTGTATGATGGTCTGCGCGATTGGGACCGAGAAGGCGACAACTTCACGGAAAGCGTTGCGGTCAAAAATCCTGAACCCGTGCGATCGTCGGATTTCGACGAGATGCTCGCGACGGGTCTGGTCCCGATGGGCATAATCCGCGAAGGCTGCCGGCGCGACGCCGAGTTGCTGCGCCACATAGGCGAGCACAGGAGCGGGCGGGACTTCGCCCGCTTCCAGCGCACGGCCAGGCCATCTCATATATAGCATGAGCATCGCATAGCCGAGCCGGGTGGCATCGCCGCGACGGCGGCCGACAATTTCCAGGTCGTCGCTGGTCAGCGTATAATGACGCGCGATCTCGCGCTCATCGAGCGGCGCGCCATAATGCCTCGCCCAGATTTCCAGGCTCACCAGTCGCCGTCTCGCCAAGCATCATCTCCTTCGCTTTGCGTGTCCGTCAGACGGTCCTCTGGCGGCCAGCAGGAATATGTCCGTTAACTCTGGACCTATAACGGCGATTCGGACAAGATCAGATAATGATGGGAAAACGGACAGGATTGGGCTGCATGTGGCGTTGATCGGCTATGCGCGCGTCTCGACGGCAGACCAGAAGCTCTCACTCCAGCTCGACGCGCTGAACGCGGCCGGGTGCGACCGGATATTCGACGATCACGCATCTGGTGCAAAAGCCGATCGGCCCGGCCTGGCCGAGGCGCTCGCCTATCTGCGCAGCGGCGACACGCTGGTGGTTTGGAAACTCGACCGTCTTGGGCGCTCGATGAGCCATCTGATTGAGAAGGTCGGCGAGCTAGCGACGCGAGGTATCGGGTTCCGCTCGCTCACCGAGAACATCGACACCACCACTTCGGGCGGGATGCTGGTGTTCAACATCTTCGGCTCGCTTGCCCAGTTTGAGCGCGATCTGATCCGGGAGCGCACCCATGCAGGCCTCAAGGCCGCTCGCGAGCGAGGTCGCCCCGGTGGGCGGCGGCCAGTGGTCACACCTGACAAGCTCCGCAAGGCGCGCGAACATATCGCTTCCGGCCTCACAGTTCGCGAGGCCGCCGCGCGCCTCAAGATCGGCAAAACCGCCCTCTACAAAGCCCTCGAAGCCACGGAGAAGAACACAAAGTCCCAGCGTTCCCGGTCCGTTCGCTCTTAGCGTGCAGATAAGTCACTTTCGTGCAGTCACCCCTTCAATTCGGTGATCGCTGCACCATAGCTCGGCGCTTTGTCGGTATTGAGCGTGGCAGGCTTTTCCCAGTGCTTCAGGCCTCGCAGGGCCTTGCCCAGGAACCGCTTCGCTGCCTTGGCGCTGCGGGTCGGCGACAGGTAGAAATCGATCGTGTCGCCCCGCTTGTCGACTGCCCGGTACAGGTAGGTCCACTTGCCCCGCACCTTGACGTAGGTTTCATCCAGGCGCCAGCTCGGATCAAAGCCACGCCGCCAGAACCAGCGCAGCCGCTTCTCCATCTCCGGGGCGTAGCACTGGACCCAGCGATAGATCGTCGTATGGTCGACCGAAATGCCGCGTTCCGCCAGCATTTCCTCAAGGTCGCGATAGCTGATCGGATAGCGACAATACCAGCGCACCGCCCACAGGATCACATCACCCTGGAAATGGCGCCACTTGAAATCCGTCATCGTTCCGTCCGTCCAATCTCCGCCAAGCATGCTCAAGCTTCACGATTTTTGCAACAGAGCCGAACTGACGTTCATCAAGGACCGGCAGCGCGCCGGGATCGAGGCGGCGCGCGCCGAAGGCGTCTACAAAGGCCGGAAGAAAAACATCGATGACGATGAAATCCGACGCCGGATCACCGCCGGCGCGAGCAAGGCCAGCGTCGCGCGCGACCTCAAGATCTCAAGAATGACCGTCTATCGGGCGCTTGACGTCATTCCTTCAAGGATCGGGCTGCCGGAAAAGCCGCCTTCTGTCACCATCGCCCTGCATCTGACCATCGAGAACTTCAACAAGCATGGTCGTGGCAGAAAGCCCGCTCGCGAGCGCATTGAGGCGATGCTGGAGCGGGATTACCAGATGCAAAAGACCGGGAACTGCGATTACACGCTGACCGTCGCCTATGATCAGGGTGCCGATGGCGTCAGCCTCGATGATGAGATCGCATCTCTCCAGACAGAGATGTTCAACATCGCAGAGAGCTACAGGTGCTCGATCGAGACCGATGTTTACGAGATTGGAGGACAAGAGCGAGCCTGGTAGATCGCCATGTTCAATCTTTGTTCTTCAACATGGCCAAAATCGCAGCTTCGGGCCGACTGGGCCAACAAGGGTGAGGCCCACCACGCCCTAAAGCGCGCCATCAGCTTCCACCGCCGAGGTGAAATCCGGGATCGATCCGGCGAAGGCCAGCACTATCGCATCGCCGGAATGAACCTGCTCGCCGCCATCATCATATTCTGGAACACCATGAAGCTCGGCGAGGTCGTCAATACCCGGGCCGCCAGCGGTACCCATATCGAGCCTGATCTACTCGCCCACGTCTCGCCGTTGGGATGGGAACACATCAATCTAACCGGGGAATATCGCTGGCCCAAATCCTTAGCGTAGGATTCCGCCCCCTCCCGCAAACGCCCCCGATAGGGCCGGCGAGGAGATGGGCGTCGCAGGCTAGGCAGGCGCAGCGCGCGAAAAGTGAGTTTTGGGGTAGGGCCTCACCTTTGGGCCGCTGGCGCGCTGAAATCCACCAGCACCGGCATTTCGGGTATGTCTCCGCGCAGCTTCGCCCGCCGCACAATGCTATGCTGGTCGATCAGGTTTTGCGCGTCGCGACGGCCGCTCATGGTCTTGGGAAGCCACATCATCGAAACCCGCTCGACCTTGCGGCCCTTCTTGATCGGGGTGAACTCGACCCAGAAGGGGCAGAGCTTGTTGATTTCCTCTTGAGCGACCTTGAGGCAGTATTTGTTGAAATCGGCGAAGCGTTCCAACTTGCCTTCCGGCACGTTGAGCAGGCCGCGCAGCTCCGCGATAGTGAACTCCTCGCTTTGCTTGTATTCGAGGCCGATACGGCGCTCGATCATTTCATAGAGGCAGAGCGCGTATTTCGACTCGAAACAATACATCACTTGCGTCTTGAGGCGGGCATAGACCTCGCTGTTACGCAAAATCTCAATCAGTTCTTCGGGGATGCGGTAATGCAGGAACCCGTCTTTTTCGAGGCTTTCATCGCTGGGGCCGAGAAGCTGGACGCGGCGCTTAAAGCTCTTGCCGCCCTTGCGGATCGTGACGATCGCGATGGTGCCCATCAGGCGCAGCAGCGAGCTTTCTATGCGCTCATTGCCCTGGTGCGTGCCTTTGAGCGCGCTTTTCGGGATGCGGTGGATGACCGGCTCGCCGATCCGCTCCCAGGCGTTGGCGATCAGCAGGTTATAGATTCGCCGATCGGCGAGGGTGAGGGGGGGACAGCTCGACAATATCGACCAGCTCGCCGGGTTTGACAATTTCTCCATAATTGGCGGGATCAAAGGGATTGCCGCGTCCCTTTTGCGCGAGGGTCAGAGCGGTGTCGCCGTCCAGGGCAACCTTTGCCTTTCCGCCATTTACAGGTGAGGTTGCATGATTCATGCGCTCACCTTAGCAATTAAAGTGAGCTAGGCAATTCTTAAAGCTCGCCGTTCGACCATAGGGAGGGGATACCCCAAAACTCACCGATGAAAATGCCCATACCCCAACACTCACCGGACTCGACCCCAACACTCACCTTTACCGACCCCAAAGCTCACCGAAGGCTACCCGAAAACTCACGCGACTCGACCCCAACACTCACTTTTCGAGGCCATTTCTCTAGGTTTTCTGCGGGTTTGAGGCACCCTGAATCTTGAATCTAAGAAGAATCTTTGAATCAGAACGCGAACGGTGAGCTTTGGGGTAGGTTCGTCTGTGGATAACTCGCCACGCTATCCCGCGCCGCTGCTGAAGAAGAAGAAAAGCGCCGCCTCTTGGGGGCTTCGCCCCCGCCGGCTCGCGGCCTTCGGCCGCCCCGGATGGCTAAAGCCATCCTCCCACCCGGCATCCCCCATGATGAGCCGGCTTCGCCGGCACGCTTTTAATTATAAAGGGAGATTAGTCGCACCGTAGCGCCCAACCTTCCAGCACCGCGCCCAGCTCCACTGTCGCAATTGGCTTTCCAGAAAAGCCAGGCGGATAGGGCAGCGATCTATTCGAGAGGGCAGGGCAGGCGGAAACGTCGCTACTGGTGCGATTTCCGGGCCGCTGGACGGCATTTCGGGCGTTCGATAGGTCGGGGAGAGTCGAACGTGCTAAGCCGCTCTATGGGCGTCCCAGGGCAGGATTTTTCTGAAAGTAGATCCTTGTCGCCTCGCCGCGCCGACCCGCGAAAAGTGAGCCGATACCCCAAAACTCACCTTTCGCGCGGCAGCGGTAGATTTTCAACGCTTTCGGACGATTTCACGGATGCCGATATATGGCGGAACGCCATCGGTTAGATATACAAATGATATTATGATGCTTGCGCTTGAAGCCGTTTAAACGGGCTGCACCGGATCGAACCGTCCCGCGAACTCGCGATCGACATAATAGGCGAGCTTGGTGGCGACGATCGGGCGCTGGCCGGCGAGGAACAGGAGCTGCAAATCGGGCCGCAGGGTGCGGACTTCATCGGGGGTCAGCAGCGGGCGGCCGACATGTTGCACGCCGAACGAGATTCCGGTTTCGTCGGCATCGAGAGCGCGGCTCATCGTCTCGAACATCACCGTTTCCTGGCCGAGCAGATCGGAGACGAGCTTGGCGCTGTCATGGTCGTTGACGCCGAATATCTGTAACGCCCCGGCATTGGAGAAGAAGGTGCCGGCGCGCTCGCGGTAGAGCGTGCGGAGCTGGTGAATATCTTGGCAAATCGGCCAGAGCTGGACGCCGTAGCCGGCCATCAGGCCCATAGCGCGTTCGACCGGATCGAGGCGGCCGAGCGCGGCAAATTCATCGAGCAGGAACAGGACGGGGCGGGCAGGGACCGCGCCGCGCGACAGATCGGTGAGGGCTTGCGCGATCATCAGGCGCAGCCAGCGGGCATAGGCGGCGATGCGATCGGGCGGCAGGACGAGGAAGATTGTCGCCGGCGACGCCTTCATGTCGGCGAACGCGAAATCCGAGCGGCCGAGAACCCGGCCCATGCGTGGGGAATCGAGGAAATGGGTATGGCGCTGCGCGGCCGACAGCACGCCGGAGGCTTCCTTGTCGGACTTGCCGAGATGGCGATTGGCGGCGCGCGCGACCAGGCCGCCGCAGCCTTGCATGTCGGAGAGCAGGGCGGCGAAGGCTTGCGGGGCGAGCGTCAGATGATCGCGCAGCGTGGCGAGGGTGCGGGTCGCGGGCGGCTCGCTGGCGACGATATGGAGGATCAGGCCGGCGATCAGCGCCTTGGCTTCGTCGTTCCAATGCGCCTCGCCCGCTTCGCCGGGAGCGTCATAGACCAGCGCGTCGGCGAGCGTCATGGCGTCGTCGGCGAGATCGAGACCGGCGGGGTCGATCCGATCCAGCGGATTGAAGGCGGCCGAGGGCAGGCCGGTGATGCCGAACGGATCGAGGATATGGACCGGACCGAACCTGGCGCGCTCGCGCGCGGTGACGATGGCGTTCTCGCCCTTGGGGTCGATGCACACGACCGGGCCGGGATAGTCGATCAGGTTGGGAATGATCGTGCCCACCCCCTTGCCGGTGCGCGTCGGCGCGATCGTCAGCAGATGGGCGGGGCCGGGATAGCGCAGCAGCTTGCGGGTTTTCATGTCGCGGCCGATCAGCAGGCCGGTATCGGCGCGGGCGAGGGCGCGCGTCTCGTTCGCCGTGGCGAAGCGGGCCGAGCCGTGCGTGTCGTCGCCGTCAAGGCCACCATAGCGCAGGATTAGCGGTTGAAAGAGGGCGCGCAGGACGATGAGGATGACGACTAGGCCCGTCAGCATCATCAATGCCTGGTAGATCAGGGAATCGCGGGGCAGGCCGAGCAGCTTTTCCGCGATGAGCGGCATCCCCAGCCCCAGCACCAGGGCGACGATCAGGAACAGGGCCGCGACGCGCAGCAGATGGCGAATGAGGGCGATCGGGCTAAGGGTCAGCGCCGTGATCGCCCATATTGGATTGCGGCGCGACAGGCGGGCGACGTTGCGGAGCGCGCGGCCGAGCTGGCGGAACCATTCCATGTCAGGCCGTTCCTTTTCCGTTGCCGGCGAGGTGTTCCGCGCAGATCGCGGCTGCGATCGCGTGGAGATGCTTCACGCGGTAGATGATCCACGCCAGTTCGTCGGGGGTGATTTCATAGGCCGGGGAATAGCGTGCCTCGACATAGGCGCGCTGGAGCTGCGCGAAGGCGCGGCGAGCGGCGCGGGTGTCGCGCGGCCAGGCTTCGATCAGCCGGGGGTCTAGGTTTTCGGCGAGCGAGCGCAGGACGGTCAGGCGGTGCGACTTGGGGCTGTAGAGCGTCAGGACGAGCAGGAGGCCATGATAGGCGCGCTCGACGGCCTGGGTGGAGCATGAAGGCGGCATGGTTGGTCTTGCCGTCGCGGATCGCATATTCGGCGAGCGTCAGGCAGTAAGCGGCATCGGGGAGCCACTTGTCATAGTGCGCCATGGCTTCGGCGTGGCGTTCCTCCGCGTAGAGCTGGCGGGGCGCAGCGAGGCGCTGTCCCGGCGCTTCGTAGAGGGCGATGCCGTCGCGGGCTATGTCGGCGAAGAAGGGACGGCCGCGCGCGAGCTGGTCGTTCACGTCCATCAGCGAATGAACGATGAAATTGACGGGGGTGGCGAGGTGCCTGGTGACGGTCAGCTCGCGCACCAGATGATCGTCAGCGGCCGCCCACCATGTTTGCAGATCGGTGAAGGTGTCGGAGTTGACGACGATGAGCAGGTCATAGTCGGAAATATAGCCGCTGGCGCGATCCTCGACCCAATCGCCGCGCGCATAGGAGCCGAACAGGATCAGCTTGAGGATGCGGCCGCCCTTGCGCTTGTCGGAGAGCTTGGTTTTGACAGCATCCTCAAATTCATCGAACAGGACGCGGGCGACCCGTTCCAGCTCGCGGCGCTTGACGGCGGGAAGATGATCGAGGCCGTCGCGCATCATGTCGGACCCGCCCCGGCGTTCGCCTCCGCGTCAAACGCTCGCTTGCCGCGCCGCTTCCAGAGCGCCAGCATATTGCTGGCGTCGTCACCCTGGACACGCGCGGCGAGGTCGAGCATCGCACCGTAAAGGGTGGCGCGGTCGTCGTCGGTCAGATCGACAAGGCCGGCTTTCTGGACGAGGCCGCCCAGCTCTATGAGATGGCGGGTGCGTTCGCGGCGGGCCACGACCCATCCCCTCGTATCGGTGCGGCGCTGCGCGGCTTCAACGCGGCGTCTCGCCTGCGCCAGTCTCGTGTCCGCCTTGAGTGTTGCCGCCAGCGCGTCGGGAAGCCTTGCGCCCGCGTCCCTGAAAGAAGGCCGCGCCCTTCACGCGCCACGCCTCCCTTTCGTCCGCGTTGGCGCTTTCGGTAGCAGCGAGTAGCGCGCCCGCCAGCGTGTCGGGGTCGAGTGCGTCGGCCCCGGTGGACGTGACTAGCTCGCCGAGCTGCTGAACCTTCTTCGCCTTGAGCGCGCGCGCCTTGTCGTTCAGCGCCCGCAGCTCCGCGTCATAGTCGCGCACCTTCCGCATATCCTCTCCCTCGCGCCCAGGATCAGGGACGCAGCGTAGCACGATCGCGCGCGCGAGGAACGCCCCCGGCAGAAAAAATGCGGCGAAGTCAATCACGCGAACGTCAGAGAGTGTGAGTGCGCGCTTATACGTCGTTGCCGACGTGCGCTAAGAAAGGCAATATAGCGGCCGTCATGGCGATCTACCATTTCTCGGCCAAGGTCATCAGTCGCGCCAACGGATCGAGCGCCGTTGCCAGCGCGGCCTATCGCGCGGCGGAACGGCTGCACGATGACCGACTCGGGCGCGACCATGATTTCTCGAACAAGGCCGGAGTCGTCCATTCGGAAATCATGCTGCCCGAAGGTGCGCCGGAGCGTTTAAACGATCGCGCGACCTTGTGGAACGAGGTCGAGGCGGGAGAGAAACGCAAGGACGCCCAGCTTGCCCGCGAGATCGAGTTTTCGATTCCGCGCGAGTTGAACCAGGCGCAGGGTGTCGCGCTCGCCTGCGAGTTTGTCGAAAAGCAGTTCGTCGAACGCGGCATGGTCGCAGACATGAACGTGCATTGGGACAGGGGGAAGGACGGCCAGCCCAAACCGCACGCGCATGTCATGTTGTCGATGCGCGAGGTTGGCCCCGAGGGCTTCGGCCAGAAGGTGCGCGAGTGGAACTCGACGCAGCTTTTGCAGGAGTGGCGCGAGGCGTGGGCGGACCATGTGAACGAGCGCCTAGCCGAGCTGGATATTGATGCTCGCATAGATCACCGGACCCTGGCGGCGCAGGGCATCGACCTTGAGCCGCAGCACAAGATCGGGCCGGCGGCGTCGCGTATGCCCGAACAGGGGCTTGAGGCCGAACGGGTCGAGGACCATGCCCGGATCGCGCGCGAGAATGGCGAGAAGATCATCGCCAGTCCCGAAATCGCGCTCGACGCCATCACCCGGCAGCAGGCGACGTTCACGCGCCGCGACCTGGCGCAGTTCGCGTTCCGGCACAGCGACGGCAAGGATCAGTTCGACCAGGTGATGAGCGCGGTGCGATCCTCGCCCGAGCTGGTGGCGCTGGGGCCGGACGGGAAGGGCGAGGATCGGTTCACGTCGCGCGACATGATCGCGGCCGAGCAGCGGTTGGAACGCGCCGCCGAAGGGCTGGCGATCGACCGGGGGCATGGCGTCGCCGATGCCCATGTGACCCGCGCGCTGGCGTCGGCCGAGGGCAGGGGGCTGGACCTGTCGGCCGAGCAGCGCGGGGCGTTGGCGCATATCACCGGCGACAAGGGCCTGGCGTCGGTCGTCGGCTATGCCGGCAGCGGCAAGTCGGCGATGCTGGGGGTGGCGCGCGAGGCGTGGGAGGCACAGGGCTACACGGTGCGGGGCGCGGCGCTGTCGGGCATCGCGGCCGAGAATCTGGAAGGCGGGTCCGCCATCGCGTCGCGGACGATCGCCAGCCTTGAATATCAATGGGAGCAGGGCCGCGAGCTGCTAGGCCCCCGCGACGTGCTGGTGATCGACGAGGCCGGCATGATCGGCACGCGCCAGATGGAGCGCGTGCTGTCCCATGCCGAGCAGGCCGGGGCGAAGGTCGTTCTTGTCGGCGACCCCGAGCAGTTGCAGGCGATCGAGGCCGGCGCGGCGTTCCGGGCCGTGACCGAGCGCCACGGTTGGGCCGAGATCACCGAGATACGCCGGCAGCGCGAGGACTGGCAGCGCGACGCGACCAGGGCGCTGGCGACGGGCAGGGCGGGCGAGGCGATCCATGCCTATGAGGCGCATGGAATGGTGCAGGCGGCCGAGACGCGCAGCCAAGCCCGCGCCGACCTTGTGGACCGCTGGGATGCCGAGCGCATCGCCGCGCCGGATCAGTCGCGGATCATCCTCACCCATACCAATGCCGAGGTGCGCGATTTGAACCTAGCCGCGCGCGATCGGCTGCGCGACGGTGGCGAGCTGGGGCCGGACGTGCGCGTGTCGGCCGAGCGGGGCGCGCGGGCGTTCGCGAACGGCGACCGCATCATGTTCCTGAAAAACGAGCGCGGGCTAGGGGTGAAGAACGGCACGCTGGGGAAGGTCGAGCAGGTCAGCCCCGAGCGCATGGCCGTTCGCCTTGATGACGGCCGCAGCGTCGCGTTCGACCTGAAAGATTATGCCCATGTCGATCACGGCTATGCCGCCACCATCCATAAATCGCAGGGCGTGACGGTCGATCGGGCGCATGTGCTGGCGACCCCCGGCATGGACCGTCATTCCGCCTATGTGGCGCTGTCGCGGCACCGCGACGGGGTGCAGCTCCATTATGGCCGCGACGACTTCGCCGATTATCGCCGGCTTGTCCGCACGCTGTCGCGCGAGCGGGCGAAGGATATGGCGTCGGATTATGGCCGTGCCCCTGATAGTCGTGATCGCGACGCCGAAGCGCGGGCCTTCGCCGATCGGCGGGGCCTCTCGGGCGAGATCCGCTTGCCGGATGCGCCCCGCGAGGCAGGGCGAGATCCGCGCGCGGAGATCTCGCCAACAGAGCGAGGATCTTCCGCAGCGCCCGAACGGGGCATGTTCGCGGGTTTCACGCCGCGCCCGATCGAGCGCACGCCCGCGGCCGAACAGACGCCGCGGCGCGGCATGTTCGACGGCTTGAAGCTGTCGGCCGAGCCGGCGAAGCCTGCCCCGGCGCGTGCCGATCGCGGCGAGGACCGCGCTTTCACGCGCGCGGTCGAGCGCGCCTCGCGTTCGGCCGAGGCGGTGTTGCAGGCGCGCGCATCAGGCGGGCCGGTGCTGGAACATCAGAAAGTCGCGCTCGAACGCGCGACGGAGGCGCTGGACCAGATCAGGCCCGGAGCCTCGCGCGATATGGCGTCGGCGTTCCAGCGCGACCCCGCCTTGCTGCGCGAGGCGGCGGCGGGGCGCAGCGGCCCGATGGTCGAGGCGATGCGGCATGAGGCCCGCGTGCGCGCCGATCCTGCCCTGCGCGCCGATCGCTTCGTGGAACGCTGGCAGGCGCTTCGCCAGGACCGCGACCGGCTTTATCGCGCCGGCGACATGACGGGGCGCGAGAAGGCGGGCAAGGAAATGGCGGGCATGGCGAAAAGCCTTGAGCGCGATCCCCAGGTGGAATCGATCCTGCGCGGCCGTGTCCGCGAGCTGGGGCTTGAGATCGGCATGAACCGCAGCCGCGACATGGGGCGGGGCGATTTGGGCCGCCAGTTGACGCAGGATTTGGGGATAGGCCGTGATCGTGGATTGAGCCGGTAAGGAGAAAAGAACGATGGATGAGGATAGCCAGGAGCGCGACGACCCGGCGCTGGCGTTCGAGCGGTTGCGCGGCGAGGTGTCGTTGTTGCGCCATGCGGTCGAGGCGCTGACCACGGCGCGCGAGTCCATCGACATTCCCGATTACGAGCCGACGCTAGAGCGCACCGAAAAGGTGCTGGGTATCCTGGTGCAGCAGATCGACGGCGTGCGGAAAAGCCCCGCCATGACGCTCACCCCGGAGAATATGGGGGGCCGTTTAAACGCTTCCGTTGCCGAGGCGACCCGCGAATTGCAGCATCAGGTCCAATCCACGAAATCGGCCTTGTCGTCCGCGACCTTCGACTTGCAAAAAATGGTCGCGTCTGCGCGGCGCGGCGATGTGCAAAATCGCTGGCTCGCTATCGCCGGGGGCGGTGGCCTGGTGCTGGGGCTGTTGCTCTATGCGCTGCTCGCCGGCCCGATCGCCCGGATGATGCCGGCGAGCTGGCTTTGGCCCGAGAGCATGGCGACGCGGGCGCTTGGCGAAAAGTCGGCATGGGATGCGGGGCAACGGTTGATGCAGACGGCCGCGCCGGAGAGCTGGGGCTTGATCGTCGCGGCCGCCCCGCTCGCCGATGGCAACCGCGAAGCGGTGCAGGCGTGCCGCGAGCAGGCCGAGAAGGCGAAGAAGCCGGTGCGCTGCACGATCGAAGTGAGGCCCGCGACCGCGCAATAGGTGGAGTTTTCAAGCCTGTCGCCGCCGCACCTGCCCCCGTCATGCGGGATTCACGCCCCGTTCCGCAATGGCTCACCTTGCTCTCCGGGGGCGGGAGCCATAGCCATGCAAGAACATGTCCACGGCCTCGGCCGCTTCTCTGGCGATCGCGTCGGCCGAGCTGTCCAGTTCCAGCCCGCACACCCGCCGCACCAGCAACCGGCACATGCATATCTCCAGAAGCTGTTCCGCCGCCCGCAAACTGGACGGCGCGCGCGAGCGGGGCAAGAGTCGGCCTGCGCGGAGCTGTCCTTCCAGAAGCTCGGACAGCATCAGATGATGCGCCAGTAGCACCCGCCGATAATAAGCGCGGCCCAACTCTGGAAAGCGTTGGCCCTCCGCGACGATGAGGCGGAAAATCGTCTCGGCCACCGGCGTCAGCATGGCCGACATGAACGCCGTGCAATAGTCGATCAGCCGTTGCCGCGCGTCGCCCTGCGAAGGGGCGACGCTGCGCGGCTCGATTTCGTCCAGCCAGGCGGAGAGGGCGGCCGCGAACAAATCCTCCTTTGATTGGAAATAGGCCCAAAGCGTGGCTTTGGACCCGCCAATCTCGGCCGCGATGGCGGACATGGAAGCACCGCCGAACCCATGTTCAGCAAAGTGCCGCTGCGCGATCGTCACGATCGCGCAGCGGCGCTCTTCGCGTTTGATCCCGCGCCGGGGTGCCTCGCCATCAAGATTGCGCGGCACGGAACCGCCTCAATGGCTGACTTGTTGGAGCGGTCCTTTGGGTCGTTTCGCGAGCCAGATTACCCCTGCGAACACCAGAATAAGGATCGTCGCCATCGCATAGAAATCGTTGGTGGCGAGCATCACGGCCTGCATGTCCACCATTCGGGAGAAGGCGGCGAGGCCGGAACCGGGCTGCAATCCGGGCAGAGACGCAGGAGCCATTGTCGGGTCAATGATCGCGACCAGCTCGGCGCGATTTCCTTTCGTCGCATTCTCCCAATAGGTCGAAGTCAGCGACGCGCCCACCGCCGTCGCCATGATGCGGATGAAGTTTTGCAACCCCGAACCGTTGACGATCTTTTCGGGGGGAAGCTCCGACACGCCCAGCGACGTGAGCGTGACCAGACAGGCCGGCACACCAGCGCCAAGCACGAACATGGGGATCGCGACCGACATGAAATCAGCCTGCGCGTTCAGCAGCGCGCGCATGAAGAAGGAGATGGCGAGAACCACCATACCATAGGTGACGATCAGGCGCGGGTCGATCTTGCCCATGAGCCGCCCGACGATCGGGGCCGTCACGACCGCCAAAATCCCCATGGGCGCGGTCGCAAAGCCCGCCCAGGTCGCGGTGTAGCCCATCATCTGTTGCAGCCAGAGCGGGGTCAGCACGATATTTCCGAAGAACAGCCCGAACATTAGCCCCAGCGATAGCGTGGAGATGAGCCAGGTCCGGTTTTTGAACACCGAAAGGTCGATCACCGGATCATCGTCGGTCAGCTCCCACAGGATCAGCGCGCCGAGCGCGATCGCCGCGACGATCGCCATCCAGACGATGAAGGAGGATGAGAACCAGTCCAGTTCGCGCCCCTTGTCGATCATGGTCTGGAACGCGCTCACGAACACGACGAGGAGAAGGAGGCCCACTATGTCGATCCGGCTGCGCGAGATCGGCGTTTCGCGGTTGTGCAGCAGCCACCAGGCGACGCCGCTAACGGCAAGCCCGAAGAAGATGTTGATGTAGAAAATCCAGCCCCAATGATAATTGTCGGAGATGTAGCCTCCGAGGATAGGGCCGAAGATCGGGGCCACCACGGTCGTCATGCCCCATATCGCCAAAGCGATGTTGCTCTTGTCCTTGGGAAAGACCGAAATCAGCAGGGTGGCCGATAGCGGGATGATCGGGCCACCCGCGAAACCTTGCAGGATGCGGAACAGCACCAGGAAGCCGAGCGAGCCGGACAGCCCGCAAAGGATCGAGCAAATCACGAAGGCGATGACGCAGGCCGTGAACAGCCGCACTTCCCCGAACCGGCGCGAGAGCCAGCCCGTCAGGGGAACGGTGATGGCTTCGGCGACCGCATAGGCCGTGATGATCCACGTCCCCTCTGTCGTTGAGACACCAAGATCGCCCGAAATCGTCGGCATCGCCACATTGGCGATCGTCGTATCGAGCACCACCACGAAATTGCCGAACGACAGCGCGGCCGCCGCCATGGCGAGTTTCGCGCCTGTCAGCGGCGGATAACCCTCAGCACTATGTGCGGACATTTCAGCGTGCCCCGGAAAGATCGACCGTTGCGTGCATCGACAAGCCGACGCGCAGCGGATGCTCTTTCAGTTCCTTCGGATCGAGCCGGATGCGAACGGGAAGGCGCTGGACGACCTTGATCCAGTTGCCGGTCGCGTTCTGCGCGGGGATCGCGGCAAAGGCCGAGCCGGAACCGCCTGCGAACCCTTCCACGCGGCCATGATACACCACGTCCGAGCCGTAGAGGTCCGAGGTGAGATGCACCGGCTGACCGGGCTTGACGCCGCGAAGCTGGCCTTCCTTGAAGTTGGCATCGACATACATATCCTGCACGGGAACAACGACCATCACCGGCACGCCTGGCGGCTCTGTTGCAAACTCTGACACGGTTTCCAAGATTGGGCTCATGTACTGTCAAGGTCAGTTGCGATGAACGATTTCAAAGGACGGCATTTTACCGGCGAGGTCATCCTATGGGCGGTGCGCTGGTATTGTCGATACGGCATCAGCTACCGTGATCTCGAGGAAATGCTGTCCGAGCGTGGGATCGATGTCGATCATACGACGATCTATCGCTGGGTGCAGCGCTACGCGCCGGAGATGGAGAAGCGTCTCCGCTGGTTCTGGCGGCGCGGCTTTGATCCGAGCTGGCGTCTGGATGAGACCTACGTAAAGGTGCGGGGCAAATGGACCTACCTGTACCGGGCGGTCGACAAACGGGGCGACACGATTGATTTCTATCTGTCATCGACACGCAGCGCCAAAGCGGCGAAGCGCTTTCTGGGCAAAGCTCTTCGTGGCCTGAAGGACTGGGAAAAGCCGGCCAAACTCAATACCGACAAGGCACCCAGCTACGGCGCAGCAATCGCTGAGCTGAAACGCGAAGGCAAACTGGCGGCGGAAACCGAGCACCGGCAGGTGAAATATCTGAACAACGTGCTCGAGGCCGACCACGGCAAGCTGAAGATGCTGATCAAGCCGGTACGTGGCTTCAAGTCGATGCCAACGGCCTACGCCACGATCAAGGGCTTCGAGGTCATGCGCGCCCTACGCAAAGGACAGGCCCAGGCATGGTGCCTGCAGCCAGGTATCATGGGGGAGGTGCGCCTGGTTGAAAGAGCATTCGGAATTGGACCCTCGGCCCTGACCGAAACCATGATTATGCTCAATAAGCATTTCGCCAATGCTGCCTAATCCCCCAACTGGGTGACGCCGCGCGGCCGTGCCCCATGTTTGCAACAGAGCCGCCGATCGGTCTAATTTTGAGAAAGGAGCATTATCATGAGCACATTCCGAGCAGTCGTGATCGAAAAGAACCACACAGGCCAAACCGTCGCGCTGACGGATTTCAGCGAAGCCGATCTGATGGAAGGCGATGTCGAGCTTCGGGTGACGCACACCACGGTCAACTACAAGGACGGTCTGGCGGGACCTGTTGCAACACCTTTCGCCGCTCGGATGGCAGCACATCAACCTCACCGGGGATTATCTTTGGACCGACCCCGATGCGCCATCGTCCGCCCTCAGGCCGCTTCGCCAGATGCACGCCGTCGAAGGTCCGGCGAAACCTTAGCGTATATCTGGGTCCGTTCTATGTACCGACCCCGTTCTGCCGATGCAGGAACAAGACGCGATCGGTCAAATGTGGCAATTCATCAACACAATCCCAAAATTCATCTTCGGGAAATGTCATGCGCGGTGACGCCATGCACGTATCTATTGATTGTTGCAGATAACAATCTGCGGCTGAATCATCGACCTCAACGAGTATCGCAAGAGCTTTTTCCATGAACTCTAGGGCAACCGCTTTCTGTTGCTCTCGATAGATATTGGAAGAATCAACCATAGCCTAGTCCTCCTTTCGGTCGCTGTAGGGAGGACGATGACTCAACAATAGGGAAATTGCACGCGCAACTAGGGCCAGATTGAGCAGTAATTTTATTACAACGGCAAGCAGCCCTCGCCTGCCCGGACAGGGGCGGCGCGTGGCATCGGCTAGATTGTTTGTTGGTCTTCCGACGATGGCTAGTCCTTGCGGGCCATCGTCGGAAGTGGACGGCCGCACAAATTGGGGGGCGTGGGCCGCGCCGGGCCTCTAGCATAAAATTACGGCCCTGCATCCCCGGCGTTGATACATTCGTCGCGCAGGGCGCTCGATTGAGCCGCCCCGATCGCGGTCGCCTCAATCGGCATAGCGAGCTGGCAATATGCACATACGCGCATAATTTCCGCTTGCGGGCTATGTATATTTGTGCATAATAGCCGCGATGGATACGGAACGGCCGGTTCGATGGGTGGCATCGTCAAAGCGCGATTTTCGGGAGTTCCCGGACGATGTGCAGGACGTAATGGGCTATGCCCTGCACCTTGCGCAGCAAGGCGGGCAGCACGCCAGCACTAAGCCGTTGAAGGGCTTTGGCGGCGCTGGCGTGGTCGAGATCATAGACGACCACCAAGGCGATACGTTCCGCACGGTCTATACGGTCAAATTCGCGGAGGCGGTCTATGTCCTGCACGCCTTCCAGAAGAAATCCAAGCAGGGCAAGGCCACGCCGCAGGCCGATATGGATTTGATCCGAACGCGGCTGAAATCCGCCGAGGAGCATCACCGGCAACACCAGACCCCGCGAGGCACAGCATGAGCGCACAGGACGAAATCATTGAGGAAGGCAGCGGCAATGTCTTTGCCGATCTAGGCTTTGCCGACCCCGACACCCACCTTTTGAAAGCCCAGCTCGTTACCCGTGTGGCCGAGGCCATGCAGGAGCGGAAGTTGACGCAGATCGCCGCCGCCAAGGTTACGGGATCTACCCAACCGGAATTGTCGCGCATCCTGCGAGGCCAGTTCCGCAGCGTCTCGGTTGAGCGGCTTCTAGCCATGCTCACCCGGCTTGGCTGCAAGGTCGATATTGTCGTGCGCCCGCAGGGGCGGACCACTGAATCGGCCGTGATCCACTTCGCCTAATGTGCGATGATTTCGCGCAAGCCCGGCTCGATATGTTCGAGGCCGGGCTATTCGGCCAAGGGCCTGCCTTCTGGCGCTGGATCGAAACCGACGCGGCGCAACCCTATCTTGCCGCTTTCGCCGCCGATCGACGGCCGCCCGAACCCGGCGAACCCTTCGCTATCGACCTTGCGGCCGACGACTTGCTTGCTCCCGATCGCCTCGCCCAGCTCGCCCTACAGATCGAGGCCGACCATGCTTGATCCCAATCCGTCCGTAGCCGACCTTGACGCATTGCTAGATCGCCACCGCAATGACGATGCGGCTATGGAAAAGATCGTTCGCGGGTATCTCCGTTGCGCGATCTACAGCTATCAGAAGCATTGCGTTTGGCGCGCCTTGCGCCACATCGGCAAGGACGATTGGAGTTTCAAAGAGGAAGACGTTGCCGCCTTGAGGGCCGAAGGCGCGAAATCCATTTCGGACTTTCGAGACTGGCTCATTGAGGAGCTGGCCGGGATGGGGATCAGCGCCCACACCGGCTTGCCGAATTGAGCGCCTAGCGCGCCGTCGCTTCAATTGCTGGCGGTGATTGTGCGCGGAATAAATCGCGGGTCCGCCGTGGGATCGGTAGGCGAAGGATGCAGCATGTCGCGCCGGAAATTCACCGCAACGGAAATAGGCGCGGCGTTCGGCCGAGCCGCCATGACGCGGGCTTGTGGAGCTGGCGCAGCCTCATAGCTGGCCATCGGCTGCACGGCCGCCGAGGTTAGGCCCCCTACCCCGCGTTCCGCTCTGGCGACGACAATTTGAGCGCGATCGAGCGGCCGAGTCTGATCGCCGGTATAGAAAGCCAGATGCCAATGATCGGCATGGCCCCGGTCCCCCGGGGCTCTGTTGCAAACTCTGACACGGTTTCCAAGATTGGGCTCATGTACTGTCAAGGTCAGTTGCGATGAACGATTTCAAAGGACGGCATTTTACCGGCGAGGTCATCCTATGGGCGGTGCGCTGGTATTGTCGATACGGCATCAGCTACCGTGATCTCGAGGAAATGCTGTCCGAGCGTGGGATCGATGTCGATCATACGACGATCTATCGCTGGGTGCAGCGCTACGCGCCGGAGATGGAGAAGCGTCTCCGCTGGTTCTGGCGGCGCGGCTTTGATCCGAGCTGGCGTCTGGATGAGACCTACGTAAAGGTGCGGGGCAAATGGACCTACCTGTACCGGGCGGTCGACAAACGGGGCGACACGATTGATTTCTATCTGTCATCGACACGCAGCGCCAAAGCGGCGAAGCGCTTTCTGGGCAAAGCTCTTCGTGGCCTGAAGGACTGGGAAAAGCCGGCCAAACTCAATACCGACAAGGCACCCAGCTACGGCGCAGCAATCGCTGAGCTGAAACGCGAAGGCAAACTGGCGGCGGAAACCGAGCACCGGCAGGTGAAATATCTGAACAACGTGCTCGAGGCCGACCACGGCAAGCTGAAGATGCTGATCAAGCCGGTACGTGGCTTCAAGTCGATGCCAACGGCCTACGCCACGATCAAGGGCTTCGAGGTCATGCGCGCCCTACGCAAAGGACAGGCCCAGGCATGGTGCCTGCAGCCAGGTATCATGGGGGAGGTGCGCCTGGTTGAAAGAGCATTCGGAATTGGACCCTCGGCCCTGACCGAAACCATGATTATGCTCAATAAGCATTTCGCCAATGCTGCCTAATCCCCCAACTGGGTGACGCCGCGCGGCCGTGCCCCATGTTTGCAACAGAGCCGCGCGGTTGAAGCGTGTAGCGTAGCCCATGTTCCGCTTATGTCCGAGAAATCGTTGTCTGGCGAACAAACCTTGAGGTGACGCCTACTTGCCGTGCTTGGTCCAACCAACGCTGTTTGCACGTTCCAAAGCGACCAAGGCGTCTGATACCGCCTTCTGCGCGACTAGAAGATAACCTTCGGCAATGCTGGGCCATGTTAGCTCATCGAACGGATTTGTGACGTTGCCGCTGAAATAGTCGAGAGCTTCATGGGCGCGTGCAGCCGCCTCGATTACCTTGGCGGTATGTTTCTTTGCCCTGTCAGATTTCTTCATCGTGCCTCATGAAGCCATAGCCCATCAAGAGATCGCAAGCGGTGGCAGCTGCCACCGCTCTACCTTCCGTCAGTTTTGAGCCTGTCACGATCTACGGACAGCTGGGGTAGGACCGGATACTTTAAGGCTTCACGCTCCCGCGCCCGACCTTCATCTATCCCGTATGATGTGCCAATCATCAAACCTACGAAGAACACGGGGATCAAGAGCAGAAGCATCGAGCCGAAGCGTGTTCTACGGCGAGAGCTTTGGATCGCGAGCGCATCACGTTGCAGCTTGAGAGCTGTTATGATCGTCTCGGTAGCAAGGGTGATTTCATGGGCGTCGTCGCCCACATTTGTAAGCAATTGCTCAACGTCCGTCAGAGGGCGTTCCACCTGTTTACCCACTTCGCTTAGATCAGACCAAGCGAGGTTTCTGGAATGAATCACGCGAAGCAAGGTTTCAATGTGACGATCGAGATCGGACACGCCTCTCGATGGCACCGGTGAGAACGGCGGAGCAATATTCGACCACGGTAGCGGCGGGATAGTCCTGCTGCGGGCGGCGTAAAAGTCGTCCACCTTGAAGCCTTTCTGCCGAGTCAGGGAGGTGTGGGGATCTACAGCGTGGAACTTTATCTTCAGGTCCGTCTGGCTTGCGCGGATGGCATGAGCCAACGGGCGGCGGCGAAGCGTTTCAATGTGTCGCGCGAAACGGTACGCAAGATGCTGTCGTTTTCATCGCCGCCGGGTTACCGGCGCCAGTCCGTACCGCAGCGCCCGAAGCTGGACGGGTTTGTGGCGATCATTGATGGATGGCTTGAGGGTGACCGCAGTGTCCCGCGCAAGCAACGCCATACGGCGAAGCGGGTATTCGACCGTTTGCGCACCGAGCATGGTTTCACCGGCGGCTATACGATCATCAAGGATTACATCCGGGAGCGCGAACAGCGCAGCCGGGAGATGTTCGTGCCGCTGGCGCACCCTGCGGGAGATGCGCAGGCCGATTTCGGGGAAGCGCTGGTGGAGATCGGCGGGGTGGAGCAGAAGGCCTACTTCTTCGCGCTCGATCTGCCGCACAGTGATGCCTGCTATGTGCGGGCCTATCCGGCGGCGGTGGCGGAGGCCTGGGTGGACGGACACGTGCATGCCTTCGCGTTTTTCGGCGCGGTACCGCGCTCGATCGTCTATGACAACGATCGCTGCCTTGTGACGAAGATCCTGCCCGACGGCACGCGGCAGCGTGCCACGCTGTTCAGCGCTTTCCTGTCACATTACGTGATCCGCGACCGCTATGCTCGCCCGGGCAAGGGGAACGAGAAAGGCAATGTGGAGGGGCTGGTAGGCTATTGCCGGCGCAACTTCATGGTGCCGATCCCGAAGTTCCCGACCTGGGAGGCGTTCAACCTGTGGCTGGAGGAGCAATGCCGCAAGCGCCAGCAGGACAAGGTGCGCGGGCAGAGCGAGACGATCGGTGAGCGGCTGCAGCGCGATCTCGCGGCCATGCAGCCTCTGCCCGCTACACCCTTCGAGGCCTGCGATCAGAAAGGCGGGAGGGTCTCCTCGCAATCCCTGGTGCGCTACAGGACCAACGATTATTCGGTTCCGGTGGCCTGGGGCCATCAGGAGGTCTGGATCAGGGCCTATGTCGATGAGGTGGTGATCGGCTGCCGCAGCGAAGTCATCGCCCGTCATCCTCGTTGCTATGCCCGCGAGGAGGTTGTCTTCGACCCGCTCCATTATCTCCCGCTGATCGAGCAGAAGATCAACGCATTCGACCAGGCTGCGCCTTTGCAGGGCTGGGACCTGCCCGAAGCGTTCACGACACTGCAGCGGTTGATGGAAGGGCGCATGCACAAACATGGCAGGCGCGAATATGTGCAGGTACTGCGCCTGCTGGAAACGTTCACCCTCGCCGATCTCCAGGCGGCGGTCGAACAGGCCATCGATCTTGGCGCCATCGGCTTCGATGCCGTCAAGCACCTCGTCCTGTGCCGGATCGAACGCGTACCGCCCAGGCTGGACCTGGACGTCTATCCCTTCCTGCCACGCACCACGGTCGAGAAGACCTTTGCCAGAGCCTATCTGAGCCTGCTCTCCGACCGGCAGGAGGCCGCATGAGCGATCAGGCCCCGGAGATCCTTCTCGCTCACCATCTCAAGGCGCTCAAGCTGCCTACGTGCCTGCGTGAGCATCACAAGCTCGCGCGGCAATGTGCCGCTGAAGGCGTCGATCATATCCGCTTCCTCGCCCGCCTCGTCGAGATGGAAATGATCGACAGGGAGCGTCGCATGGTCGAGCGGCGCATCAAGGCCGCGCGCTTCCCCGCCGTCAAAAGCCTCGACAGCTTCGACTTCGCCGCCATCCCCAGGCTCAACAAGATGCAGGTGCTCGAGATGGCGCGCTGCGAGTGGATCGAGCGGCGTGAGAACGCCATCGCTCTGGGGCCATCAGGCACCGGAAAGACGCACGTAGCGTTGGGGCTCGGACTGGCAGCATGCCAGAAAGGACTGTCGGTGGGCTTCACCACCGCGGCAGCGCTGGTCAGCGAAATGATGGAGGCCCGCGACGAGCGCCGTCTTCTGCGCTTCCAGAAGCAGATGGCCGGATACAAGCTGCTCATCATCGACGAACTGGGCTTTGTGCCGCTCTCCAAGACCGGCGCCGAACTGTTGTTCGAGCTGATCTCCCAGCGTTACGAACGCGGCTCCACCTTCATCACCAGCAACCTGCCCTTCGACGAATGGACCGAAACCTTCGGATCTGAGCGTCTCACAGGCGCGCTCCTCGATCGCCTGACCCATCACGTCAGCATCCTCGAGATGAACGGCGAAAGCTATCGCCTCGCGCACAGCCGGGCCCGCAAGGCCAAAACCAGACCCTGAAAATTACACCAATGCCGGGGGGAGTGGCCCTCGGGCTACGCCCTCACGCCACTCCCCCCGGCATGTAACACGATGGCCTGGTTTTACGCCGCCGAATGGCCGACTTTTGCTCCGCCGTTGACAGCTTCGCCGATTTCAACATGGACGATATGGATTTCTCCGCCGTCCCTGCAAACACTGAGTTCAAGGCGGCAGGACGGTTCCAGCGCTTGCCTATCGCTGACATTGATCCAGACCCTTCGCAGGTTCGTCGCGACTTCGACCAGTCCGAGATTGATGCGTTGGCGACGACGATCAAGGAGCGTGGGCTGTTGCAGCCAATCGTGGTCGCACCGACCCCAAATGGACGCTACATCATTCGATATGGCGAGCGCCGGTATCGCGCTTGTCGCCAGCTCGGTTTCGATCAAATCGACACCGTTCTCGACCAAGCCGATGATGAGCGCGACATTGGGTTGGATCAGTATCTTGAGAATGAGCAACGGCAAGAGCTTAGCCTGGCCGATCGCGTCCACTTCATTGCGGCGCGAGTAAGTGAAGAGCTTTCAACAAAGGATCTAGCTGCGCGAATTGCAAAGCCGCATTCGGAAGTGAAGCGGCTATATTCGCTTCGCACGTTGCCCGACGACATTCTTTCAGCGCTTGCAGGGTGCTCGCCCCGATCAGCTGTTGCCATCAAGCACGCCATGTCACTGGACGAAGAGGCGGCGCGCGGATTTCTGGCTGCGAACGAAAGTCCTACTGCCGCCGAGTGCGAGAAGTTTCTTGCCGGGCTTCAAGGTGGAACGGAAAGGGCAGGGGAGCCGCAGATCGCGCCCGTCACCTCCATGCCCGACCCGCAGGCAGAGGATGAGCAACGGGTGCCGGTGGCAGCTGCCACCAGCGCGCGCATCGGGCAAATGGAGCAGGGCGATCCGAACGAGCATGATGGCGATCGGGAAGGGCAGGGGCAGGCATCGAACCAAGATGCCATGCGGAGGCATCGCGCGACCCGTCAGCCAAAGGAGGCGAATGACGCACCGGCCATCATCATTCAGGGCCGTCGCGGTATTGTCCTAAGCGGCCAGGTCACGGTTCAGTTCGACGGTGAGAGTGCGCCCCAAGCCTTCGACTTTTGATAACATTTACCTGTCAACGGTTGTCCGTTTTCCGGCATCTTGGAAATTTGAAGCGGTGGCAATTGCCACCGCTTTCTTTTTTGGGGGGTAGGTATTCATGTATGGCAGGATAAGCCTTGCGGCGGCGAATGTTAACCGTTAGGCTCAATCCATTCGGATCGCGCTTAACGGTTGGAGATACCTACCCCCCATGGATAAGACGCTGGGCTTCAAGATCGAGGCGGCCAAACTCGCCAAAGTCGATGCCCTCGCTCAGCCGAGGGGAGGGCGCGGACCTTTCATGCGCCAGCTGGTTGATGCCGTGCTCAGGCAGTCGGGTGCCAGCGACGCGGCGGAAGAAATGGTCGACCGGGAGACAGCCGGTGCACACCGCGTTTATCTTCGGCCGACCCAAACGGAGATGGCCGTCATTCGGCATCGCGCGCAAGAGCAGCGGATGACCCCGGCGACCTGGGCCTTGTCGCTTGTGCGGCGGCACCTTGGCATTGCAGCGCCCGTCGATCGCGAGTTGCGTGAAGAGCTATTGAACTGCCGACAGGCGTTGCAGCGTATCGGTCGCAATGTGAACCAGATTGCTAAAGCCGCGAACAAGATGGCGCTCGCGGATAATGCGGCCGAGATCGCGGGTGAACTCAAAAAGGTCAACGAGCTGCGAGAGGCCATCGGCGCAGCGGTTGAAGGCATCGGCGCTGCGACAAAGGCTGATCTTACCTATTGGGAGGTTGCCGGTGAGCGACTTTGACAGCAGCTTTGAAGCGGGTCAGGTCGCGGCGCTTTTCAAGCCCAAGATCACCGCTGACCCGAACGGACGTGGGGCTAACCAGCTGTTGCGCGGCCTGTCATCGGGCAAGGCGCAACGTGCTATTAGTACGCGGGCACGTCTTGCCCGCGTCGTCGGGCGCGCTCCGGAGGTCATGGTCAAAGTGACAGGGCGGCCCAAGGGCAAAAGCCATGCGGCGGCCCATTTCGATTATATCGGTCGCAAAGGCGACGTTCCGCTTGAGACGCGCGACGGCGATATTCTCTCTGAGAAGGACGATCGCGCCGCTCTCGCGCGTGATTGGGGCGATCCTGCCTACTGGCGTGACAGTTCGACCGTTGCCGCCGTGAGCATGGTTTTCTCGGCTCTGTTGCAAAGATTGGCGGCAGTCAGAGGTAGGCTGTCGCTCTGCGCCGATCAGGCGGCTGCTGCGAAATGGTGGTTGAGCATGCCCATGGCCTCCGTCAGCGCCGAGGGCCCAATGCCAAAAGCTCTCTCCACAAGGCGCACCTCGCCCCTGATGCCGGGCTGCAGGCACCAGGGGCGAGCCTGTCCTTTGCGCAGGGCTCGCATGACTTCGAATCCCTTGATCGTGGCATAGGCCGTGGGGATCGATTTGAAACCGCGCACCGGCTTGATCAGTATCTTGAGCTTTCCGTGATCGGCCTCGATCACGTTATTGAGATACTTCACCTGCCGGTGGGCCGTCTCCCGGTCCAGCTTTCCTTCGCGCTTCAATTCGGTGATCGCTGCACCATAGCTCGGCGCTTTGTCGGTATTGAGCGTGGCAGGCTTTTCCCAGTGCTTCAGGCCTCGCAGGGCCTTGCCCAGGAACCGCTTCGCTGCCTTGGCGCTGCGGGTCGGCGACAGGTAGAAATCGATCGTGTCGCCCCGCTTGTCGACTGCCCGGTACAGGTAGGTCCACTTGCCCCGCACCTTGACGTAGGTTTCATCCAGGCGCCAGCTCGGATCAAAGCCACGCCGCCAGAACCAGCGCAGCCGCTTCTCCATCTCCGGGGCGTAGCACTGGACCCAGCGATAGATCGTCGTATGGTCGACCGAAATGCCGCGTTCCGCCAGCATTTCCTCAAGGTCGCGATAGCTGATCGGATAGCGACAATACCAGCGCACCGCCCACAGGATCACATCACCCTGGAAATGGCGCCACTTGAAATCCGTCATCGTTCCGTCCGTCCAATCTCCGCCAAGCATGCTCAAGCTTCACGATTTTTGCAACAGAGCCCGATTGACTATATCCTCAGTGCGGCTAGTGTGTATGGAAACACTGGGAGGATGATATGAATTTTTGGGGTGTGTCGAGCGGCGCGTTTATACTTTTCTCATGTGCGCTGGCAGCGTCTGGTGCAGGGGCTCAGACTCCCGTGGCTGCGGGTGCCGGCGCAACCGAGCCCGGGTCGGCCGCGTCAGAGCCTCAGGCCCCGCCGTCGAGTGGCGGCAATGACGGCTCCGACATCGTCGTGACCGCGCTGAGGCGCAGCGTCAGCGTTCAGGATATTCCCGCTTCGATCACCGCCGTGAGTGGCGACACCCTTCTCAGCCGGGGCGTCACTGATACCATAGCCCTGGCCAATGTGATTCCTGGATTGGTGTTCGTCCCCAACTTCGGCAACACCATTGTGACTATCCGCGGCGTCGGCTCGACCAGTGTGGCTGGTTCGTCCGAACCGACGGTCGCGATCTATTCGGATGGCGCCTATTTGCCCCGGCCTTTCATGGGAACCCTGCGCGCGGTCGACCTCGATCGCGTCGAAGTCCTGCGCGGGCCGCAAGGGACTCTCTATGGCCGCAATGCTACGGGCGGTGCGGTCAACTTCATCTCCGCTAGCCCAACCAAGACGTGGACGGGGCGCATCGACGCTATTGTAGGAGGCCGCAATCAGGTCGGTATAAGCGGGTTTGTCTCAGGGCCACTCTCCGATGGCGTGCAGATCAGGCTCAGCGGCGGACGTGAGAAGCAGGATGGCCCGGTCGAAAACATCCTCAGGCCCCTTAACGTGGTGGAGCGTATTGGCGGCGGAACGGACGCCAAATATGGCCGTGTCGCGCTGCGCCTGACACCTACGTCTAGCCTGACGGTGGACCTGTCGCTCCGCTATGATGAGGACAATGCGGCCAAGACCGACCAGAGCCCGGTTGGGCCGATCAGCCTCGGGGTCGAAGGGGTGGATTGGACGAATGAGCCTTGGAAGACGATCTCGAATCGCCCGCACAGTGCGGTAAACAAGCTGCTCATCGGCCAGGCAGGCGTGACGTGGGAGGCGTCCGATGCGATCACCGTCAAGTCTCTGACGAACTATATCCTTGGGAAGACGCGGGCCGCCAACGACGACGATGGCACCGCATTTCCCTACCTCTATACGGCGATTTACCCGCGTCGATCCGAATCGATAAGCCAGGAGTTCAACCTGTTCGGAAATTTCGATAAATTTAATTTCATCCTCGGGGCCTTCTATTACCACGAGGAATATAAGAGTGTTATAGATTACATCATCGAGAATCCGGATCCGGCGGCGGTCCTGACGCAAAATCTTGGCCAGCAAGCCAAAGTGGACAATTTTGCGGCATACTTCGACGCGACCTATTCGTTCACGGACGCCTTGAGGCTGAATGTGGGTATGCGCCTCAATTACGACAAGAATGAGTATGAGTCGATTTCGGGCCTTGAACCCCTCATCCCTACGGTAGCAGTCGCGGGCGGCACCATCAAAAAAACCAAGTTGCTCCCAAAGGTTGCCCTTCAATATGATTTCACGCCAGAAATCCAGAGCTACATCCAGTGGAGCCGCGGCTACAAGGGCGGCGGCGGCAACGTGCCGGCAAGCGATGGCTCCGCGCCGGCTTT
The DNA here is from genome assembly GCF_001658005.1 of Sphingobium sp. EP60837. NCBI lineage: Bacteria > Pseudomonadati > Pseudomonadota > Alphaproteobacteria > Sphingomonadales > Sphingobiaceae > Sphingobium > Sphingobium sp. EP60837. The sequence continues at coordinate 146,852 of NZ_CP015989.1, read as the reverse complement.
TGGACCGGAGACGCTCGATTCCTACGAGCTTGGCGTGAAGTCCCGCCTGCTCAACGGCAAACTGACTGCTAACTTCGCGGCCTTCTACTATGACTATTCGGGCCTGCAGGTCGAAAAGCTGGTTCCCCCGAACGACGTCCTCACGGACAATGCGCAAGCGAAGGCGTATGGCGCCGAACTTGAGATCCGATACAGCCCAGTCCCCGACCTCACCTTCACCCTTGCGCCCACATACGTGCACACGGAGTTCACGGAGTTCACCTCGACGGAGCCGCTGACGCTCGTCCCCTACGATCTCGCTGGAAAGACGTTGAATTTCGCGCCGAAGTGGACCGTTAACGCGAGTGCATCCAAGCGTTTCGATCTTGGCGGAGAACTGTTGAACGAGCTAGAACTCACCGCAAGTGCGCGGCACAATTCGACCGTCGTCTTCTCCTACTTCAACCTCGACGCCCTTGACCGACAACGGCCTTACACCGTGGTTGACCTAAACGCGACGATCTCCGATGTGGACAGGAAAACCACGCTGTCGCTGTTCGTCAACAATTTGGGCAACAAGGCATACAAGACTATTACGGCTAATTTCGGGTTTGGATATATCGGTCACTGGGGTGCCCCCAGGACGTGGGGCGCGCGCCTCAGCCGCTCCTTCTGATCCGAGCGAGCGCCATGCGGGCAGGGTCGTTCGGATGAGCGATCCTGCAAGCTCAAATCAGTTAGATGTTTGATCGCGGGGTTTGATGGTAAAACACCCACAGAGGTGGGTCGGGAAATTTGACCAGCGGGATGAGTGGGTCGCCGGCCTGACGACAGCCATGGTGGTGGCGGCACAGGAGGCCAGATGAGTAAGCGACCCCGCCGGAATCGCCGTCTGGCGTTCAAGGCGAGGGTTGCATCGTCGCCCGCAGGTACGCGCGCGACCTGGAAGATTACCTCGGACGCCCCTTTTCGCGGTGAAGCGGCGCGCGCAACCCGTATCTGTCCCAGTATATTCAGTTTAGCATCAAGGATCCTCATATGCATCGCTCGGGCATCGAACTCATCAACCTGTACTGGGAAGAAGTCTGGAACAACGGGAACCTGGAACTGATCCGCGAAATCTGTGCGAGTCCTATCGTCCGGCACGACGCTAATGAGGTTACGAGCCTCACGCACGATCAGCAGATCGCGCGCGTCGCGGCGCAGCGGACAAGGCTTCCCTTCTTCACCCATGAGGTGCTGGTCGCCGACGAGCATCATGTCTGCTCAGTCTGGAACATGACGATCCGGGAGGGGGGTGAGTTGAGGACGCGCCAAGCAAAGGAGAGAAAGATGTTGCGGATGTTAAGCGAAGCGCATGGGAATGTTGTTCTTGCCGATGATTTGCCCGCCAAACCGGTCGGCGTCATGAAGCCGGGCATGGTCGAGATCGGGGCGGCGACGCACGATAGAGCATCGCGGCGTTCACCGACGATCCGCACCACAGAGGCTCTTTCGCGCCTGACTGCGGTGACAGCCACCAAGATTCGGAGGCTCGCGGTCGTTGCCCCGCTCGGCCTAGCCTGTCTGTGTAGCGGATGGCCGGCGTCTTCCCAGGTCGTCATTGGTCCCGGCGATCGCCCCGAAACCGGGCTTCAGGGCCAAACCACGATCGAAGACGTGGTGAGCGGCCGGTCCAAACTTCCTTATCATGCTGGCGTTCGCCTCGTCGGTCGCACGGACATCTGGAACCGCGGCGGCAATATACAGCTCTCATGGGTCGATCAATGTGCCTATGTATCCACCGTCAAGCAGACAGGCCCGGCAACCGCCAACAGCCGATCTGCCTTGTTCCTCCGCGAGCCAGCGGGCGTCGCGGTTATCGACGTAAGGGACCCCCGGGCTCCAAAGCCCGTGCGCTTGCTGCGGGACCGGGGCTCGATCGATGCGGTAGAGACGATGCACGCGATTGCGGCACCAGGTCGCAAAGTTCTCGTCGCCGGCGCCTACTCGGGAGGAATTGCTGGCCGGGGCGAGGAGGACGCAGCTTGGCTCAGCATCTACGATGCCTCGAACTGCCTGAATCCCAAATTGCAGAGCGAGTTCAAGTGGCCCGCCAACATCCACATGGTGACAATCTCTCCCAACGGTCGTCGCGTCTACGGTACAGAACTCGTGCCCGGACTCGGTTCGGGGAAGGGTGGCGTGCATGTGCTCGACATCAGCAACATGAAGCGCCCCCGCTATCTCGGCCGCTTCGGCGTCACGCGACCCAATGGATTGACGGCTGGGTTCACGCCACATGAAGTGTCGATCAGCCGTGATGAGCGGCGGATCTACGCGGCTGTCTTCGCCTCCGAAACCGGGGACGTGCCTGTGGAGAACGGCAGCGTCTACATTCTCGATAACAGCGACATCGTCGATGGGCGCTCTCAACCGAAGATGAGGCTCGTCGGCGAAGCCAAGCAAGGCGGTTTGCATTCTGTCGTGCCCGCGTCGATCAACGGAGTTCCACACCTGGTGGGTGCGGCCGAACTGGGCGCCTGTCCTGGAACATGGCCGCGGATCATCAATATCGCGGACGAGAAGAATCCAAAGGTCGTCGGCGAGTTCAAGCTGCAAATGAATATCAAGGAGAACTGCGACGCGATACGATTTACTCCTCGGAAGGAGGATCCCTATGCGAGCTTCCTCATCCCAGACATCACCGAGCGCCTCGGCGCGGTTGCCTCGCATTACAACGATGTCGACGATGCAAGGAACACGAGGCTTGGTCTGTTCCCCTTCTTCGCTGGCGGAGTGAGGATCGTTGATTTGCGCGATCCTACAAAGCCGGTTGAAGTCGGCTACTATAAGCCGGGTGCGAATCCCGATACCCCGCTAAGTGGCAACGGGCTAAGCTGGCTAAACTGGAGGACAGGGTTGAACGACCAGGTAAGCGACGGGTGTGCGTCGCATGTACGCTATGTTCCCGAGTCCGGGCACATCTGGTTCGCCTGCGTCACGACCGGTTTCCACGTTGTCGAACTGAATCCGGACCTTCGCGCTCGCCTCGGCTTCCCGACCGTGAAGTGATAACCTGTGTCGGCCGCTGGCGGCTCGGCTTGAGGGCTGTCGGCGGGGGGTAGATGACGGAGCCCCTTTCGTCGCGGCGAGGCGCAAAACAGTGCGGGAGGCTTGTTCGCGCTCGCCGCGATCATGGCTGGGCGCGTTCTCCGCCTCCCGCCGCACATTGCTGGACCGAGCAACTTGAGCGACCGATCAGGCAATGAGCCAAGGGTCGCTCCAAGGGAGAAGAACATGCGTTACGAAGGCTCTGTTGCAAAAATCGTGAAGCTTGAGCATGCTTGGCGGAGATTGGACGGACGGAACGATGACGGATTTCAAGTGGCGCCATTTCCAGGGTGATGTGATCCTGTGGGCGGTGCGCTGGTATTGTCGCTATCCGATCAGCTATCGCGACCTTGAGGAAATGCTGGCGGAACGCGGCATTTCGGTCGACCATACGACGATCTATCGCTGGGTCCAGTGCTACGCCCCGGAGATGGAGAAGCGGCTGCGCTGGTTCTGGCGGCGTGGCTTTGATCCGAGCTGGCGCCTGGATGAAACCTACGTCAAGGTGCGGGGCAAGTGGACCTACCTGTACCGGGCAGTCGACAAGCGGGGCGACACGATCGATTTCTACCTGTCGCCGACCCGCAGCGCCAAGGCAGCGAAGCGGTTCCTGGGCAAGGCCCTGCGAGGCCTGAAGCACTGGGAAAAGCCTGCCACGCTCAATACCGACAAAGCGCCGAGCTATGGTGCAGCGATCACCGAATTGAAGCGCGAAGGAAAGCTGGACCGGGAGACGGCCCACCGGCAGGTGAAGTATCTCAATAACGTGATCGAGGCCGATCACGGAAAGCTCAAGATACTGATCAAGCCGGTGCGCGGTTTCAAATCGATCCCCACGGCCTATGCCACGATCAAGGGATTCGAAGTCATGCGAGCCCTGCGCAAAGGACAGGCTCGCCCCTGGTGCCTGCAGCCCGGCATCAGGGGCGAGGTGCGCCTTGTGGAGAGAGCTTTTGGCATTGGGCCCTCGGCGCTGACGGAGGCCATGGGCATGCTCAACCACCATTTCGCAGCAGCCGCCTGATCGGCGCAGAGCGACAGCCTACCTCTGACTGCCGCCAATCTTTGCAACAGAGCCAGGTGGTGGGCGATATCGCGAAAGACATCGAGCGGGTCTATGGCAAGGAGCGACTCCTGGTCGAGATTGCCAGCGCTTCGATCGACGATCCATCCGGGCGCATCTGCGATGTCATTTTCCCAATCGCCGGCAAGGACAAACTGGCGGCGATCATCAAGGAAAGCCAGGCAAAGGGCGCCTTGGATCGGCGGATCTACAAGGTGATGCGGAGGTCATGGGCCAATCATTATCGCCGTATGCTGCCAAGCCTGCTTTCGGCACTGGAGTTCCGGTCGAACAACGCCGTGTGGCGTCCGGTGCTGGCGGCCCTGGACTGGATCAGAAGCAAAGTGGATGATGGATGCCGCTACGTGCCGCCGCACGCAGTGCCGGTCGACGAGGTCATTCCGGCGAGATGGCGCAGTTCCGTCATTGATGAAGAGGGGCGCGTAAACCGGATCAGTTATGAGCTTTGTGTCCTCGCGCAACTGCGCGATCGCATCCGTTCTAAGGAAATCTGGGTTGTCGGGGCGGACCGATACCGCAATCCCGATGACGATCTTCCCAAGGACTTCGATGCGCGGCGAGAAGCATATTACACAGGATTGAACCTGACGGCGGATGCGCGTGCATTTTCAAGCGCCATCCGGGAAGAGCTTGCTCAGGAACTGTTGCTCCTCAATGCCAATATTCCCCGGAACGACAAGGTTCGGCTGCTGTGGCGCGGCGAGAACCGTATATCTCTCACCCCGTTCAAACCCTTGCCCGAACCCAGGGGTCTCGCCTCGATCAAGACCGAGATCGGCCAACGCTGGCCGATGACCGGGCTGCTCGACGTACTGAAGGAGGCTGCCCTTGATACGGGACTTCTCGAAGCGTTCGAAACATCGGCCTCGCGTGTTGCACTGCCGAAAACCGCGCTGGATCAACGTCTCCTGCTATGCCTCTACGGCCTGGGAACGAATGCCGGGCTCAAGCGGATCGCCGGCGCCACCCCCGATGTCAGCTATGAAGAGCTGCTGCATGTCCATCGCCGCTTCGTTCATGCCGCGGCGCTCAAGGAGGCGTGTGCCAGGGTTGCGAATGCGACCCTGGCAATCCGCAATGCTGCAGTCTGGGGGGACGCCGGCACGGCCTGTGCGTCAGATTCCACAAAGTTCGGAGCCTGGGATCGCAACCTGATGACGGAATGGCATGCGCGTTATGGTGGACGGGGCGTCATGATCTACTGGCATGTCGAACGACGCGCGACATGCGTCTATTCCCAGCTCAAGCGCTGCTCTTCCTCCGAGGTCGCCTCCATGATCGAGGGCGTGCTGCGCCATTGCACCGACATGGAAATCCAGCGACAATATGTTGATAGTCATGGCCAAAGCGCGGTTGGCTTTGCATTTTGCCGGCTTCTCGGATTTGAGCTTGCACCCCGCCTGAAAGCGATCGCTCGCCAGAAGCTGGCTCTTCCCGATGTCGGCATGCGAACGCGGCTTCCCCACTTGCAGCCGATCCTCTCCAGTCCGATCAACTGGGATGAGATCGAGCAGCAATATGACGAGATGGTCAAATATGCAGCCGCGATGCAGACAAAAACCGCCGACCCGGAGGCGATCCTGCGCCGGTTTAGCCGCTCCGAGGTGATGCACCCGACCTACAAGGCGTTGAGTGAGCTGGGCCGCGCGGTCAAGACGATCTTCCTGTGCCGGTATCTGCGCGAGGAGTCCTTCCGCCGCGAAATTCATGAAGGCCTGAATGTCGTTGAAAACTGGAACAGTGCCAATGGGTTCGTTTTCTTCGGCAAGGGCGGCGAGATCGCCACTAACCGCATCGATGAGCAGCAGCTCTCGGTCCTGGCGCTACATTTGCTGCAAGCGTCGCTTGTCTATGTGAACACCCGAATGCTTCAGAGCGTGCTGGTGGAACCGAAATGGACGGGCCGGATGACGCCGGATGATTATCGCGGCCTCACACCGCTGATTTACAGCCACGTCAATCCTTATGGCCGCTTCGACCTCGATCTGAATAGCCGGATCGATTTTGGGCGGCTTGCTGCCTGACCGGGGCCTTTCCGCTCGCACCATTTGGGTGCACCCGAACGTGACGATCGGAAGTGACATATACGACATGTCACAAAAGGGTGGTTCCGTCACCAATGTTACTGTACGAGGGCAAAGCCACCCTAATGTGACGGATTTGCCCATGACCCGCGTCGGCTACGCCCGCGTCAGCACCATCGACCAGGATCTCGACATCCAGGTTGCCCGGTTGAAGGCAGCGGGCTGTGAAATCCTCCGCTCCGAAACAGGCTCGGGCGCATCGCGCACTGGACGCACGGAGCTTGAGACGATCATGCAGTTCCTGCGCGCCGATGACGAACTCGTCGTCCTGCGTCTCGATCGGCTCGGTCGCTCCACACGCGATGTTCTCAATCTGGTTCATGAACTCGACCAGAAGGGAGCCTCATTGCGGGTGCTTGAGCCGGAGGTGACGACGGCCGGAAGCATGGGGCGGATGGTGATCACCATTCTGGGCATGGTCGCGGACATGGAACTGACGTTCATCAAGGACCGGCAGCGCGCCGGGATCGAGGCGGCGCGCGCCGAAGGCGTCTACAAAGGCCGGAAGAAAAACATCGATGACGATGAAATCCGACGCCGGATCACCGCCGGCGCGAGCAAGGCCAGCGTCGCGCGCGACCTCAAGATCTCAAGAATGACCGTCTATCGGGCGCTTGACGTCATTCCTTCAAGGATCGGGCTGCCGGAAAAGCCGCCTTCTGTCACCATCGCCCTGCATCTGACCATCGAGAACTTCAACAAGCATGGTCGTGGCAGAAAGCCCGCTCGCGAGCGCATTGAGGCGATGCTGGAGCGGGATTACCAGATGCAAAAGACCGGGAACTGCGATTACACGCTGACCGTCGCCTATGATCAGGGTGCCGATGGCGTCAGCCTCGATGATGAGATCGCATCTCTCCAGACAGAGATGTTCAACATCGCAGAGAGCTACAGGTGCTCGATCGAGACCGATGTTTACGAGATTGGAGGACAAGAGCGAGCCTGGTAGATCGCCATGTTCAATCTTTGTTCTTCAACATGGCCAAAATCGCAGCTTCGGGCCGACTGGGCCCTATACCCAGCGCCTGTTCTGGGATCTGGGCGGGGATTCTTCGCCCTTCCGTAACATCGATTTCATGCCCGAACTTTTCTACCTGCTACCGGCCGTATCGAAGGGCACATTGGCGTTCGGCGGACAGGCGGGGCTGCGCCATGAGTCCAACGGCCGCGATGGGTTGGCGTCGCGCAGCCTCAACACCCTCTATGTCCAGCCTGTGGCGACGATACCGATCGGAGACTACAAGCTGTCGCTGGGCCCGCGCTACTCCTTCTATGTCGGTGACCTTGAAGACAATCCGGATGTGAAACGCTATCGCGGCCACACGTCCTTGTTCGCGGAGTTTGGCCGTGACGACGGGCTGCGACTGACTACCAACAGCCGCATTAATTTCTCGTCGGGCAAGGGCGCAATAGACGCTGAGCTTTCCTATCCGCTGGACAAGATCGTTGACACCAACCTCAACGTCTATGTCTTCGGCCAAGCCTTTGCTGGCTATGGCGAAAATCTGCTCGATTATGACCGCAAGGCGACACGACTGCGGCTTGGGGTCGCTATCGTCCGCTAATCCGGAACCGGGCAGAATCTATCGTAAGGTAGCGGGCCCGGCGTTGGACGTCCCCTTACCCTGATGCAAAAGTGATTTATGCATCATCGGAAGGCCAACGGCGTAAGAGTCTGTTTGAGAATTCATGAGATGATCGGGAGATTGCCATGTTACGTATTTTTATTGCTGCCACTACTATGGCAGTCTTGCTTTGGTCGCTGCCTGTATCCGCTGAAGAAATCCCTCGCTGCTCCTCCTCGTCTATTCCCGCAGCAGACAAGGCGCGCCTCACGGCGGAATACAAGCGGCGGTTTCTGGCTGAAGGGAAAACCAAGGCCGATGCCTGGGCCGGTGAGCAGGGAAGGCGCCATCGCGAAATCATGGAAAGGCAAGGTATCTGTCCCCCACGCGAACCGGCGAATAGCCAAGCCAATTCAGCGCCCCCGCCTCGAGAACAACCGACGAGCAAAAACCGTAAAAAGGGCAAGTGTACCCGTACCGTCTGGCAAACTCGTCATATAGCGAGCGCAGGTGGAGGCCCAATGAATACGATTAGGGTGCCTGTCTGCGTGAACTAAGCGAGCGACAGCAATGCTGGTGTGTTCGGTTATCCCGCCAAAGGGCACACAGGAAAAGCTCTGGTGCGAAGTCAAAAGTTTCGCATCAAACCAAAAGCCGCGCTTTTCCGTGCCCTTCCCTGATGCAAAAATCTGATGCAGAATCGCGCCATGATTTACGGCTATGCGCGCGTCTCCACCAACGGCCAAGATTTGGCCCAGCAGCTCGCCCAGCTTGAGGCGGCGGGCTGCGCGAAGATCTACCGCGAGAAGATCAGCGGCGCGTCGGCCGAGCGGCCCCAGCTCAAGCGCGCGATCGGCGCGCTCGATCCCGGCGACGTGCTGATGGTGACGGCGACCGATCGCCTCGCCCGCAACACGCGCGACCTCTTGAACATCCTCCATGCGGTAAAGGAGGCCGGGGCCGGCTTCCGCTCGATCGCCGAACCGATGGTGGACACGACCTCGCAGCTCGCCGAAGTTGTGATTGCCGTTCTAGGCGTCGCGGCCAGCTACGAGCGCCAGCGGATCGCCGAGCGCACCAGCGCTGGCCGCGCCCAGGCCAAGGCGCGCGGGGTCAAGTTCGGCCGCAAGAGCGCCCTCACCCCGCACCAGCAGGCCGAGGCGCGGCGCAAGCTCGACGCAGGCGACACCCAGCGATCGGTCGCGGCGCTGTTCAACGTCAGCCAAGCGACGATTTCGCGGCTACAGGGGTGATGAGCGACGCCCCCCGCCCTCTCTGGCGTTGATTTAGGCGGCGATCGCCGGCGCACATTCCCAGCGCCTGCCATGCCAGCGGAATCCTACCCGCTGCGCGTTGCTGATCGCTGGCGGCTCGCCCTTGCGCCAGAAGGCGCGCATCTTTGCCTGATCGTCAAGATGAGCGTCGGCCACGATCGCGCGCGCGGCCTGGATGAACTGCCCATGCCCGAACACATAGACCAGCGAGGCGGGCGGCATGGCGGCGAGCCGCGCCAGCGCGGCCTCGCAGCGCCGGAGCAGGGTGGCGAAGCTCTCCGCCCCTTCCCCGTCGCAATAATCAGGATCGGCCGCGCTCCAATAGCGTTCGAGGTGCGGCATCCGCTCCGCGCTGCGCGTGCCGTTCCAGCGCGCCGGTTGCAGATAGGTGAACTCCTCTATCGGCCACACTTCCACCGGCACGCCGGGAAAGCGCGCGATCGTTGGCGCAGCCGTCTGCTGCGTGCGGGTATAGGGCGACGTGACGATGAGCGCGGGCGCTTCTATCCAGCTCGCCGCGACTTCGCGTGCCTGTTCCTGGCCCAGCTCCGTCAGCTCGATCGCGCCGAGATCGTGGCAGGGCACGCCGGCGTTGCCGGTAGATTCGCCGTGGCGAATGAAGATTACGCGCATGGCTATTCAAACAGTTCCGCATGAGTGCCGGCGCGCACGAAGTTCACCAGATTCCCCTCAATCGTATAGATCAGCAGGAAATCGCCGCCGATATGGCACTCGCGATGATCGCTCCAATCGCCTTTCAGCGGATGATCCAGCCATTCCGGGCCTAACGGCGCGTCGTTGGCGATGAGCATCATCATCGCCTCCTTGAGCTGTTTCATGTTGTAGCGCCCGCTGCGCGACAGCCGCTCCCAATCCTTGACGAACCTTTTTTCGTAGGACGCCTCTCTTGGGAACGCCGCCCGCTTACTGCTGGCGGGCTTCTTGGTCGAGGGCATCGAACATTTCCTGGGCATCGGTGAAACGGGCGCGGCGAGCCTTCATCGTCGCGCGGGACGCCTCGATCGCGGCGCGCGTCTCGGCGTTCGGCACCTTCAGCTCGAACGGCAACGCATGATCCTTGGCGACCCGCGTGAGGGTCATGCGGACCACATCCGAGACGGTCAGCCCCAGCTCGGCCAGCACGGCGGCGGCTTCATCCTTCAATGTTTCGTCGATGCGCGCGCGCACGAAAGCGGTAGCGGCCATTGGAACCTCCTTAGTCAAGCCGATAATGTAGCTCAGTTGAGCAACAATTTCAATCCAGGCTAGGGGGCGGCGCCTGCCGCTGGCGCGGCACCGTGGCCCTACTCGCTTCGTTCCCCAAGCCCGCAAGCGGTCTTGGCCCAAGGTGACGACCCACATGGCGGGGGCGAGATCGCAAGCGGGTCTCGCTTCATGGTGCCGGCGTGCGCCGGCGTCGATCCTGTTTGAAGGGGGAAAGGCGGTCCCGGCCGCCTCTCCCCCGCAACGGGATTAGACGGGGCCGTGCCTCGCTGCGCTGCGGCCGCACCACCCCCATCGAATCCCGCTGCCCCCCTCTCTCGCCGGCGTTCTTGGGCGTCCGTGTTCCGGCCGATGGCATGGCCATCGCCGAACAGGCGATTTGAAGGGAGTAAGGACGATGACCCACGAAACCCGCGAAAGCTGGCTCAATGCGGTGGCGGCGGGCATGGCCCCGCTGTTCGAGGTGCTGGACGCCCCCCTGCCCGACCGCGTGCGCGTGGCGATCGGCTTCACCAGCAGAGGCGCGAAGGCCAAGGCGATTGGCGAGTGCTGGGATAATCGGTTGAGCGCGGACGGGCATTTTGAAATCTTCATCCGCCCGGACCTGGCGCACGCGCCCGACGCGATGCCGGCGCAGATCGCAGCCATCCTCGCGCATGAGCTGGTCCATGCCGCTGTCGGCATCCCGGCAGGGCATGGGAAGACGTTTAACGGGTCGCCCTTGGGCTGGGGCTGGTCGGGCCGATGCGCGCCACCACCCCCGGCGAGGCGTTCCTTGCGGCCATCGCGCCGATCCTGGAGTGCGTTGGCCCCCTCCCCCATGCCCGTCTCGACACGGACGGGGAGTCGACCGCGCCCAAGAAGCAGAAAACCCGGATGCTCAAATGCGAGTGCGCGACGTGCGGCTATACCGTGAGGACCGCGCGCAAATGGCTTGAGCAGGCCGGAGCGCCGCTTTGCCCGATCGAGGATCACGGCCAGATGGAGCATGAGCCGCTGGACGATGACGACGCCGAACCGGAGGAATGATGCGGCGCGCTTTCGTCATTTCAGATTCAGCGCCTCCCTATCGTCATTTCGGGAACGACAGGGCTTCCCCTCCCGGTCTATTGTGTATACAAGTATAGGATTATACGTGTAGGAGTGTAGCATGAAGGTTCTCGCCATTCTCTCACAGAAAGGCGGCGTTGGGAAAACGACGCTCGCGACCTGTCTGGCAGTCGCGGCCGAGCAGGCGGGCAAGGTCGCCGCGATCATCGACCTGGACCCGCAGGCGACGGCCTCGTTCTGGAAGGACGTGCGCCAGCTCGACACGCCCGCCGTGGCGTCGATTCAGCCGGTGCGCCTGCCCGCTATGCTCAAAGCCTGCGAGGACGCCGGCACCGATCTTGTCGTGATCGACGGGGCGGCGGTCGCGCGCGACGTGGCCTATGAGGCAGCGCGTCACGCTGATTTCATCCTGATCCCGACTAAGACGGCCGTGTTCGACACGATGAGCATGACGCACACCCTCGACGTGGTGCGCCAGCTCGACCGCGCCTTTGCCGTGGTCCTTACCTTCGTGCCCCCGCAAGGTCAGGAAACTGGCGATGCGATTCAGGCCGTGGCGGAGCTAGGCGCGACGGTTTGCCCGGTGACGATCGGCAACCGCAAAGCCTTTTTCCGCGCCCAAGCCGCAGGCCGGGCCGTGCAGGAGTTCGAGCCGCATGGGCCAGCGGCCGACGAAATCCGCCGACTATACGAGTATACAAATATACGCCTATACAATCAGGCGGAGGTGGCGTGATGGCGAAGGGCGGAAACAGTCTGCAAGCGGTGCTGAACCGCGCCAAGGCGGACGGAGACGCGGCCCCGGCCCCAGCGTCGGCGATCGAGCCGGTAGACGTGACCCGCAAGGCCCCGCCGAGCGGCCGACAGGGGACCAAGCTGATTGGCGGGCATTTCCCTCCCGAGGTCAGCACGCAGCTTCGCATTATCGCGGCCGAGGAAGGGACGACCGTTCAAAGCCTGCTGGGCGAGGCGCTGGACGACCTGTTTGTGAAGAAGGGAAGGGGGCGCATCGCCGGCTAGTATAGATGTATACAATTATACACCTATACATCTATACACCTATACTAGCGCAAGGGGGCAGTCTTGTGCTTGTTGCGACAGAAGCCGATGAAGGCGGCGCGGGGGCTTTTCAGTTCCGGCCGCCCGCTGTCGATCCACCATGACACCCATTGGTCATAGAGCGCGTAAACGTCATAGCCAGGCGCAACGCTCTTGGCGTCGTGGAAGCCTTCGGGGTCGATATAGGGCCGCTCGGGTTCCGCCTCGATCGCCTCGACCGTATCCAGAGCCTCGCGATTGCGGAACGTGACCGTATCGCCGTTCATTTCCACGGCATAGTCGGGCAGATGATCGTGCGCGACGAGATCGCGCAGCATCGAGCGGAACACGCGCAAATGGCTACTCGCGCCGGTCTTTTTCTGTAGCGTTTCGACCGAGATCGACCATTTTTCCTGCGCGCCGCAATGCTTGCGCGCCAGCTCGTAGATACGCCGTTCGAGCGGCTTGCGGAGGCGGAAATAGTCGCGATGGAGCGTCAGGACGCTGCGCCCCTCAACCATCTTGAACAGCCAGTCGGATAGCGTGACCTTGATTTCCGACATTTGGCCGGAGCGGGTTTGCCGCACGATCCGCCATTCATTGATGAGGCCGAAACCTTCGGTGATTTCCTCGCCATCGGCCTTGATATTCGTGGTGATCCGCGTCCCCGACAGCCGCTCGAACGCGCTCCGCAGCCGGTCATAGCCGTCGCCATCGGTTTGCCGGTTGGTCCACACCAGTAGATCGCGAGCAGTGAGGTGCAAGGTGCGGCTCGGTCGCTCCCCCTGGTTCATCTTCCCGATGAGCTGGGAGATGCAGTAGATCAGAATATCCTTGTCGTGGATCGTCGCCAGCCCTTTGACGCTGGGGACGATTTCGAGCTTGTTGCCGTTATGCTCATAGCGGAACACGCGCCGATCGGGCTTGGTCGCGAGCGAGAAAATCGGATGCTCCATCGAGGCCATGTCATCCTTGGGGATGGCGTCGAGAACATCGCAAATGAACAGATCGGGATCGGGGTAGCGAACAGGCAGCAGGGGAGGGCGTCCCTCCGCGCCGTTCGGGGTTTCATTGACGGCAAGCGGGAGTTCGGGGTTTCGTTGACGGTCAGGCTCGATTCGGGGTTTCATTGACGCGCACCGTAGATTCGGGGTTTCATTGACGCAACGGAAAAGTTCGGGGTTTCATTGACGGGTGATCGCGATTCGGGGTTTCGTTGACGCAGATTCGGGGTTCTGGAGTCACCAGATTCGGGGTTCCGTTGACGCCGAGGGCAAAAAAACGCCCGATTATTCTAATATTTTCAGTTGCTTATGAAACCGCCAAAATCCCGTAACACGACTCTTTAACCCATATATTAACACTAGGCCGACCTGTGGATAACTTTAACCGCAGCGCCCACTCGACGCCGGATCATCGTGGTTTCACCCACCAGCGTCCCGCCAGATCGAACAACTTGTCCTGATTTTCGGGACAGAGGCAGCATGATCCACTCGCGCCGCGCTACCGGCACCGGTCAGAGGGAAGAAAAGCGCCGCCTCTTGGGGGCTTCGCCCCCGCCGGCTCGCGGCCTTCGGCCGCCCCGGATCGCTTTGCGATCCTCCCACCCGGCATCCCCATGATGAGCCGGCTTCGCCGGCACGCTTTTTGCTAGATTGAGGATCGTTTAAACGCCCCGCTTCTATCGACACCACAGCGCCAGCGGCACCGTCGCAATTGGCTTTCCAGGAAAGCCAGGCGGATAGGGCGGTGATCGAGCCGAGAGGGCAGGGGAGGCGGAAACGTCGCAGCAGGGGCGATTTCCGGGCCGCTGGGCTTCATTCTGGACGTTTGGCAGGCCGGGGAGGGTCCAAGCGGCAATGGCGCTCTACGGGCTTCCCATGCGGCCGATTTCTGGAAAGCTAGATCCTCGCGAGGTCGGGGATCGAAACGGCGAGCCTCAAGGTTTGTGCGCCAGGCAACGATTTCACGGATTTGGCCCCGAACATTGCTGCGGGAGAGGGCGGAATCCTACGCCAAGAGCCGGCAGGGCAGGGCGCGGAAAGTCCGCTAAACAACGCCAAGGGCGAACAGACGGCGAACATGTATATTTGTATACGCCTATACATTCGCGCCTAGTGGCGCGTCCGCTTCGGTGGCGTCGGCGCGGCCATCAGCTCATCAAAGGCGGAGTCATCGCCCAATGCGTAGCGGCGCAGCGGATCATCCTCGGTCATGCGGCCGGCCTGGACTTCGCGCCATGTCACATATCGCAGCCGGCTCCGGTCCAACGCGCCATCGACAAGACATTCCGCGCGCAGGAACATCCATATCTGGCCCTGCCGGTGCTGGGCGAAGGCTTCAAGATCGCCGTTCGTCTCTTGGAGATGCACCGCCACAAGATCGCAGACGAGATTGAATATCCGCATGAGGCCGAGCCGGCTTTCCTCATCGGTGATCGCTTCGTGCAGCTCCAACACTTCGTCGCGGATCGCCGGAAGAGGTGCGGAACCGCTCTCTCCATAGGCCATGAGCCGGTCCCAAAGATCAATGACGCGTTGGTCCATATTCTATCCTTCCGCCCTTGGCGGCAGTTCTGACACTATACAGCAAACGGCCTTTTTCACTTCGTCGATAGTGTCCGTTCACGCCTTGTCGAACTTCCCGGCGAACTCGCGATCGGCGTAGTAGCGCAGCTTGGCGGCGACGATCGGCCGTTGCCCCGCAAGGAACAGGAGCTGCAAATCCTCGCGCAGCGTGCGGACTTCATCCGGCGTCAGCAACGGCCGCGCTACATGCTGCGATCCGAACGATATGCCGGTTTCCTCCGCGTCGATCGCGCGGCTCATCGTCTCGAACACGGGGTGACTGCACGAAAGTGACTTATCTGCACGCTAAGAGCGAACGGACCGGGAACGCTGGGACTTTGTGTTCTTCTCCGTGGCTTCGAGGGCTTTGTAGAGGGCGGTTTTGCCGATCTTGAGGCGCGCGGCGGCCTCGCGAACTGTGAGGCCGGAAGCGATATGATCGCGCGCCTTGCGGAGCTTGTCAGGTGTGACCACTGGCCGCCGCCCACCGGGGCGACCTCGCTCGCGAGCGGCCTTGAGGCCTGCATGGGTGCGCTCCCGGATCAGATCGCGCTCAAACTGGGCAAGCGAGCCGAAGATGTTGAACACCAGCATCCCGCCCGAAGTGGTGGTGTCGATGTTCTCGGTGAGCGAGCGGAACCCGATACCTGGCTCTGTTGCAAACTCTGACACGGTTTCCAAGATTGGGCTCATGTACTGTCAAGGTCAGTTGCGATGAACGATTTCAAAGGACGGCATTTTACCGGCGAGGTCATCCTATGGGCGGTGCGCTGGTATTGTCGATACGGCATCAGCTACCGTGATCTCGAGGAAATGCTGTCCGAGCGTGGGATCGATGTCGATCATACGACGATCTATCGCTGGGTGCAGCGCTACGCGCCGGAGATGGAGAAGCGTCTCCGCTGGTTCTGGCGGCGCGGCTTTGATCCGAGCTGGCGTCTGGATGAGACCTACGTAAAGGTGCGGGGCAAATGGACCTACCTGTACCGGGCGGTCGACAAACGGGGCGACACGATTGATTTCTATCTGTCATCGACACGCAGCGCCAAAGCGGCGAAGCGCTTTCTGGGCAAAGCTCTTCGTGGCCTGAAGGACTGGGAAAAGCCGGCCAAACTCAATACCGACAAGGCACCCAGCTACGGCGCAGCAATCGCTGAGCTGAAACGCGAAGGCAAACTGGCGGCGGAAACCGAGCACCGGCAGGTGAAATATCTGAACAACGTGCTCGAGGCCGACCACGGCAAGCTGAAGATGCTGATCAAGCCGGTACGTGGCTTCAAGTCGATGCCAACGGCCTACGCCACGATCAAGGGCTTCGAGGTCATGCGCGCCCTACGCAAAGGACAGGCCCAGGCATGGTGCCTGCAGCCAGGTATCATGGGGGAGGTGCGCCTGGTTGAAAGAGCATTCGGAATTGGACCCTCGGCCCTGACCGAAACCATGATTATGCTCAATAAGCATTTCGCCAATGCTGCCTAATCCCCCAACTGGGTGACGCCGCGCGGCCGTGCCCCATGTTTGCAACAGAGCCCTCGAGGGCATTATAGTCGGCGATAAGCGACAGGAATTGCGGGATGACGAAGGTCGATCCGTACATCACCATGCCCAGCGCTAGCGCCATTATAACGACGCTGCCGAACTGTCTGCTCATGACGATTCGCAACTTAAGGACGGGCTTTGTTGCCCGGATCTGTCCGATCCCCAACATCACAAACCCTGCTACGGTTATAAACGTCAGCCGGATGATAAGCGTCGATTCGAACCAGTCTTCACGGTGCCCCTCCTCGAGCACGATCGTCAGTCCTCCAAGGCCAAGGATCAGGCCTATAATACCCAACCAGTCGGCCTCGCGAAGATAGACCCAATTCGTACGTTCGTGCGGCAGGCCGAGCAACAGGAGCAAGAGGAGTATCCCGCAGACCGGCACATTGACGAAGAAGGCATAATGCCAGCTCAAATTTTCCGTCAGCCAGCCGCCGAGCAAGGGGCCAAGAACGGGGCCCAAGATTACGGTCATTCCGAAAAGCGCCATCCCGATAGGCTGCTGGGGTGGCGGGAGTCGCTTTGCGACAATCGTCATGGCGGTCGGTATCAGCAGCCCTCCCATAAGGCCCTGCCCGGTTCGTCCGATGATCATAGTCGTAAGATCTGTGGCGATGCCGCATAGGATGGAGAACCCGGTAAAGGCGGTCACGGAAATGAGGAGGAGGGTTCTCAGTCCCAAAAGCCGCTCCAGCCAAGCGCTCAGCGGAATGACGACGATCTCGGCAACGAGAAAGGCGGTGGCGATCCACGTTCCCTCAGTGCCGGTTGCTCCGATTTCGCCTTGGATCGTTGGCAGTGCCGAGTTGACGATCGAGATGTCGAGGGTCGCCAGCAGTGCGCCGAGCGAGCCGGCAGCCACAGCGATCCAAGCGGTCAAGTCCGCACGCGCGGAACGAGCTGCGTCTGGAGATGCTGTGACCGTGACCACTGTCAACGCTTCCGGCTTACGGCCTGACGGAGTCGATCCATCTCTCCTCTGGCTGAACGCGTATCGACCGTTACTCCAACCGACATTCCCGGCACGAGGAGCGTACGCACTTCGAGAGGAGCATCGATTGCAATGCGTACAGGCACGCGCTGTACGATCTTTGTGAAGTTTCCGGTCGCATTCTGGGGGGGGAGCACCGAGAACTGGGCGCCCGTGCCAGGAGCGACACTGGCAATACGCCCGGTCAGTTCGACGCCAGGGAGCGCATCGATTTCGATGCCAACAGGCTGGCCGACGCGCATAAGCCCCAGTTGAGTCTCTTTGAAATTCGCCTCTATGAACAATCGATCGACAGGAACCAGTGTCATCAGGCGCGTACCGGGCTGCACGAATTGCCCGACACGGACAGCCAGGTCGCCCACACGGCCATTGATGGCAGCCTTAAGCACTGTCGATTCGACGTTGACGCGCGCCACCTTGAGTTGGGCACGCGCGGCCTCTGCTTGCGACTGGGCCTGACGTACCTGCGCGCTCAGTGTACCGACACGCCGTTGCGCGGCGATCAACGCGGCCTGCGCAGCATTGGTTCGCTCGCGAGCTTGCCGTGCCTGCGTCTGAAGCTGCGCGAAACGCTCCCCTGGCTCGGCGCCGGATGCGGCAAGCGGCTGATATCGCGTAACCTGCTGTGCGGCGAAAGCAGCCTCGGCGCGCGCCGCGTCGAGCTGGGCTTGCGCTTGCGCTATGGTTGCCTGTTGTTCGGAAATCTGAGAGCGCGTCGTATCCCCCGCAGCCGTTGCCGTTTCGATCTGGCTGGTAATCTGTTCAGTCTGCGCCCGATATTCGCGGGGATCGAGTTCAGCTAGAGACTGCCCCTGCCGAACCGTCTGATTCTCGATAACGAACACCCGTTCAACATATCCGGCGATCTTGGGCGCTGTGATGACGGAATCCGCCGCAACATAGGCGTTGTCGGTCACCTGCATGTATCGGCCCCGGTTCTGATGATCCAAGTACCAGACAAGGCCACCAATGAGCAGCAAGATCGCGCCAATGAGCATCGCCAGGCGAACGCGTGGCGAGTTAAGCGGGGACGCTGCGGACTCGCCGAGGCCCTCAGGATCCGCCGAAGCAGTGGCCGACTTGTCAGCCATATAAATTACAATCCTCCATGATGCGCGGTGCGGTTCTGCTCTTGCAGCATTAAAGGGCGCTCGGCAATTGCATATTATATGGAACCTCAGCGTTTACGCCCCTATCATTCGCTCTTGCCCGACGCCGCTGGACCGGTACTAACCATCAGCCGCCCTATCAGGCTGTAGCTCCCCCCACTTCACGTCAGAATCAGAATATACCGAGGAACGATTTGTTAAGCTGGGGCACAAATTCAGAAGCTGAACGCGCATGATGCCCACCATTTCGGCGAGAAGATTACTGGTGCCTACAGGACGGTCGATAAAAACTGAGCCGAGATCCGATGTCCAGGTTCAATCCGCGCAATGATGGGCTATCGTGATATGAGCAGCGCCATCCGAAAATTGCCGCGCCACTTTGATTGGATGGGTGCCGTCACCTTCTCCGACAGCGATATTATGGGCGGTCTCGACCGCTAGTACTTTCTTGTTAGTCTCGCCGGAGTTATTGCCCTGCAATGCCAAGCTCACGAGATAATGCGCAGCCTCACACAGCGGCATTGAATTCAATAGCGTCAGCAGCGTCAGCTTTCGTCGTTAATTTTTACTGCCCGGACAGCGCCGTGCGAGCGCTGTTCCACGAAGAAAGCCGCGGCGCGCGAAGCCGGCGTCGATTGCTGACGCCAGGCGTCTTTCGGCCGGAGCTGCGCCCGAAATCTCCCGAACTAAGCCCCGAAACGGTATGATTGTGTTAACAATAGTTTTCCCTCCAGCCTCGGCTAGCCGACCAGCCCTGTTCTCTTTTTTGTTGTTGCCGACGGCAAAATCAGGTCCGAGGACGCTATCGAGCTCCGTGGTTGCGGCCTTGATCTGCGCACAGGATTTCAAACCGGAGAGGCCATATGGATTTTCTTGCGCTCTTTCCAGAATAACTGGAATTTCAGTCTTGGCCGCGCCAATATCTTTCGCCGGCTGAGTGACGATTTCCCGACCGCGGTCAACTGTCTCATCTTTTCTGGCGGGTTGCTCGGGGCTTTGTCCAAGAGCCGCCATGGCAAAAATAAGTATCATCATCCGCCCAATATCCTGAAGACAAGGTTGAAAGCATAAACACGACCGCTGTGGGGTTCACTGTTGCCGCGCTTGAAATAACAGCAGTTGCCCACAAGGGCATGACGATCACATTGAGTGGCGCCCGTGAAGAACGGGCGCCACTATGATCATTGACCGCCGGTCAATGCTGAAGGAAGAAGTGCCTTCCCGTTGGTGAGTTCTTGCTCAAGTGTGGGAACGGCGGTGCCCGCGACTTGCTTCAAGGCTGGGTCGGTGCCGTCTTGCGCATAGCCTTTGTTGATGGCCCATGCCGCCTGCAGTACCTGGGCGGACTGGGATAGATAAAGATTATCGAAGCTGCCGCGCGGCGTCTTCTGGAGCAGCTTCACGAGTGCGGCTCTGTCGGAGGAAAGCGATGACGATGGCGCTTTTATCGTCCGCTGATCGTTGCGCAGCGCGGCCATGAGAGCTTTCTGGGCGATTTGCGCTTCTGTCTGAACACGTTTGGCATAAGCCTTCACATCGTCACGCTGGGCCTTGGTCACGGCGAGCTGCGCCGCTTTTATTTGATAGAGGTTCGCATCCGATGCAGCCATCACAAACGCTGGCTCATTCTGTCCAGCTATCGGTGTCGTGCCGGTATCCATACTCGACATTGAACCTGTGTTCGTTGGCGAAACAGCTTGGGCAAGAGCCCCTGAACCTGAAAGCGCTAGCGCGCCCGCGGCCATAATGACTTTCAGCATAGTACCTTCTCCGTAGAATAGATTGCGAGCGGTCAAGTGGCCGCATCACGTTAAACGTGACCACGTCGTAACGATGCTGTTGGATAATCGTTTCACCATCACTCGCATTGCATAAATTGAATTTTCAATTCAATAGCAATTGAATCGGCAGCAGATTCCATTGGCTAATCGGATAGCAATATTACGAATTGCGAGATTTGACTTATCACATGGTCGATATGCTGTCGCTTATTAAGACCTGGAACCCGATATTACACTATCTTACTTGATTTGGCTCCGATCGGGTCGGTCCTTCAAATAAAAACAAAACTCGGAGATACCTACGAAGGTATCCGGCGCATGGCGATTTTGTACATGCAATTACGCCCGAAAGTTGCTGAGATCGGCGACAGGCTCATGATCAATTTATCTCCTGCTTGCGATCCATCCGATCCTTGGATGTATCTAGCGCGCGCTCTGTGGAATGCTTCCGCGCTGTATCCGCGGACCAATCCGTCAATTCTGTGGTTGAGCGAGCTACTGCACGATCGAAAGCGGCGACTATCCCACTTGTTGTATTTGCGGAAGCTGGCTCCTGCACCAAGAAGCGCTTGGCCTCGACGGGACGACGATCAGAAAGATCAAACAGGGTTGCATCGCCTTCGATAATGACAGTGGGCGGTGCTTTTTCATCCCCATCTAGGCCATACCGTGCTTCGAATCGCTCGATATCAATCTGCAGCGCATGCGATGCCCCGGTGGCGTTTCTCACGCCCGTCAGGCGCACGTCAGGTGCCCGCGCCGCATATTGACGCATCAGCGCCTGGGTGAAAAGATCGGGGACCGGCGCCACCCAACGAACGCCCTTGAGGTAGAGCGCACGCTCCCCCCGCGTGGTGAGCATGCGATCGCCCTCCACCTCCTGCGAGAACCGGGGGCGAAGCAGAGATACAGAGCGAGTCGGGAGCGCACCCTGCATCCCGGTGACGGGCGTGGGGGCAACCACGCCAAACCTGAAAAGGTCAGCGCGCTCGCCGCCGCCTAGCAGGTTTCCACAGCTACCCAGCAGCAAGGCGCTCGACAGAAGTGCAAAAGTCCGATTCCTGGTTGATAATGTCACTTAGGCAACTCCAGTTCAGTACCCCGGCTTTTGGCCAGAGCTTCGCGGGGACTTTGTCGGATCCCGCGAATTAGCCCGTCCAGCGATTCAGCTGTTTCTTGCAATGCCAGCATAGTCGCATTGATATTAGGGATCGTGGTCGTGCCGATATCGGCGCTTTGCGTGTCGAGTTTGGCAATCACGCCGCGAGCCTCATGAACTGCTGATTTGAGCTCGTTTGCCGCTTGGGAGATGTCGGCGAAGGCGCGCTTGCCATCGCCATCGGCAATCTGCCGAACGGACGAGGCCGCGCCCTGAATATCGTCAGCCGCCCGATCCAGTTTGGCGAGCGCAGAACCGGCATGGGCGAACATGGTCCGATTGGCCGCCAGTTCCGCCGTAGTCATTCGGACATCGCGAATGGCGCCGCCGATGTTGGCGATATTACGGTCAGACAGGACCTTGTTCACACGGCTCAGTGCCTCGGTCGCGCTTGCCACCACCTGTCCGCCGCCTTGCAGCAACGAAGACATAGCGTTGGGCTTGCTGGGGATGACAGGTCGCTTACCGTGATCATTGGTCTTGAGAAGGGGCTTGCTCGGCGTGCCCGCGCTGATTTGAACGATGCTGACCCCTGAGATGCCCTGACTTTCAGAGGATGCGACCGAATCTTCGCGGACCGGTGTCCCGCGCGTCAGTTCGATATCCGTGATAACACGGTTGGGGTCGCGTTGGTCGAGGCGGATTCCGCCGATTTCCCCGACCTTGATGCCGTTGAACTGCACTTCGCCTCCAACGCTTAAGCCTCTGACCGGCCCATGAAACACGATCTGGTAAGAATCACTTCCTTTGGCCGAACCGCCGAGCCAGACAACAAAAACAAGCGTGGCGATAAGCAACGCGATGGAGGCGGCGCCTACCAGAGCATAGTTGGCATGGCGTTCCATCAGCTTTCTTTCTCTTTTTTGGCGGCACGGCCTCGCGGTCCCAGAAGATAGCTCCGGATCCACGGGTGATCTGACCGTTCAAGTTCTTTGATCGTTGCAACAGCGGCGATTTTCTTGTCAGCGACAACCGCAACGCGGTCGCAAATCGCGTACAGAGTATCGAGGTCGTGGGTGATTATGAACACGGTGAAGCCAAGTTTCCGTTGTGATCAAGCTCGTTTTTCGACCCATAGGCGATCGGCCCTGAGGAGCGCGTTGGCCATCACGATGAGCTTGCGCATGAGCGTGACCACAGCGACTTTTGCCGGCTTCCCGGCGGTGATCAGGCTTTGGTACTTGGCCTTGAGTTCTGGATTGTAGCGGGCTGCGACGAGTGCCGGCATGTACAGGGCTCGTCGTACATTGGCCCTTCCGCCCTGGATGAAGCTGCGTCCTTTCCATTGGCCGGACTGGCGTGTGACGGGAGCTAGTCCGGCGAGCGACGCAGCTTGTTTGGAGTCGAGCGCTCCTAGCTCTGGCATGGTGGCCACCAGCTGATCGGCGGTACGTATGCCTACTCCGGCGATGCTGGAGATGATCTCGTGGCGACGTGCCAATGCGGGATCAGCTGCAATGATCGCCGCTATCGCGGCATCGACCTGATCGATATGCCGCTCGATCTGATCAAGACGCGTTTTGTGCTGACGCTTGAGGAGAGGCAGGGTGAGGTTCTTCGCTTGATTTTGAAGCGCGATCTTATCGCGGACCAAGCCATCGCGAGCGCTGATCATCTCGGAAAGCTTTACCTGTTGAGGCGTACTTGCCGCGCGGACCGGAGGCTGAAGTGTCACTGCCATGCGGGCCAGGATGATTGCATCGATCTTGTCCGTCTTGGCGAGAGTGCCTGCTGCTTGAGCAAACCGTCGAGCGCGAGCTGGATTGAGCTTGACGCATGGTAGATCGGACAAAGCCTGCTCGAGCTGCCGGTGGTAAGCACCGGTGGCTTCATAGGCGATACGATCAATCGGCCATTGGCTGAGCCATTCTATCAGCTCCCCGTGGCCTTTTGAGGAATTGGCGAACTTGCGCTCGCAGTCCGCAGGATGGGCATATACATCAAGAGTCGCTTTTGAGACGTCGATGCCGACAGTCTGGGCTATAGGATTAGTCATCTTCTCCGCTGTCCTACTCTTGTCATCCGGGCCCGAAGCCCTGGTTTCCGTACAGGTCACGTGGAAAAAGAAAGGGGTGATCACACTAATCGACGGTCCGCCACGACCGAGACGACTTCGATCCATCCCCTTCCGCCCGATCCGGGGTGGCCACCCCGGATCGGGTATCTCTCAATGCCCGCAATCGGCAGAGAAGTCATAAGACAAGACAACACCTTGGGGCACAATCTAAGAAAGCCGTTGCACCGCCCCGTGCTGGCACCAAAGAAGGCCTCGAAATACAAAGGGGCTAGGGAGCAGCTGTCGATACCGGGCGCGGTCATTTCAACCTGTCCATCAGGCGGCCGACGGCGCCCGCTTCGGCGGCCAAATTACGGTTGTAGCTCAGGGGCATACGGGGACTCTTCCAGCGCAAAGCATCCATAATTCCGGCAAGATCCTCACCACTCGCGAAGAGGTCCTGGTTGAGGCCGATCCGCGTCGAGTGCGCGCTGATCCCCTTGAGCAGCCGCGCCAGATCCTCGGCTGTAAGATCGGGCAACGCGCCGAGATCGAACGCCCGCTGGATTATCGACCGGAAGATCGGCCCGATCGAGCCGGAATGTAGCGCCACGTTGCCGATGTCGTATTCAATCCGCGCCTTCACGGCTGGCTTGGAGAGTGTCTTGCGCAAATCCCAGGTCTCGCGGCTCGAAATGCTGTCGATCGCCCGACCGCGCACGGCGGCGCGCGCCTTGTAACGCCGCACTTGCACCCGCCGGAACAGCGGCCCCGTCGTGATCCCGGCTGCCTCGGTCCAGGCTGCGATCGCCGCGACGGTGCGCGGGCTGAGATAGGCAGTTGCCCCCTCCCCGTCCTGATCGCCCTTGCTGCGCAGGATCTGGAGCAGCCGCGCTTCGGGATCGATCGCCTCCTCGATATGCTCGACCGCGACCGCCACCAACTCGGACGCGCGCAGCCCGGTGTCATAGGCGGCCGACAGCAGCGCCCGATCGCGCAGCCCCGGCAGATCATCGCCGCAGCTCTCGAGCAGCGCGCGGATATTGAGCCCGCGCGCCTTGTCGCGCTCGACGTCGCGCACCGGCCCCTTGAACCGCAATGGCCGGGCCTGCTGCTGCGCCGCCCCCTTCTCGCGTCGCACCGCCTGCAGCCGCAGCTTGACCAACGGGGCCGGCGTCGGATCCTTGAGATCGAGCAGCTGGTGGATCTTGGCGATCGACGCTTTGTACCGTGAGAGCGACGCCGGCCGGCTCCCCTTCCCTGCCCGCGCGTCGAGATAATCGGCCACCGTCTCTGCGGTCGCTGGCAGCGCGATCCGGTTCGTGCGGCGGCACCAAGCGTCGAACGCCTCGATGTCGGATTTCAGCGCGCGAATGCTGTGGGGCGATGAGGCGGCCTCATAGGCGGCAATCAGCGCCTCGTTGACGGGAATCCGCTCGCCGGCGCGCATCTGCACGATCGTCCACGAAAGGTCGGCCGGCGCCCTGATGGCCGGCAGGGACGCCTCAGACGCGGCTATGGCGGCTTTTGGCCCCTCCTGGGCTGTTTCGGTGCCCATCCTGCGCCACGCTCCTCAGCGGCGCTTGTAGCTCACCTAATAAAGAGAGGTCAATTCCGCTCATGCAATAACTGCAATTATCATAGGTCCATGTTTAACGAGCACAGCATGGTAGACGCTACGGCTACTTTGGGGATATGTTCACGCCATGCCCGTTGCCATCGCAGACCTCTCAGAGCCAATCTGGACCTCCAGGCTCGTCGCCCGTCTAGAGCGGGCGGCAGCGGCGATAGGCCGCCTCGATGCCCGTGTTTCTGCCAGTCCTGCCGCAACGCCGTGGCAGCGACGTGCCACCTGGACCGGCTATACCACGGCGCTGCGGGCGCAGGGCGCTGAGATTGACGAAATTGATATTTTCGGACGGGAATGCGCCGTCAATCTGCCCGGTCGCCGGCAGATGCCGACCAATTTGGACGATCGTGATGCGCTTCCGATTTGGCAGCGGCAATTGGCCCAGCGCGAATCCCGTTATTGGCGAGACGAGCTCGCGATCTCAACGGACGCCCCAGAAGATTGGAGCCAGCGGCCAGCCCTCCTCCGCGCGCTTGAGATTACGGCCCGGCGCTCCCGCGCAGACAGCACGATCACGCCGTGGCTTGCCGTCCCCGGGCTCCTGCGATCGCTGAAAATCACTCAGGCCGTGCTGCCGTGCCTGACCATTGGCGACAAGGCGCTTCGCCTCTCGCCGCGCGACACGCAGGCCATCGTCCTGCGTAACCTCCGGTCGCTCACCGATCGGGCAGAAGAGGGGCTGGTGAGGCTCCAGGCGCTCGAGGAAGACCGCTTACGCGCCGCCGCAGCCCTCCATGGCACGCACCGTCCTGGCAAGCTCCTGGAGTTGCTCAGCCTTGTCCAGTTTGTCCCCGTCGTCAGTCCTCGGATGCTCGCCCGGCGATTGGACGTAACGATCTCTGGTGCCGGCAAGCTGCTTTCTCGCGCGGCAGAGCTGGACCTTCTAGTGGAGGTGAGCGGTCGTCAGGCCTGGCGGACCTATATGACGCGCGATCTGGCTATCGCCTTCGGGTTTGGTGTCCGTCCGGTAGGGCGTCCCCCTGCCCCGCCTCAGGCGCTCCCAGATTTTGTACCCGCGCTCGCAGAGTTTGATCGGGAAATGGCAGAACTCGATTCGATGCTAGCTGGCCTCGGTATCGATGTCTCGGCTCACCACTGATTGAGTTGTAGCGGGGCGTGACCGCTCGATGTCACGCCTCCCGTTCTTGCTTCGCCCACTTCAGGCCCAGTGAGCGTCAAGCACCTCGCGAATGGCCTTCTCGACATCCTCCCGAGAGGCCCCACCCCTATTGAGAAGTGTCAGGCGAATTCCCTTGCGATCGGTGCCCTCGATGCGAAGCACCGCTTTCCCCGTCTCGCTCGATACAATCTGCGCCATTCCTGACTTCTTGGGGGATCCTGACCTTTTGGGGGGATCGGCCGCCAGCGCCAGCGCACGGACGATCTCCGACACAGCCATGGGAGTGTGCTCCCCTCCCGATCGAGCACTGAGCGCGGCCGCTTCGGCAAATACGCGTTGGCGACGATCGTCCGGCTTCAGCAATGGCTTGATCGTTGTGACGTGCTTGATCCGCAAATCCTGAGGATTGGGAAAGGCGACCATCAATTCCACCGGGAGACGCGCGAGATCAAGATAGCGGCTCAACCAGCTTTCCGTGACGTTGATCCGCTCCGCCATGACCTTTTGGCGGCCCTCATAATAGGCATCAAGCGCACGGAGATAGTCGCGTGCCCGCTCCAGGTCGCTGAGGTCTTCGCGGGCTCTGTTTTCGATGTCCGCTATGCGAAACGCTTCTTCATCCGACAGTTCGCGGATATCGACCAGGAACCGGAAGTCAGGGTAATTGTGGCTACGCAGCCAGCTGATCGACCAATGACGCCGCGCGCCGCAGATTACCTCAAAATCATATTCGGGTTCGCCGCGCACGCGACGGACGATCGCGGGCATCTCCTGGCGCCCTTGTGCCTTTATGCTTTCGATAAGATCGGCGCACCGCTCTTCGTTGAGCAAGGCATATTCCCGGTTATGCCCCGCCCACATCCGGCAACGCGCGGGATCCACCAGTTCATGGGTGCGGCTGACGACTGTCCCCGCTGCCAGTTCGGCCAATCGATTTTCCCTACCGGTGAGAACATTGGCGCCCAGCCCAGGCCGACGCGGCGCGGGAGCGCCGTCTTCCGGCGGATTGATGCCCGCTGCCAGCTCTGCTGCGAAACTCGCGTTTTTCCTACTCATGAAGCCGTTCCTTCACCCGGAATTGCACCGGTGCAATTTTCCCGATTCACGCCAAACCTTCCTTGCGCAAACGGCTCAAATGGCTGGGCCACATCGCTCGAATATCCAGCTCGAGTTCGGCATTCACACCGTCGAGATAGGTGAGGCAGCGGTTGCGCACCGCACTGCTGGTCACCGGGCCGTCGAGTTCATAAACCGTCATAAGACGAGCCGTCGCATTGTCGATCTCAGCAGAATCCTTGAGCGGCGTGCGCACCATCGCGTGGCCAAAGAGCGTCCGCATCAGATTGAGCAGTTCCTTCTGCATCGATTTGTTCTCGTCGACCTTCGAGGCAACAAAGCGCAGAAATTTTAGAGTTGGCGCAAAGCCGCGCTCGGCCAGCGTCTCGATCGTCTCGTCAAGCATCGCCAAAAACGCCGCAGTCGAAGAAAAGTCCATGACGGTGGGAGGCACCGGCACGACGAGAGCATTCGCCGCGCGCAAAACCGACAAGGATATAGCACCAAGGGCCGGCGGCGGATCGAGGACGATGACATCGAACCGGTCGGCGATGCTGGCGATACCTTGGGAAAGACGATCGATAAGCCCCCCCTGCCCTCGTGCCATTCGGGCCGCGATCTCATATTCCGACTGGAACAACCGCAAATTGGCAGGAATGAGTTCGAGGCCATCAAAGTGCGTCTTGCGCAACGCATAGTCCAGTGACGTCATCTCCTCTTGGCGAAGAAATGGATAAAGCGTGTCGTCCTCAGTCAGATCGAGATCCGGAACATAGCCGAACAGCGTCGTCGCGGAGGCTTGGCTGTCGCAGTCGATAAGGGCGACGCGGTAGCCCTGGATCGCGAGATATTGGGCAAGGTGGACCGACAAGGTTGATTTGCCGACGCCTCCTTTGAAATTCTGGACAGCCACGACACAACAGGGGTCTTCGGCCGCCCTCCAGGGTCGCGTGCCAAACAGGCCGCGCATATCGTTGAGTTGGGCAAGCGTGTAACCCACTCTACGATTATTCTCGGTTCGCGGGGGAGGCGGAAGACGGCCATCTTTTTCTGCGTCGCGGATTGCAGCGGGCGTTCGCCCGACCAAATCGGCGGCCTTGCCAATCGGAAAGGTCGGCTCCCGACGATCATCCGCTCGGGCGCTGCGCGCAGAATCGCGAAGGCGCTCCAGTACCGATGATGTTCGCTGGGCAAGCGTCGCCACCGACAGAAGATCATGAGTGTCGTCGATGTCTAGTGATGCTGCCACAGGGCGCCCCTTTTTGAAACCAGGGGTATAGTAGCGCTACTTGCGCTTTTTCGTCAAACATAAGCGTTATTTCGAAAGTTACACCTCGCTGTAGAGGCGGATCGTGGCGTTAGGGGCGATCAGCGGCCCTCAAAAGCGACCCATCCTGACTCGGTGGGGGCGCGTAAAAAATTGCACCGGTGCAATTCCCTCTATGGCCGCCCCCTTCGAGCAACGAAACTCTCGCAAAAGCCGGTCCACGAGCTGAGCAATTTGGCACCCTTGAGCTTTGCCAGACGGTCGCCCATCTGCTGGCGATAGGCGTCAGCAATGAGATCGATATCCCAACCGCCCCCATGTGATCGGGCAACCGCAGCCAGGGTCTCTGTGTTGAACCGGATCGTTCCCTGAGGGAAGACGATCTCAGAACTCTTCTCAGGTGCGATCAGCCCGCTGATCGCCGCTTTCACGAATGCTCCGACCTCCACCATCTCGGCGACCGTCTCCACTGCGCCCTCGCGCCGCGCCTTTCGTCCAGTCGCATGCCTCTCAATCTCATCGACGGTTGCGATCTGCGCGGGCGCATCCTTTGGCTCGAAGCGGAATTCTATCTCGGTCACCGTTCGACCCTGCCGTATCTCCTTCCACTCGACGCGGAAGTGAGCCAGCTGATCAATTTCTGCCTTCGCCTTTTCAAGCACCTTGCGGCGGAGTTGCGCGAAATCCTTATACACGTCCGGCGATATGCCCAGCGCTGCGCGCAGCGCTGCCATATCGCCCTTCCAGGTCGACTGGCGACGATGGAGCCGCAGCGATCCAATCTCATAGAGCTTGAGCGCATAGCTCGATCGGAAGCCCAGCACCGCCTGCCGATTAAGGACGGCATAGCTCTCGGATTCCTGGATGAGTTTGCGCGCATCAGGCGTAAACTCCCATTCGATCCAACCCGCATCGGCGCCGTCTGTATCTTCCGCCTCTTCGCGAGACGACGAGATCAGGGAAAAGCGCAGCGTCGCTTTCTTGCCGCGCCAAGACCGGTCGTCGATCGCAAACAAGGTCCGGTGAAGCTCCTCCAACATGTCGGAGATGCGTTCATTACCCTTATGACCGCGGCGAATATCAGCCTTGCGCATGCGATGCGGCCGATCTTGCCAGGCATCGCCGCCTGCGGTTAGGATCATCAACGCGAGCAATCGCGACGCCGTCAGGCTGAGCGACTGGCCTTTCACAAATTTGATCTCAACGATGCTGCCGGGTTTGGCGAATTCTTCGCCACCCTTCGCCTGCAGAGCCGCTGCGACACGCATGGCGCGGCCAGGCGCCGAATCGGCTTGCGCCTCTTGCGCTGCATCGGCGCTTAGATTTTCCGCATGTTCCATGTCATATAGGCCGAACGCATATTGGGCAGATTCGTCTATTTGCTGCCTGACCTGTCCTCGCTCGTCAAGTCAGGGCAGGCTGAAACACTTTCTGTCGCCCCCGTCCGGTCAGGTTAGAACCGTGTGGCACTCCCGCAAAAGCACTGGGATCCTGCCGAGTCGCAATGCGATTCGCGTTCTCTTCATTTTCGACTCGCTCACGCTCGATAAACGCCGCAGAATGACATCATTCCCAGGCGCAAGGCTGCCAAAGACCATCGCCCCCAATCGGTCAGGATAGCCCCAATAGGTCAGCTATCTGCCCCCGATCGGTCAGGTTGATGCCCCCGCGGGGTCAGGCAAAGTCCCCCGTGCGGTCAGGATAAATGCGATAGATCATTGAAATTGCAGAGCTTTTCGGCACTGAATCTGAATCACTTAGAATCATGAATCCTTCCGCTGCGAGCAGCGGCGTTGTTTTAGAATGATTCTAAAGGACCAAGCAGCCGATTCGCTGAGCCCTTGAGGTCGGACAGCGTAACCGACTTCCCCCTAGTTGGGGGGATATCTTCAGACCGGGGTTCCACGATAGGATCACGGTCTCGATCCTCGGCAGCTCCGCCCTGCGACGAGACCCTCAGCGACCCGACAGCAGCTGAATCACCGCTCGTCGCCGCTGGGTAGACGCAGTGAGGAGGTCGTATGATCAATTTTGCCAAATTCGAGATTATCGGACGGATCGGTGAGATCGACGCCAAGCCCAAGGTCACGAGCATCTCAGTATGCGCGAACTATCGCCGCCGGGCAGAAGGCGACCAGTGGATCGAGGATAGCTACTGGAACCGCGTCGTCATTTTCAGCGACGGCCAGCGGAAATATATCGATGAGAAGGCCCAGATTGGCGATCTCGTGCGGATCGCTGGACGGCTCCGTGACACCTCCTACGAGCGCGACGGCACCACCCACTACACAACCGACCGGATCGTCGAAGAGTTCGGTGTGCTCGCGGCAAAGGCCGTCTAGGCCGTAGGAGGCAAGCGCCGATCGGCTAAGAGGGGAGGGGGCATGCGCGGAGCGGACCTAAATCTTCGACAGGAGTTTCGCTTTATGCCAGCCACCATCGACGCAGCGGTTCGCGCCAAGCAGATCGTTGAGAGCCTGGGCGGACGCTGGTCCGGATCGCGCGGCGAGTGCCGCTGCCCCGCCCATGACGATCATTCCCCCAGTCTTTCAGTCCGTCTCGGCACCAAGGCGATCCTGTTCAAATGCTTTGCGGGATGCACATCGACCGATATCCTCAAGGCTCTCGATCGTCAGGGTTTGCACGATCGAGAGCCGGTCCATGTCGAACCGCGCGCGCCGTCACGCAATCTGAGCGGTTTGGCGAAGTCATTGTGGCAGCACAGCATCCCCATCGCCGGCACACCGGCTGAAGCCTATCTTCATGCTCGGGGCCTTTATGCGCCGACGCCCGACCTTCGCTTCAATCCGCAAACAATCATAGGGAAGGGGAAGGATCGGCGCAGCCTTCCCGCAATGATCGCCGCAGTGAGAAATGAGCTGGGCTTGGTCGCGGTCCACCGGACTTTTCTTGATCCCACCGACATTTTGCGACGCCCCTTCCGCAAGCCCAAGCTCGCGCTGGGTCTGCTCGGTTCGGGCAGCGTGCGATTTAGTGAGCCGGATGACGTTCTGGGCATTGCCGAGGGAATCGAAGACGCCCTGTCCGCCATCGATTGGTTCCAATTGCCGGTTTGGGCCGTGCTTGGTGCCGAGCGCTACGCCCATGTCGGCATACCGTCCCATGTGAAGCGCGTCATAGTTTTCGGTCAGCGCAACGAGGCGGCCAAGATCTGCCTGAAGAGGGCAGGGGAGCATCTCAGCGCCAACGGGCGAAGGGTCGAGGAGTGGCTCCCATCCGAGCATGACGACTGGAATGATGCTCTGCGCGATCGGCTTGCCCGCAACGCCGTTCCTCGCACCGTGATCCAGACACACGCCCACTGAAGAGAGGAGAGGGGGCCTCCGGCTTGTTGATCCGGTGATGGGCACCGGACGATACGATGGAGGCCTACAATGCGCACCTCAGCCGCTGCTCTCGAACTCGATTTCACCGAACCATCCATTACCGCCGCGAACGCCGTCTACGCCATGCTGCGCAAAGGCGGCGGCGTGGACCGGCCTGGCCTGCTCCGCGCGATGGAAACCGCCTATCGCTCAACCGCTGCCGATGGGCATTGGTCACTCCGCGATGCTTATGATGTGCTGGAGCTGGCCCAGGTTCTGCACCTCGCCACGCTTGACCTGTCGCAAGAGCCCGCCGAGTGCCTTGCGGCCCTGACCGCGCTCACCGCATCCCTGCCGACGCATACTGTGCGCAGCGAAGAACAGATCGCGCTCCAGCAATTTTCGACACCGGCCGCGATTGGCTACCTTGCCGCACTCGCCGTCCGCATCACCACAGCCGATACCGTACTGGAGCCCTCCGCCGGCACCGGGCTCCTCGCCGTTTTCGCCGCGCGCGCTGGCGCCAAGCTTGTCCTCAACGAGATCGATCCGGCGCGCGCTGACATGCTCCAGGCAGCATTCCCCGCCGCACCGGTCAGTCGCCACGATGGCGAACTCATCAACGATCTGCTGCCGCTGTCGATCCGACCGACCGCCGTGCTCATCAACCCGCCCTTTTCCCGCAGCATCGGTCGACATGCCGACCCGCTTGCCGCGTTCCGCCACTTGCGCGCCGCCCTGAAACGGCTTGATGCCGGGGGGCGCTGCGCCGCTATCCTTCCCGATCGCGTGGATACATCGAGCCGCGCCTGGGCGAAGGCGACCGAGGGCTGTGCGATCACGCTCCACGTCGAACTGCCCGCCAATGCCTATGCCAAACATGGCACCAGCCAGATCGTGAAGCTCATCGTTCTGGAAAAGAGCTTCCAGGATGACATCGCCATCGTTCGGTGCAACTCACTCCCTGAAGCGCTCGCGACGATCATCGCTTCTGCCGCGAGCGTTACGGAAACCCCGCGACTCTCCCCAGCGCGCCTTGCACCAACCCGTGCGCGCGCATCCCTGCTCGGCGGTCTCTCGAGCAGACCCCGGCTTTCGGCCCCGACCAGCAAGGCCGCCCAGTCTCTCAGCGCGCTTGATATCGGTTACGACGTCTTTGCCGAACCTGTACCGACCGGCGAGGCGGTCGGTGTTTACTTGCCATACAGGCCGAGCCGCATCGCCATTTCCTGTGCATCCCCGCATCCGACCGCTCTGGTGGAATCGATCGCCATGGGCTCGATTACGGCACCGCGGCCGTCTTACGTTCCGAAGCTGCCGGCCAGTGTAGTCGACGACCGGGTGCTGTCCGACGCTCAGCTCGAAACGCTGATCTACGCCGGCGACGCTTTCGAGCGCGACATCTCCGGTCTGTTCAAGGCGGCCGAGGAAGGGTTGTCGCTCGCGCTGGACCAGGACGGCCGCCCTTACCGAACCGGATTCTTCCTTGGCGACGGCACGGGTGCCGGCAAGGGCCGTCAGGTTGCCGCCATCATCCTCGACCAGTGGCTACGCGGGCGCCGCAAGCACATCTGGATATCCAAGACCGAAACTCTACTGGAGGATGCACGTCGCGACTGGACCGCGGTCGGCGGTCTCGCGCTCGACATCCAGCATCTCAACCAGTGGAAGCTGGGAACGCCGATCGGCGCGGCCGAGGGTGTGCTCTTCCTCACCTATGCGACGCTTCGCTCCAACCGGGGCGACAAGGGCACTCGCCTTCAGCAGATCCTCGACTGGGTCGGTGATGATTTCGACGGTATGATGGTGTTCGACGAGGCGCACGAGATGGCGGGTGTCGCCGGCGGCGAAGGCCGTTTCGGCACCAAGGACGGCTCCGATCAAGGCATCGCCGGCGTGCGCTTGCAAAACCTGCTGCCCCGCGCCCGCGTCCTTTACGTTTCGGCAACCGGCGCGTCGGACGTCAACAATCTCGCTTATGCCACCCGACTTGGCCTGTGGGGACCGACGACTGCCTTTGCCGATCGCCGCGCATTCGTTGACAGTTTGCGGCGTGGCGGGATCTCGGCGATGGAATTGATCGCCCGCGACCTGAAGATGCAGGGCCTCTATGTCGCCAGGGCGCTCAGTTTCGCCGGTGTCGAATATGACATTCTCGAACATCGCCTGACGCCCGATCAGGTCGAGGTCTATGACGCCTATGCCGATGCGTGGGCGATCATCCACGCCAATTTGCGCACAGCGCTCGATGCCACCCGGGTGACGGACAGCTTCTCCAACGACACCTACAACAGCGGTGCGAAGGCCGCAGCGCTGTCGATCTTCGAATCCACCAAGCAGCGGTTCTTTGGCCAGATCCTGATCGGCATGAAGCTGCCCTCGCTGATCCCGGCGATCCGCGCTGATCTGGCCCGCGGCGAGAGCGTCGTGATCCAGCTCGTCTCGACGTCAGAGGCGATGCTCAACCGGGCACTTGCCGCGCTGAACGCCGAGGACCGGGCGAATCTCGACATCGAGCTTTCACCCAAAGAGTTCGTCATGTCCTATCTCACGGCCGCCTTTCCCGTCCGTCAGATGAAGACCTTCGTCGATGACACCGGCAAGACGCGGTCGGAGCCGATGTCCGACGAGGACGGGCGTCCCATCTTCAGCCAGGAAGCGCTCGAGATGCGCGACAATCTCGTCGAGCGGTTCTGCTCCCTGCCGATCGTGGGGTCCGCCCTTGATCATATCATCGGACATTTCGGGACCGATGCGGTCGCCGAGGTGACGGGACGCAGCCGGCGCATCGTCATCGACGCGCACGGTCGCCAGCGTATCGAGAGCCGTTCGCCGCGAACAAACCTTGCCGAGACCGACGCCTTCATGCGGAACGAGAAGAAGATCCTGATCTTCTCCGATGCAGGCGGCACCGGGCGCAGCTATCACGCGAGTCTCACCGCCGAGAACCAGTCACGCCGCAACCACTATCTGCTCGAGCCCGGTTGGCGCGCTGACGCGGCCATCCAGGGTCTCGGCCGCACCCATCGCACGCATCAGGTAACCGCGCCGCTGTTCCGTCCGGTATCGACCGACTGCCGCGGCGAGCGGCGCTTCATCTCGACGATTGCCCGCCGCCTCGACAGCCTTGGTGCCCTGACACGGGGCCAGCGTCAGACAGGCGGCCAAGGTCTGTTCGACCCGCGGGACAATCTCGAAAGCGACTATGCCAAGGAATCCCTCGAAACATGGTTCCGCCTGCTTGCCGACGGTAAACTGCGCTCGACCACACTTGGCGAATTTCAGACCCTGACCGGACTTGAGCTGGAGGGCGAAGGCGGAGGGCTGAAGGAGGAGCTGCCGCCCATCCAGCGCTGGCTCAATCGTATTCTCGCGCTGCGCATCGCGTTGCAGAATGTGATCTTCGATGAATATCTCGGCCTGATCGAGGCCCGGATCGAGGCGGCGCGCGAAGCTGGCACGCTCGATCTTGGCGTCGAGAGCATCAATGCCGAACGCATCACGATCCTCGATCGCACGGTCATCCGGCGCGACCAGACCAGCGGGGCAGAAACGGAGATTCTGCGCCTCGAAACGGAAGAGCGCTACAAGCCGATGCCGCTCGACCGTGCGTTGCGTATCCTGGGCGATGACGCGCGCCCGATCGTCAATCGCAAGTCCGGCAGGGCCGCGATCCGGTGCAGCACCTATTCGCTCACCGATGACGATGGTGAGATCGTTCGCCGCTACGAGCTGGTTCGGCCGACCCGTTCCGAGCGGATGCGGCAGGATTTGCTGCTCGAAACAATGTGGGAAGAGACCAGCGAGGAGGAATTTTCGGCGCTGTGGCAGGCCGAGGTCGAGGAGATGCGGGACAAGACCCGCACCAGCACGCTCTATTTGGTCGCGGGCCTGCTCCTGCCGGTCTGGGACCGCTTGCCCGACGATCATGTCCAGGTCTGGCGCTTGAACACCGATGACGGCCAATCTTTCCTCGGCCGGCTTGTTCCTGCACCGCTGGTGTCAAAGCTTGCGGACGCCTTTGGGATCAACGCCGCCATCACCGTGTCAGGCGACGATACCGCAAAGCATGTAATGACCAGCGGCGAGATATCGTCCGTCGGAGCCTACCGGCTCAAGCGCAGCCTGGTCGCCGGCCAGCAGCGCCTCGAACTGCTCGATTGGCCGCACACGCGGCTTGCCGAACTCAAGGCGGCCGGCTGTTTCACCGACATCATGCAGCACAGGACGCGGATGTTCGTTCCCGTCACAAATGCCGCTGCCGTTATCGAGCGCATCACCGCCTGACTATGCAGCTCCTCTATCCGCGCCCAGCGCAGGAGAGGGGAGGGGGCCTTCGGCTTTGTGGGCCTGATGAGCAGGCTCGCGTGACCGTCGAGACGGCACGCCAGTTCCAGATGGAGACGAAAGATGATCCAGTCCGTTAAGGTCAAGAACCTCTCGTTGTCGAAGGACAATGTCCGCAAATCGAGCCGTGAGGCCGGTATCGACGCCCTAGCCGCCAGCATCGCAACGCAAGGCTTGTTGCAGAATCTCATCGTTACCCCGCTCAAGAAAGCGGGCCATTTCACCGTCAAGGCGGGCGGGCGCCGGCTGCGCGCACTCCAGAGCCTGATCGAACAAGGCACTCTGCCCGTCGACTATGTCGTGCCCGTCCTCGTCCTTATCGACGACGACAACTCGGTCGAAGCGAGCCTCACCGAGAACTTCCAGCGCGTTCCGATGAACCCGGCGGATGAAAGTACCGCGTTCAACTTCCTCATCCAGAAGGGAATGACCGCCGAGGACGTTGCCAAGCGACAGGGCGTTACCACCCGCTTCGTCGAGCAGCGGGTGCGGCTTGCCGAGCTTGCACCGAGCGTGTTCCAGGCTCTCGCCGCCGGCGAAATCACGCTGGGTGTCGCCCAGGCCTATGCCGTGACGAGCGACATCGATCGCCAGGCTCGCGTCTTCGCACAGATGAGCACCTCCTATTATGGCGATCAGCCCGACAACATCCGGCGTGCGATCCTCAACGGCACGATGAAGGCGAACGATGCCAAGGCGCGGTTCATCGGTCGCGATGCCTATGTCGCCGCAGGCGGCCGCATCGAGGGGGACCTGTTTGCCGCCGAGGGGGACGAGAACTGGATCGACGTCGATCTTCTCGAAGATCTTGCCGGCAAGAAGCTGGAGGCGGCCGCAGCCGAACTCGCACAGGCCGAGGGCCTCGCCTTCGTGACGCCGATCGTGGCCACCCACGTTCCCTATGATCTCGAGCGTCAGCTTCACGAGTTTCACGCGCCCGCGCGGCCGCTCAGCGAAGCGGAAAGCGCGCGCGTCGAAGCGCTTTCGGCCGAAAATGACCATCTCGTCGAACAGCTTGAGGGCGAACTGACAGAGGGGACGCCGGAGGCCGAGGTGGCGAACGATCGCCTCGACGAAATAGAACGGGAGCTTGAGAGTATCGAGGGATCCCGTCGCGAGATCGATCCGGCGGTCCGAGCGCAGATCGGGACGTTCGTTTATATCGGTGGTGATGGCGAAGCCCGCGTTCACACCCGCATGTTCAGTGAGAAGCCGGTTGTCGATCCGAATGCTCCGCCCAAGGTGACGGGCGGTGGCAATGGTGACGACGGCGCCGGCGACATCGACCATGGACCCAAACTCAGTGCTACGCTGATCGACGAGCTGGCGACCCAGCGGCGACAGATCCTCGTCGCCCACATCGCCAGCGATCCGGCGCTGGCGCTGGATCTCACCATCTTCCTGATGGCGCAGAATGTCGTCTTCGAGCAGAACTACGTCCGCAATCACTCGACGCTCAAGTCCAGCGGCGCTCAATTCCCGATCTTCGGCTTCCGCGATGAAGGATCGATGGCGTCGCAGACCATCGAGGACCAGCGCCAGCGTCTCGATACGAGCTGGGCCGGTCACGACACCATGACCGAACGTTTTGACGCCTTTCGCGCGCTCGACGACGAGGCCCGTGGCAGTTGGGTGGCCTTCTCGATCGCACGCACGCTGGAGCCGAGCCTGAATGTTGCCGAAGGCGGACGCTCCAACGGGTTCCATGACCATCTTGGTCGCGCGCTCGACATTCAGGTCGAGCGTTGGTGGCGCCCCACGGCCGAGAACTTCTTCGGCCGCGTCAAAAAGGATGTCATGCTCGACGCGCTTGAGGGCATCGGCGGGCCGATCCTGCGCGGCCGTTACAAGGACGCCAAGAAGGGCGACCTTGCCGCAACCTGCGCCGCGCTGTGCAACGGGCAGGGGATCGTCGAGGCTGAAGTCCGCGAAAAGGCGGCAGCCTGGCTGCCGGATGCGATGCGCTTCGATGCCATCGAAAAGCCCGAGACCATCGCGCTGCGCTCGACCTTCATCGACGAGGGCGATGATGTCGATCCCGGCGATGATGGTGATGGTGAGTCGGACCCCGATGACGCGACGCACGACGGTCAGGAGGGTTTGAGCGAGGCGGCCTGACGCCTGTTTGCACGGTTCGAGGCGACTGGGGGCGGCACTCTTCGCGGAGTGTCGCCCCTCCTTTTATGCCCCGACGGCAGGCTTTCTGAGGAGAGGATGCTGGTCCGGGCTTGCCTCTTCCAGATCAGGAGAACTTGCCGTGGCAAAGACCGCCGATAAATCGTTGCCCGCCGAGCCCATCACAAACGCGATTATCGACAAACTCGAATCCGGCATAAGTCCTTGGGTGAAGCCGCGGCGACCTGGCCTTGGCGGCCGTCCCCTTCGCGCGACCGGTGACCGGTACAAGGGCATCAATTGCTTCTGGCTTGGCTCTGCGCGGAAGGCGCCGGTTATCAGTCGCGCACCTGGACGACTTATAAGCAGGCACAGGCGTTGGGCGGCCAGGTCCGCGAAGGCGAGCGGTCGCAAATCGCCATCTTCTACAAATCTTACAGCAAGACCGTGGAGTCGTCCGTTACCGGGGATGCCACGGACGAAATGCGCCGCGTGCTGCGATCCTACGCCGTCTTCAATGCCGATCAGATTGAGGGGCTGCCGGAGAAGTTTTATCTGTGCCCCGTCAGCGTCGTCGCCCCCCACGACAAGCTGTCGGATCGCGCACAGCGCTTCCTCGATGCCCTTCCGGCGACGGTTCACCAGCGCGGCGATCGCGCCTTCTACGACCGCGTTGCCGACAGTATCACGATGCCCCCCGTCGAGTTGTTCTCCACCCGCGCGTATTTCGCTTCGACGTTGGCGCATCCAGTATAAGCACGCCTCGGTCGCCGCGTTCGAAGGCTATGCCGGGAGCAGCGCATCCGGGTTTCACGCCGAGGTCGAAGCGCAGCGCCGGCTCGGTCAGATTGACGATCTGCTGGACTATTTCGACCGGCGGCAATGCGGCGCATCGCTCGGCGGTCCGGCGGGACCGCGCATCGCGCGGACGCTCGACGATGCCGCCGTCAAGCTCGGGCCCTTGCCCGCTATGATCGCCGATCGGGCCCGTCTGCGCGTCATGCTCGCCAGCGTCGCGCGCACCTTCCATGTCGGCCCGCTCGCGGATTGCTTCTTTGATCCCGCGACTGCGCACTGCCTCAAGCGCGTGACGACCGCCGATCCTGCGCAGCGCTCACCGCGCTGTGCGAACCGACCCGCTGTCCCAACGCCTGCATCACCGCCCGCCACAGGTCGGCATGGGAACGCGCGGCTGCCGATACCAAGGCGCATTTGCGCGAACGGCGCATCTCCAATCTCCATCGTCAGTCGCTCCAGCGCGGGCTTGATCGCCTGACCACGGTGATTGCCGGGATAGATCCTCCCGCGACGTAGACCACCCCGGCTGCTGGCGGAGTCCTGCGCCGGTCGGCGCGCCCGCGCAACGGCTTCGCCGTCCTCCGCTTCGCTGCGGCTCTCACGGGTGCGCGAGCCCCCCTGTGCCCGGCACGAAGTGGCCTCCGCCGCCGGGGATAGTCCCCGGCGCGAGAGCGGAGATCAGATCATGTCAGCATCACCACGTTCAGACGTCTATGCGCGTGTCACCGACGCGATCATCGTCGCGATCAAGGCTGGGACCGGCACCTGGCGCATGCCGTGGCATCATTCCGGCGCCGACGTCACCCGCCCAACCAACGTCTCCAGCGGCAAGCCTTATCGCGGCATAAATACGGTCTCGCTCTGGGCGACTGCCTATGGCAGCGGCTATGCGAGCGGGGTCTGGGGTACCTATCGTCAGTGGCAGGCGCTCGGCGCGCAGGTCCGCAAGGGCGAACATGCCAGCCTCGGCGTCCTCTGGAAGGAGTTTCGCGCGAAGAGCGACGACGCCGACGCCGATGACGATCACCGACGGCTTTTCGCAAAGGCCTTTAGCCTGTTCAACGCCGATCAGGTCGACGGCTATGCGCCCGAACAGGGACCGGTCCTGCCCGAGAGCGAGCGCCTCGCCGCCGCCGAAGCCTTCATCGCCGCGCTCGGCATCGATACCGTCTACGGCTCGGCCAGCGCCTATTATCACGTCGCCGAAGACCGCATCCACATGCCGGATTTCAGCTCGTTCCACGACGCGCACGGATTCTACGCCACCCATATTCATGAGGCGGCCCATGCCAGTGGCGCAGCCCATCGGCTCGACCGGGATTTCAGCGCCAAGTGGACGAGGCACGCACTCGCCATGGAGGAAGCGACGGCCGAGTTGGCCGCATCTTTCCTGCTTGCCGACCTCGGGATCGCGCATGAACCGCGATCCGACCACGCGGCGTACATTGCCTCGTGGCTGCAACTCCTGAAGGACGAACCGCGCGCGATATTCACTGCGGCCAGCAAGGCGCAGGCAGCGGCTGACTGGATGCATTCTCGTCAGCCCAGGACAGGCTGAGCCTTATCCCGACACGGCGGCATACGATCGATCTGGCGCTCCCTCCACGCCGGTGAAGTCGCCTCGCATTGCCTTGAGCGCCATTCTCTCCTCCTCGATCTCGCGCGCGGTTCGAAAGCCCAGCTTGCGCAATATCGGGACGGGCGGGCACCAGCCCTGCAGCGCATGCTGCATGAGGAACCCCGCGACGATCGCCGGCAGGGCGAAGAACCAGGGATTGACGGAGGCCCCCAGAGCCAAGCCCAGCAACGCGATGCCGGCAGCATTCGCTTCTAAGGTCCGCTCGATATCCCACTCCCTGTCGAGCGTTTGAAACCGAAGTGGGATCTTGCTCAAGTCGCTTGCGCAGCCGTGCAAGCGATCGAGAGTCTTCATTCTGATTGCCCGATTATCCTTGGGTGAGGTGTGCGCGGGAACGCGTTCCTCGGTTGCCGGTAGCATCGGCGCCTCCTCTAAGCTCGGCTCCAACTGAAGCACCCGCTTGGCAACCCAGAACCGCCCACGAGAAGCGCCCCGCGCCGGTAAAAGCTCATCCGTTTGTCGGCATCGACCTCCACGACCACGACAGCCATCTTCGGATCGGCCCAGGCGAGACGAGCGTCTGCCGCGACGATCGCATTCATCGCATCCGCTGGTCGTACTCCGGGCGCAAACACCACGGTGGTATACTTTTGGCCGGGAGGTGGTCGAAGCGACCAGGCGCCTAGCCCGGCCGTAGCAAGCCCGACAAGAAGCACGGCCATCGTCGCTCCACCCATGCGGGCCGGCGGAGCACCGCGATTGCGAAGCAACAGCCAGCCCACGATCAGCGGCACAAGGCCAAAGACGGTGAACCAGATCAGATCCCACATGAGCGGGTTTGGACTGTCGAGCTTGATCCTGTGGATGCCAAGCAGCCAATGCGAGAGCACGCTATCGACTATGTGCCACAAGCCGAAGCCTATCAGCAATGCGCCGATCAGCGCTCGACCCCACTGTTCCTGCACCTGAGTTCGAGCGCGCCACAGCCCCCATAGCCCGACGACGGCGATGACGTACATCAACGCGTGAAAGTATCCATCCCACAGTACCTGTCCCCGGATCGTTTCGACACCGGGCACGAGACTTAGCAGATGGTGCCATTGAAGTATCTGATGGAGCAGGATGCCGTCGAAGAAGCCGCCCAAGGCAAATCCCAGGACGATGCCCCATCGGGACCACGAACGGTTCGGCTTCGGCATCGGCTTCGGCACCGGCGTTGCTCCTTTCTGGTGCAAACACCCAATTGCCGGAAAGGCTCCCGTTACTTTGCGAATGATGAGTGGATCGTCACGAGAATTTCATTCTCGGAACGGCGGTGACGCCGCTTTGCACTGGCGCGGGCTATCGCCCGCTTGAACGCGGTCGCCGCTGACGCGGCGGCGCGATTGTTGGACCTCCCAACCATGCGAGGTCTGGTCGGCGCTCCCTGTTAGGCCCGCCACGGCGCGCCGCAAGCCCGGCCTCGCCGGGCTGCTCCATTTCATTCTGCCCCTTCGGGCGCGGCGCGGCGCTTCTGCGGGCCTCTCCGGGCGTTCTCACCGCCCACCCCCCGCCTCGGGGGAGTCATGGGCTTTTTGAGGCAGTGCTGGAAACAATGATAAATTTCTTCTTCCAACCGCCGTTTTGGGCTGGACGGTCACGATATGTCGCCGAGATGACATCCGCCCTGCTTGGCGCGGATCTTGACCTCCCGACCGCCCATATCGACGATCATGCAGCGTATATCGGCTCGTGGCTCGCGGTGCTGCGCAAAGATTCCCGCGCAATCATGACGGCTGCGGCAAAAGCCGAAGCGGCGGCCGTCTTTCTGCTCCGCGCAACTGGCCTTGCCACGTCGGACGAAGCCAAGGAACAGATCCGTGAAGCAGCATGATCGCGGCGATCGCCCGCCACGACCCGGCGCCTACCGCCGGTTCGCCAGAGCGTTCGGCCGCCGCAAGGACAGGGGAGGGGAGGACGCCTTCGGCCTTTTGAGCGCGCCAGAGCGCTCGGAAGGAGGCTCTCATGTTTTACGATACGCTCTACCGCCACAATCAGGCCCTTTCTCCCGCCGGTCTGGACCACCTGCCGGCGGCGCTCCATGCCCTCAACGCCGCCGTCGATGACTGTCAGCGTGCTGGCAAGCCAGTCGCCAGCGACGCAGCAATCCTTCTCCTCATCCGCCATCTGGCAGACGTTGCTGCACGCGATGCGCCCAGCGTGAACGTCCTTCGCCTTCGTTGCAAAGCGGATCGCCTAGCGGTCGAGGCCGCGCCAGCGCTGCTCGACATTGCCGGAAAGAGCGTCGGCGGAAACTACTACGCCAAACGTACCTTCCACTATCAGGCGCGCCGCGCGCTGACGCCTCGCGACGGCAATCGGCCTC
This sequence comes from Sphingobium sp. EP60837, assembly GCF_001658005.1. Taxonomy (NCBI): domain Bacteria; kingdom Pseudomonadati; phylum Pseudomonadota; class Alphaproteobacteria; order Sphingomonadales; family Sphingobiaceae; genus Sphingobium; species Sphingobium sp. EP60837. The sequence continues at coordinate 103,713 of NZ_CP015989.1, read as the reverse complement.
GACGCGGACGACGCCAGTATCAACACCATCATGGGTACCGATCACGAAGACGGCACGACGGAACTGCGCCACGCGGATATCGCTGTTCGCGTGGTCCCGCGCGACTTTCTTCCAGACAGCGAGGTATCGATCAGCCGCTGTCGCGACGGGCAGGAGATCGGCACGCCCCACAGCGCGCCGATCTCCGAATTACTCGACGTGGCCGCGTTCCAGCGCCGGCTTGCCGGCATGCTCGGCGACATTGGCGCGGTGCATTTCGCGGCTGCCGCCTGAACCCCGCAATCGCAGGAGATCTCTCATGGGTTGGCTCTTCATGCGCGATATGGGTGGCTACGCCACTCCGCGCTCCTATCTCGACAACCAGTTCACCTATGCGCACGCGAACCATCGTCTCACGGTTCTCGCGTCTTCGATGGTCGGTTCGACCTATTACGCGGCGTGCGAACGGATCGAGGCGTCCGGCGCTCGGGCCGTCTTCGCTGTCGTGTGCCTGACCAGACAAAGCACCGGCGCGCGCGACGGCTGCACGTTCGGCTATAAAGACAGTGCGCCGTTGTGGCGCTGAAAGGAGTGTCAGTAATGATGAGGTAAGTTGAGGAAACCTCTGCCCGCCGAGCTAACCTCGGGTCCAAAAGACCTGAAATCCGGAAACGGACGGGGGACAATAGCATGCTTGGAGTAAGGCCGAATGCGTCCCAGTCGTGAAGGGGCGATGCCGGTCAGGGCAAGACGCGCATGGTGAAGGCTATACTGCTTAAATCTCAGTCTGCAGCGATCTATATAGCGATTCTGGCGAAAGCGACTGACACGCCAGTTCCGGACGATGGCAAGGGTCTCATGTCTTGGCCCTTTGCTCCTCAGCCCGTCCGGCGCGCCTCTCGTCGAGGGGTTCAGTGGATGAACGGGACACCTAACCGCGTCGTATCTCCGATCAGTGTAACTACGGGATGCCCTAAACAGGCGGCTTCGGCCGACCTGCATGGGTACGGAGCCGCCATAGTATTCAAATGCTCGGGGTAATGCCCGGGACAGCTCCCCGCTCGGGGAGACGGTGCATCCGCATAAGGAACGGGCGACCGGACCGAAAACGGGGACCACCGGGAGAAGGGCGGCAGTTGCGATACTTCAACCGCAAATCATGGGGTGTGCTGATGCTACCTGAAACTGTGATGGCCCGGTTGGAGGCCATTCCGACGCTGGCAGCGTCGGGCAAACGGGTGAATGGGCTTCATCGTCTGATGGGGTCTCGGCTTCTTTGGGAGCAGGGGCTCAGCAAGATCGCCTCCAATCGGGGGGCTATGACGCCGGGCATCGATGGAGAGACCTTCGCGGACTTTGGTCCCGATGACCTCGATCCATTGATCGCCAGCGTGACGACCGGAGCCTATAAGCCGAAACCAGTGCGTCGGGTGTTCATCCCGAAAGGTAAAGGAAAGCGGCGTCCGCTGGGCATACCCACGCGCGACGACCGACTCGTCCAGGAGGTGGCGCGCCAGCTCCTCGAAAAGATCTATGAGCCGGTGTTTTCGAACGCCTCGCATGGATTTCGACCGGGGAGATCGTGTCACACGGCACTTGAACATGTGAAAGCCGTATGGACGGGGGTGAAGTGGCTTGTTGATGTGGACGTCGCTGGGTTCTTCGAGAACATCGACCACGATGTCCTGCTCACGCTGTTGCGGAAACGGATCGACGACGAAAAGTTCGTTGGCCTGATCGGCGACATGCTGAAGGCGGGCGTCATGGAAGGACGGGTGAACAACCCGACCTACAGTGGCACTCCGCAAGGTGGGATCGTCTCCCCGATCTTGGCGAACATCTACCTGCATGAGCTTGATGAGTTCGTCGCAGGCCGGATCGCCGCCTTCGAGAAGGGCAAGACCCGCGCCATGAATCCGGAGTACCGGAGATTGGCGGGCCGCCTCGTTAGAGAGCGAAAACGGCTCAAACGTCTTCAGGCCTGCGACAACGCTGACGAAGGCGCGGTGAAGGCCATATTGGCTGACATCGAAGCCACGTCGAAACAGATGCGTAGCTTGCCGTCGCGAGACGGCATGGACGCCGGATACCGCCGACTCCGTTACTGCCGCTACGCCGATGACTTCCTCATCGGTGTGATCGGTAGCAAGGAGGATGCGCGACGCATTTTCGCCGAGGTTGGGACCTTCCTGACTGACGCGCTGGCGCTGAGCGTATCCGAGGAAAAAAGCGGTATTCGCAAGGCGAGCGATGGGGCCGCCTTCTTGGGCTATGAGGTCAGAACCTACACCGGTCGCCAGTGGACGGTGCGGAGCCAGCTTGGCTCGCAGCACTTCAGCCGAAGGCCTCCATCGGAGGTTATGCAACTCAACGTGCCTTGGGAGAAGGTTTTCGGGTTCGCCTCGAAGAAGGGATATGGTGACATGGCCGTGTTGAAGGCCAGCCACCGGAACGCTCTTCTAAGCTGTAGCGATGTCGAGATCGTCCTTGCCTATAACGCCGAACTGCGGGGGTTCGCGAACTACTACGCTCTTGCGAGGGACGTGAAATTCAAGCTCAACCGGCTTGAGTTCATTCAACGTTGGAGCATGTTCAAGACCTTGGCGAGCAAGCACAAAAGTAGCGTGCGTGTCGTCGCCGCCCGCATGAGGTCGGGGCGGGAATATAGCGTCGGCTACGTCGTCGACGGCCAGCCTCGGTCGGTCAAAGTCTGGAAGCTGATGGATCTAAAACGTGATCGGGTGGACCCGGCCAAGGTGGATATCCCGCCTTGGACGCAAATCTACTCGCACTCACGCACGGACTGGGTCGACCGCCAGAACGCCAAGCAATGCGCGGCGTGCGGGCGGACGGACCGGCCTTGTCATGTTCATCACGTCGAAGGGCTTGCCGATGTTGCGCATAATGGGTTCGTCACGATGATGAAGGCCGCACGGGCGCGCAGGACGAAAGTCCTATGCGATCTGTGTCACGCCGACACCCATCGGGGACGCCTGCCCGATAGCCGGAACACGGATGGTATTGTCGCAGCGGAGAGCCGCATGCAGTGAAAGCTGCACGTGCGGTTCGGCGGGGGGATCAGGGCTGACTCTCTGAGCAGCACCAATCCTACCCGACTGACGGAAGCCATGGGACCGTGCGAAAGCGACTGCCCTGCTGCAATTCTCGATGAATTGACCGAGACCGACAGCGCCTACGCCTCCGAATGGCGCGCACGCTGCCGTGCTAACCTGGTTCGCCGCAAGCTCGAACGCGCGAAGCCGGTCCCGAAGCCGGGACAGACCATCGTCTTTGACGAGCCCATCCGTTTCAATGACGGCGAGGATCGCAACCGCTTCACGGTCATTGCCAATCCGAAGGGCAAGGCCCCGCTATTTCGCAATCCCATAACCGGCGCCGTGTGCCGGATTGCAAAGCTCAGGACGCGCGCATACCGGCTTATCAACCCGGCCATTGTCCCGAAGGACTCGACCGATGGTTGAGCGCGCGCCGGTGATCGCGGCCTGGGGCGCGGGCGTCGATTCTACCGCCATGATCGTCGAGCTCGTCGAACGAGGCGAGCCGATCGATATGGTGTTGTTCGCCGATACCGGTTCCGAGAAGACCGATACCTACGCCTTCATCCCGGTCTTTCGTCGTTGGATGGATCGTCACGATGTCGCGTCCGACATCGTCCGCTACGAACCGCGAAATTTCAAGCATTGGCCGCCCTATGATAGCTTGGGCACCAACATGCTGACCAACGCTACCCTGCCGTCCAAAGCATTTGGGCGAGGGTCGTGCTCGCTCAAATGGAAGGTGGCGCCGCAGAACAAATGGACGGCGCAATGGACGCCCGCGATACGGTGCTGGGGAGAAGGCGGACGTGTCGTCAAACTGATCGGCTATGACTGTTCCGGTGCCTATCAGCGTCGCTACGCACATGCCGAGGGATATGCCGACCCACGCTATGACTATCGTTATCCCCTTCGCGAACTGGGCTGGACCCGGGCGGATTGTATTGCACGTATTGAGCGTGCGGGCCTGCCTGTACCGCCCAAATCCTCCTGTTTCTTCTGTCCCGCGATGCGGCCGCACGAAGTGGATGCGCTTTCTAAGGATGAACTTCGCACCATCGTTCTGATGGAAGCTCGCGCAAAACCTCGCTTGCGCACGATCGATGGTCTTTGGCGCAAGCCCGTTGTCGGGCGAGGCGGGGCGACACCGAGACCGGGCAATATCACCGCCTATATCCGTCAGCACGGCCTTCTGTCGCCGAGCGAGGTTGATCGGATCGTTGCGGATGCACCGCTCGCGCTGGTCGCGTTCCAGGCGGCGCAAGCCCGCAAGCCCGTCGAGCAGCGCATGTCGATGGCGCGCTGGCTCGACGCATTCCACCGTGGTCAGTCCGCAGGCTGACCCCCCTCACTAGCTACGGAGACTCTCATGGCCGATCGCACTTCTGTCGCGATTCGTATTGGCGGATCGCTGTCCCCTGACCTCCTTCCCGGCTTCTGTGCTGCCGTCGAGAGCGATGGCGCCTTCACGGATTGGGAGGGCGCTGCGTTCGACCCGGACGATCTCGATACGAGCCTTCCCCTGTACCTGGCCGACCATGAGGTCGCCTGGGGCCGGTTCGAAGCGATCGAGACTTTCTGTGTCGACCATGGCCTTGTCTTCGCCCGCTGGGCTGGCGGCGCTCCTGGGGCGTTCGGCCCGGAGCGGGTGGTCTTTGATGGCACGACTGTTCGGAGTTTCAGCGCGTCGAACGATGACGAGATCCTGATCTCGGCGGAAACGGTGCGCGGTCTCGGCAGCTATGCGGCAGTGCTGTCGCATCTCGCAGCGGCGGAATTGGAGATACCTCCGTTCCGGATCGACGGCAGAGTCTGAGGACAGAGCGAAGCCGGTCTGTACCGACACCTCCCCGCCAGAGGATGCTGCATATGGGCGCCCGCGAGACGCTGGCAACCCACGAACGGCGGGCCGAGTTGCCGTGTGCCACGGCTGCCCGCACCACCCCTTGTTCGCGAGTTCCCCTCGGCTGCGCCTCGGTGCCAGCCCCTCTTTTGCGAGCGCCCGGAGGATGCGCATCCGGCGGAGAGGCCGCCGGCACAGACAGAAAGGCTCGCTATCATGTCCACATCGCTTGCAGCCGCACTCGCGGCACTGGAGCTAGGGCACCTCGAACCCCGCGCTGAAGACCTCAGTGGCATGGCACCTCCACCAACCGAGGCGCTGGAGCAGACCGTTACCGCAATCTGGAGCGATCTCTTCACGACGATGGGAAACACCTCGATAGAGCGCGACATCGAAGACCTGGGCTGGGGCCTGGTGAACCTCTTCCACCGCGCCGCCGCCAAGAAACACGGGCTGGTCGATCGGTTGACCGACGACATCCGCCTTCTCCTCGCGGAACAGGACGGCTCCGAAATCAGCACGGCCAATCTGGAAGAAAAGATCGATCTCGCCAAGAAGGTCGAGGAATCCGCGGGTGCCTTCGAAATCATGCGCGATGTCGCCGCCGCGCACTATATCCGGGAAACCGGGAGATCGTGGGTGCCATCGTCCGGCAACCGCATCTCGCTAGGTGTTACCGCCGGGATCGTCGATGGCCACGCCTTCCTGCGGGCGCGCCGCGAGCGGGCTTTGAACGCCAACACTGCGCAGGGTACGCCCGTTGTGTTCGCCGGTGGCCGCCTCACCTTCGCCAATGACGAAGATATGAAGACGTTCGCCGACAACCTGCTGGCCACCCTCAACAAGGTTCGCGCCCGTGTCGGCGACATGTATCTCGTACATGGCGGCGATATGAAGGGTATCGAACGGCTTGCAGCGTCCTGGGCCGAGCAGAACGGCATCCAGCAGGTGCGGTTCGGCCTTGATCGCAAACTCGGAGATCGCGCGGGCTTCCGTCGCAACGAGCAGATGCTCTCGCTCAAACCGAGGTTCGTGGTTGCCTTCCAGGGCAATGGTGTGACGGAGCGGCTTGTCATCGAAGCCAAGGCCCGGGGGCTCCGCGTCGTTGATCGCCGCGGCCCATTGGGAAGCCCTCCTTCAGCTGCTCGTCGCGGTGCGGGCTGAAGCTGCGGGCCGCCGGTTTTCCGGCGGCCCTTTTTTTTTACTCCGCATACGGTTGCCCCCTCGGAATTCCCGCCAGCGAGAGGGGAGGGTGCCTAGGCGTGTTGGTTTGGCTGAATAGCGCCGGAATCCGTCGGCCGTGTCCGCAGCGTGGATCCATTTCAGTGTCCACCAGCCATCCGCGTTGCTCACGCCGCGCCGGCCGTCGCCTTGCCACAAATGAGAGAGAGATGATGATGCGCGATTTGCATGATGGGGAACTGCGCGCTCTGCTTGCATTCCGACAGCGCCATGGGCGCTGCTGGAAGGCCGCGTTGCTGTTGCGCTGGTCGGCCGGCACCGACGCCGATGAACCCGGTTCGGCGCATTTGCGCCATCTGCGCAATATCGGAGGACCGCGCTGGCTGATCGGGCTATCGGCCGCCACGCTCGATGACGCTGCGCGGCGTTTCGCCGGAAATGTCGATCCGGTGCTGATCGACATTTTCATGGAGAATGCCACGGGCTTTGCCCGCGGCGCGTCGGCAAGCGTCGGGATCGCTCCGGCGAGCGCTGCGCATTCGCTGGCCATCGCGATCGAACTCAGCCTCAAAGCCTATCTGATGAAGGCGGGCTATGCCGACGACTGGAACCGCGTCCATATTCGGCATGACCTCGAAAAGGCCCTGGCGCTTGCGACGGAAGCAGGCCTGTCCGGCCTGCCTCTGGAATTGCCGGATCTCACAGCGATCCTTTCGCCGGCCTATAGTCACCACGAGATCGACGCGTTGTTTCGGGTCGGGGCGTCACCCTTCGATGTGGCCGACGCCTGTCTCTGCGTCGACCGTCTCCTTGCCGTGATCCGGGTGCAGATCGCGTAACCGGCCCCGCAACATCATCCGTGCGCGCACCACTCGAAAGGGATTTGCCAACCCGATTGAAGCCAGAGACGGTTTTCCGACTAAACCCGCCGGACGGCCATCATGTCTTCTTGTCGTAGGGGCCGCCGCTGCTTCGCTGCGAACGACAAGTCGAACTGGAAAATGGGCTGACCAACGGTGGTGGGGCTATCGGGCGTAGATTGCTGCGGTGATAGGGCAATGCTTCTGCAGCGGTTCCTGGGTTCATAGAACCAAAGCCACCATCCCTTCTTTTTGACCTGATCCCTAAGTCGGTCGTTCGGTGCTTCCAACCCGCTCCCCTTCGGGCCGAGTTGCCGTGTTCCACGGCTGCCCGCACCACCCCTTGTGTCGGGGTTCCCCTACGCCGCTTGCGCGCTCCGGTGGAAGCACCGCCCATGCCCGCCTTTTGCGGGGGTCAGTCGAAGGGACGGTCCCTTTGGCACCCAAAAAAGGAACCTCGACATGCAGAACCTCGTCATCCTTGCCGGTAATGTCGGCGCCACACCGGAAGCCCGCACCACGCAGGGCGGCACCAAGATCACCCACTTCAGCCTCGCGACTTCGCGGCCCAAGCGAGACAGCAACGGCAAGGTCGTCAAGGACGACAATGGCCGCCGGATCGAAGATACCGAATGGCACCGGATCACCTGCTTCAACGGCGTCGGCAAGACCGTCGAGCAATATGTCGGCAAGGGGATGAAGGTGATGGTGCGCGGTCGCATCCACTACACCCGCTGGACCGACAACGAGAATATCGAGCGGTACGGCGTCGAGATCATCGCCGACGAGGTGACCTTCCTCACCCGCGCCAAGCCCGCCAGTGGCGACCAGGGCGGCAATGACAGCTCGGTGGATGACGACGAAATTCCCTTCTGAGACCGGCGAAGCCCGGCGGCTCACGCCGCCGGGCCTTTTTGCTGTTTTCCGCAGCACGGTTCGGAATCGAGGAAAGTTCGGGAAATGGATCTGAACGAGCGCGACTAGGATATTGCCCTCCGCGTCCTCTCAGCGGCAGTGGCCCGCCGCATATCGGCTCCATCGCAGCACTGTGCCGCTCGCAATCATGGCGCAGCTGATATCGCCGATCGCTGGCGCGGCGCACCAGGCACCGGTGCGATCCCCTTTTGCACTGCCAGTCGATCGGCATTGGAGTCTTGGACCTGTGACAAGGATATGGCCTGTGGCGTTGCGCCCCTTCGCGCCGCCCAGCAACCGCACCAGCGTGTCGCGCGCGACAATCCCGCTGGCGCGCGGGCAGGGGTGTCCCGTGCGGCACGAGCCATCGATCTCCCGCGCCGCTATCCCAGCGAGCCGGATCCGTGGTCCCTCGCGACACCAGATCGGGCCATCGCCGTCCCAAACCCTGATCGGTGTGCAGGTGAACGACTGGCCGCCCTGCACGACCGCGACGGCAAGCAGAAATACAGCGAGCATCAGCGCTCAACCCGGACAGGGGTGTAAGTCATGCTTCAGGGAAGAGCGGCAATGTATCCGACCTCGTGGTGGGCTCGTCGGCGAGGATGTCGTAGCAGCGCAACCGCATTGCCAGGTGTCGCGCCAACTCCGCCGTTGCACGGCGTCGTGCAACGGTATCGCCACACCCAATATCGGTGACGAGGGCCGGTTCGGCCGTGGCAAGCGACACCTCGAGGTGGAGGGCCAGACTGTCTTCATCGACTCGGAGCATGGCTGCAGAATAGAACAAATAAAGAACATTTATCAAGTGTCGAGATCCAGCGAGCCATCCATTATTGCTTGGGTGACGCCAGGCATGACTGGACATCGCCCAGCGTCCCCAACAGCGTGCTGATCGCCAAGCCCTTCGCGATCAGCCGTAGAGCCGGTCATCCCACCAGATTGGTTCGGGGAGCTCGAAGCTGATTGCTTGCGCGTCGGGATGTGCTGGATTGATCAGGATGTTGCGTTCCACCCGTGCCGGGATCGAAGGCACCAGCAACAGCGCCGAGCGCCCTGCCGCGAACCACGCCTCGCCAAAGGTCTTGCAGATGTCTTCGCGCTTGCCGTCCCACCCGGAGAATTTGGCGGTCGGGAAGACTTCATAGCTGACGCCGTTGGGGATCGTGATGCGGATATAATGCTGGTTGGGCGGCATCACCGTGTTCGCGTGGACGAGCTTTTCGAGCATCGCCGTCGAATAATGTTCTGACGTGTAGATGATCGGGCTGGCCGCGGTGTTCCACCGTCCCGGATAGAGCCGAGCGCCTTCGCTGTCATAGATGGGATGCGCGCCATCGGGATCGCCGATCCGAAAACAGGTCAGCACGCGGTCGGTGATCTGGGCGCTCACGCCCCGCCGCCGTAAGCCGCCCGTCCCAGCAGGTTGATGACGACATCGGCTCCCGGACCCGTCGCCAGCGCCACGTCGAGCGGTGGCTTGTTGTCGAGCATAGGGTGCGCGCGGCCGAAAAAGTCGCGGACCTTGGCGGGATCCTTATAGATATCGAGCGCGAAGCTGAACACCTTGGCGATCCGCGCCAGCTTGTCGCCTTCCTCGCTGGTCAGGCGCTTGGACGCGGATTTCTTGCGGCGATCAAGCGTCGCCTTGGGAATCAGGCGGAACTTGAAGCGGCTGTCATTGGGCGCGACCGTGTCTGCGAGATGATCGAGCGCGCCGACCGGCAGGCCTTCGAGAATCGAATAGCTCAGCCCCAGGCGCGTGTCACCTTTCCGGGGCGCAACCCCAAGCAGGGTCTCGATCGTCACCGGCTGGCTCGCCATCTGCTGCTCCTGTCTCATCTGATGCAGATATATGTCTCACATGAGGCAAACACAAGCAACCGGTGATATCCCTCCGGTGGGCCATGACCTCTTCGGGCCAACAGCTTCACCCCGCTCTTTGAGGCGCAATCCTTGGTCCGGCGGGCGGCCTAATGCGATCAACCCGTAAAGGGTCCGGTCGCTTCGCTACGGCTTTTGGCCTGCGGCAAAAAGTGATCGCGGCCACCCTCCGAACACTTCGGGCGCCAGTCGAGCGGGGATGAACCCGCCGGCTTTCAAGGAGCCTCGACATGTTCACCGACATCAAGATCGCCCGCCTCAATGCGCTCGGCCTCTCCAAGACCCTCATGATCGCGACGATGGTCATCGGGATCGGCAACCAGTTCGCCGTCATCACCGCCGACGACTTTGACGGCGACCTGGTCGTCATCAACGAATATGATCCGTTCGCGTGACACTTGCCGGGAGCCCCAGGGCTCCCGGCTCTGTCCAACATCAACGGGCATCGCGCGCTGTTTGCGCTCTCGAGCAACCGATTATCAACATGCGCGCGATACAAAGTTGGGATGAATGCCGAAACAAAGATTCTACCCCAAAGTGATGACGCATTGTGGAGCCGGGTGGTCCATGATGTGAACGCATGGCGCGGGGCCTGTCTGCAGTGTTTCTCCGCGGCCGAGGCTGGCGTGACCGAAACCTTGCTATCTTTGAGTACGGTGCCGGAGAAAGGTGCGGCCGTCCGTCTGCGTCATCTGACCGGGCAGCGGTTCGACGATATCGCGGCGGTACTTGGTACGGAAGGGGCCTTTGCCGCTGAGGGGAAAGCGGCGTTCAAAGCGATTGACGCTTTTCGTGTCCATGAGCGCCTTCGAACATTTCTGGCGCATGGAGTGGCAAAGATTGCGGTTGAGCGCACGGACAAGTGGATCGTGGTTTACCGTCAGGTCTCTATCCGTGCGCGGCAGCCCGAACGCACCATGCTTCTGGTCGAGGAAGCGGAAGGCCTTGAGATGCTTGCTGATATACGGCGGAAAAGCCAACAGCTCTGCTCAATTCTGGCAAACCTGCGACACCAGTTGTTGAAATAGATGCAGCACGCATCGCATATTGGAAATGAAGCAAGGACGTCGGCGGCTCCGGTTGCACCGGACCGGGCTCTAGGCTTGCGCCCCGAGCCCCGTGCCGGGTCTCGGCCCATGCGGGTAACGATCCCTGCCGTGGTCGCACTGTCAACAGCGCTCGGTTACGAGCGGCGCTGCGCCGTCGCTGCAAGGGGCTGGTCGACCAAGCGCAAGGTGGGCTGGCGGGCATAGGCTCAGCCCGTCGCGCAGCGCCGCATCGTCGACCAGGATCCGCCACGGTCCACCATAGCGTCGGGCTGCCAGGTAGAAAGTCGCGCCATCGCACGCGACCATGCGGCATCGCTCCTGGCGATCGATCAACGACGCACTCCCGCCATAGCGAGCGACCAGTTCGTCCAGGTCGGCGCGCATCAGGGCGCCGCAGCGGCGGCACTGGGTACGAACCTGAATCTGCAGCTGCTGCATTGCGCCGACGCTCGATGTCCAGCGCGGCCAAAGGGCAATGATCCGGGCGGTGTCTGTCATGATCGGAAGGATAGCGAAGCCCTCGCTCGCGCGTCCAGCAGCACGTCTGAAAAGTCGGCCATGCCGTTCCTTATTCCCTCTGACCGCCGCATCGACGGTCCCTTCCTGGCTTGGCGTCCTCGCCGCGGCACTTGCCAGCGCAAGCCCGGTGCCGGGCTTCTCCACATCCGTTGCGACCCTGCCGGGTGCGCGGGCGCGCTATGCCCCGGCGGTCCGGTCGCCTGTCGGAAGGCCCCGATCGGCGGGGTCTGACACAGCTTGGAAAGTCGAACGTCATGGCCGACCCCCAGAATGACAAAGTCCTATCCGCAGACCAGCGCATCGCGACCATCGCGCGGCTCAATGATGCTCTGCGCCAATCCATCCATAACCCGGGCGTCAACCAGGTGGTCATGACCGCCGGGGTCGCCGACTTGATCGGCGATACCAGCCTGTTTCGCGGGTTTCAGCGCCGCGCGGAACTGCTGCGCACGGTGCGCGACTATGATGCCTTTGGTCCCGATGTCGATCCGCATGGGGAGCGTGATTTCGGTCGCTTCGAGTTCGCGGGCGAGGCCCTGTACTGGAAGGTCGATTATTATGATCGCGCGCTGACATATGGATCCCCTGACCCGACAGATCCCGATGTCACCATCCGCGTGCTGACGCTGCTTCTCACCCACGAATATTGAGCCATCATGGCCCCGACTCTGTCGGGGGCCACCTTTTTACGGAAAGGATTCGCCGGTGCCGCGAGCGCGGATCGCCTTGCGCCACCCGGTTGCGCCCGGGGTCGGCCTGTCCAGATTTCCCATCTCTGGCGAGTGAACCCGGCCATCCCCCTGACCGGGGGGATAGCCGAAAAGTCTGCTTGAGCAGACTGTCGGCGGTGCCGCCTGACGTCCATTGGACCTTGTTCCCCGGCACGAGAGGGGAGGCTGCGCGGCATGAGGGCCGCGTCTTGCTGCGCGGTCAGGGGACCGATCGGTGTCCCTGGAACATGCCAAGGAGACCCGCAGTGGCCGACTATTTTTCCCGCCATCCCGACCATGCGTTCGTATTCGCGTTCGTCTGCTTCGCGATCACCGTTTACCTGTTTCGCTATGTCGGACCGGGTATCGGCGGGGGCGGCGACTGGTCGTCGCGCGACCATTATGAGCGCAACCTGCGCGATGGTCCCCACGACTATGAATCGTGAGGGTCCGGCGATCATGAAGACGATCGTCGTTAGCCTGCTGAAGGGCGGGGTCGGCAAGACCTTCCTCGCCACGCACCTCGCCTGGTATCTGGCCGAGCAAGGCGGCAATCGCGTCGCCTTTCTCGACCTTGATCCGCAGGGCAGTTCCACGCGGCGGCTCGCCAGCGAGCGGACCGGGTGGTTCGCCGCGGACCTGTTCGATCCCGAGGCGCGGCTCGACCTTACCGATGCGCCCGGCATCACGGTCTTCGCCGCCGATCCGCGCCTGCAGATGGTCAAGGCGGCTGCGGATGTCCGCGATTTCCTCGGCCGGTTCCCTGCGCTTGGTGCCCATTTCGAACATATTGTCATCGACACCGGTCCCAAATGGGACGAGCTGACCTTGAGCGCGATGGCGGTGGCCGACGCAGTCATCGCGCCGGTCCAGGTCGCCGAGGATTCGATCGAGTGCGCCAAGATGCTGCTCACCGCGCTCAAAAAAGCGGAGGGTGCGCGCGGCGGGCGCAAGGTCGATTTTCTCGGGCTGTTGCCCTCGATGGTCAATCCTTTCGACCGACGCGAAATGGACAATGCGGTCAAGCTTGCCCGCGCGGTTGGCGAGAAGCTGATGTTTCCCGCCTTCATCAAGGCGCGGCCGACCTACAAGCATTCGGCCGAACAGCATCATCCGGTCTGGCGCGAAACCGGCAGCGGCGCCAAGGCGGCCGCTGACGAAATCCGGCCGATCCTGGCGGAGATCGTTCGCCGGATGGACGTCCGCCATCTGAGTGCGGCGTGATGGGCAAGTTCGATCAGCGCGCCGAAGAGTTCGGACTGCTCGTCGGTCTACACGACAGCGCGCGGCGCGTCGAGGATCTGCCGCTCGACTGGATCATGGCCGATCCGGAAAATCCGCGGCGCGTGTTCGACGAGACGGAGCTCAAGGATCTTGCTGCCTCGATCGCCGCGCGCGGCGTCCTGCAGCCTATCATCGTCGCCCCGAAAAATGGCGACGGCCTTCACGTCATCCGCGTCGGCGAGCGGCGCTTTCGGGCATCGCGCCTTGCCGGGCGCGAGACCATCCCGGCGATCGTGATGGCGGTGGTGAACCGCGCCGACACGCTCGCCGATCAGATTGTCGAGAATGACCAGCGCGCAGGCCTCACCCCCCATGATCTGGCGACCGGGATCGAACGCATGCTGGGTGCCGGCGTCACCCAGGCGGAGATCGCCCGCGCGCTCGGCCGATCGAAGCAGTTCGTATCGCTCTATGCCGCCTGTGCCGACATGGCGCCCTGGCTGCGGGCCGCGATCGATCAGATGCCGATCCGCTTGCTCTACGACCTCCACCGGGCTGCCCGTACTCATGGCGACGCAGTGCGCGCCTATGTTGAGCGGCTTGGGGATGAAAACGTGACCCTGGCCGAGGGCGGCCGGTTCATTGCGGGACTTAAGGCATCCGAGACTCTGCCGGATGCCCGTCTCCGCGATGTGCCCGCGCTCTCGGACGGGCAGGGCGCCGAGCGCGCCGCACCGAGCCGGCCGGTTCGTGCCGGTGCCGGTTTGCGGTCGATGTTCGAAACGGAGGTGCCGCCGCAGCCTCGGCCGCTCGATGCGGTTCGGGTGACGGTGGGTGGGCGGACAGGACGTTTGATCCTGCCCGAGCGCGTTCGGGTGGCGTTCGACGACGGCCAGGAGGTTGAAGCGCCTGTTGCCGAGATCGCCATGGAGTAAACCATCGGCGGGGCAGGTCGGGGCGCATCCAATCACCCCTCACTCCGCGTCGAAACGATCGAGCTTTTTCAGACAATTTTGACAGCCGCGCCCCTTTCTTCAGGGGTGCGGCTGTCTTCATTTTTCCAGGGCAGAGGGGATTGTCTTGTTCGGACATTCTTCTTTCTGGAGATGCCAGGCCAGGTTGGAACGCTTGGCGTGAAGAGGGCCGGAGTCTGTTCAAGCAGACTATAAGACGAGTGGTTTTAGGTGAGGGCCGGATAGGCTTGGCGCCGTCATTGTTAAACAATAGCAATGGTGTGTGGCGTTTTTTGGTCTCCGTCTGCCCGATGATGTCGCGGCGCGCTTCGATGCTAAGGCGACTGTCGCCGGCGGACGCTCAGCGCTCCTGCGCAAGCTGATCGACGCTGCGCTTGAAGACGCCGGGGATGCGTCGAGCGCGGCGGCTCTGCCTCGGACGCGCACCACTGACCGGCTGCAGCTTCGGCTCATGCGCGAGGATATCGTCCAACTCGATGCGGCGGCCGACGCGCGTGGCCTCAAACGGACCGAATGGCTGGTGATGCTGTTGCGCAGACGGTTGCATGCGACGTCGCCGCCGCCCCGCGCGGACCGGGTGCTGATCGCGCAGTCCTGGCGCGAGCTCAACCGGATCGGCATCAATCTCAACCAGGCGGTCCATGCGCTGCATGCAGCGACCATGGTGGATTCCCGTCTCGACCTGGCGCGCGAGGCCGCGCGGGTCGCTTCCTTCCGGGATGAGGTGGTCGATCAGTTGCGCGTGCTTGGCCGCGCTCTCAAGGGTGACATGGCCTATTGGGATACGGCCGATGAATGAGGATGACGACGGTGTCCTGCCGCTCCCCAGTTTGATGGAAGCGTGGCGACCGCCGACCGGGGGCAAGCGCACCCTGCGCGGGGGCACGCTGCGGATCCGTTCGGGCGGCAAGGGCAGGGGCGGGAGCAATGCCGCGCCGGCGCTGTCGGCGGCCGAGGCGCGGGCCAAGCTCGAGCGGATCGTGCGCAAGGCCCCCGAGGTCATGGTCAAGATCTCGGGCAAACAGCGTGGCGCCAGGCATCTTGCTGAGCATTTCGGTTACATCTCGCGGCACGGGAAGCTCGAAATCCGCAGC
Source organism: Sphingobium sp. EP60837 (assembly GCF_001658005.1). Classification (NCBI taxonomy): domain Bacteria; kingdom Pseudomonadati; phylum Pseudomonadota; class Alphaproteobacteria; order Sphingomonadales; family Sphingobiaceae; genus Sphingobium; species Sphingobium sp. EP60837. The sequence goes on along the minus strand of NZ_CP015989.1, from coordinate 88,424 downwards.
AGCGAGGGCGAGATTATCACCGACGAAAAGCGCCTGAGGGCGATCGCGGACGATTGGGACATGCTCGATCAGGCTATGAACCCTTATGGTAAGGACCGCCCGACCTCGATGTCGATGGTGTTGTCGATGCCCGGCGGTACGACCGATGCCGCGACCATCCATGACGCCGTCCAGGCGTTCGCGCGCGTCGAGTTCGAGGGGCAGTTCAGCTATATGGTGGCGCTCCACACCGACACCGCCCACCCCCATGTCCATTTGACGGTTGCGACCCAAGGTGCGGACGGGATGCGGTTCAATCCGCGCAAGGCCGACCTTCATCATTGGCGCGAGAGCTTCGCCCATGAATTGCGCCAGCGCGGCATCGCCGCCGAAGCGACGCCGCGCCGCGCGCGCGGCCATGTCCAGAAGCGGGTGCGTTCGCCGGCGCACCATCTGGAGGCGCGGACAGCGGGGCAGGGGAGGGAGTTGGATCTCAACCGGCTGATCGAAGAGCGCGCGCAGGCGTTCGCACGGTCACAGAACCCGGAGCGTCGGGTGGAAGATGTGCTGGCGCTGGGCCGACAGAAGCAGATCCGGGGCGCTTACGCAGATGCCGCAGCCGCGCTGGCGGCGACTGGGAAAGACGAGGATCGCGCGCTGGCTGAGGATATCGCAGGGTTCGTGGCCGATATGCCGGCAGCGGTGTCTCGGCGATTGGAGCGGGCGCGGGAAATCATGATCGCCGATCGGAAAGCAGCGGATCTTCGCAGTCGAGAAAAGAAGGGCGAAGGGGCGCAACGACCTGACATTGATCGGGGTACCCGTAAGCCACGGGATCGCGAGCGTTAGCAAATGCCATGGCGAACAGATGGCGAGGCGAAGGCAGCAAGTTCTGGCGGGATAATAATTTGCGCGGGCGACAAGCCTATTGCGAGGCAGTTGTCGACCAACACAAGACATACAGCGTCGTAGATGTGATCGTCAGCTTTAATAAGGAAGCTGCCATTCGTGTCGCTTAACCCGCCCGTCGGCTATGCGCCCTAGTTACGGTAATCAAGCCCCCCCTGGCGCTGCGCCCGACCGACGACGTCTGCTTATGTCGCCGCGACTGACATGCTCGGTGGAAATCGGACCTGATTAAGAATGGCCCATTTCCCATCATTTGCGGTGCCCGAAGCTTTACAGCTGGCTGAACTGTCTTTGAGCATTAGAGTTGCGCCTGATGAGGAGGGGCGCGCGAGTTTGCAGAAGGGCGATTTGCACAACACTGCGCCGATCTAAACGACGATTAAGTTCAATGGCATGGCGTGGTTCGGGCCTGCTGCGGCAGGGGGGCTGTCCTTCTCAACCAAAACCAGCGTGACGCTCCAAGACTCTCATCAGCACTGCGTTGGCGCAGCTAAAATTGGCGAGTTGACCTTGCAGTTCGTAAGCCCATTTCTCGCCGTGGAAGAGGTTGTTACGGTACCGCCACACGATGATCAAGGCGATCAGGACATGATCGCGGGGAGAGCCGGCGTCCCCCCTGATGCATGCCGCGACGAGTTCAGGCATGTCCTGCCTCCGCAGTTGCAGATTATCGAAGCGGAACGTGAACTCCCCGTTCTGGAAATAGCGTTCCCGGAAATAGGCGACCTCGGCATCGTAGAGTTCGGCGCAGAGCACACCTTCCGCTTCCCACCGCTCAACCGCCTGCGCGATCTTGCGGGCGTTGGCATCGTTCCCCATTAACTTGGATTCGAATAGGCTCCATAGGAGGGCGAAGGCTTTGATCGCGTCGCGGTCAGGGCCTGGTAGCGCAGCGTAGCCCGGCACCTTCTCCTCCAGCCATTTCTCACTCATGTCTCGCTGGCCTTCCGTGCCGTCGCGACGTCCTCCGCGAGGCGATTGCCAAACCCGATCCGGCGCGAAGTGACCCGCTCTTCGTCGGCCAGTAGCTCCACGACCGCGTTGTTCGGGGAGTTGACCAGCACGCGGTTGAAGATCGTCGGGAACTTGCGGTGTGTGAACATCAGTTGCGGGAGCTTGATGTCCGCGAGCGTTCCGGCAAGAAAGTCGGGCATCCTCACGAACTCGGCGTATTCCGTCTTGCCGTCCATGCCAGGTGTTGCGAACGTGATCTGCGGGCGACGTAGATCGATGACGCCGCCCCGGCGTCGCCTCATGAACTGAAATAGTAACCAGGCGAGGTCGAAAGCCACGCCTTCGTGTCGATCGAACATGGCGTCCCGGTCGCTGATCCAACGAATGTTGATCGGCGATTTCGCATCGTTGAGCATGCCGAGAACGACAGCCGCGAATGACGCTACGAGAAATATCCGTCGGAGTAGGTTGAGCGAAGGCTGCTTCCGGGCGAGTTCCGATTCAAGCAACCGCAGGCGGCGATCGAGCTGGCCGTAATACTCGGCGTTCGGTGGCTCGGCCGCCGTCCATTCGGCGACGATCTCCCGGAGTGAAGCGACGATCGACGACATGGCTTCCTGAGTGATGGCTGCGCGCAGACTGGCGCTTTCGCGTGAGACGACGAAGCTGAGGCTGAAGGTCACGGGGCAGCAGAGATAGTCGAGCAGACCCCTAGGTGGCGTGCGGGAGGCTTTCAGGTCGCTCGGCGAGGTGGCCGCAATGTAGGACGCGATGTTTTCGTCGGTGTCGTGCTTGAGGATAATGACGAAAGAGTAGGCGTCGTTCTGCTTGCCCGAGTCGCCCACGCTGAAATCCGATACCACGCTCCACGACGCGGCGGCCGAGTATTCGCCGAACCAGACTCGTAGGTCCGCATGGATCGTCGCACTCGATCTCTCGATCAGGTCGATCAACTCCAGCATCTTCGCCTTCCTCCCGGGCTCAATTCAGTCTGATCCATGCCGTATCTTCATTAGCCTGCAGGCGAGCATCTGATCGCCCCAGCGCGTGGCGAAGGTCTCGGAGATTTCGAACCAGCTCCCGTCGTTTCCGGCGCCATGATTCCCTCCCATGCATGAGCACTGAGGAAGCGTTGAGGCACGCGGGCGAACACTTCTCCTGCTCCCGATAGGGTTGGATCACGTAGATCTGCTCGTAGGTCCTAAGCGCGCGCTCCACGACGTCGTTGAACCAGGCCTTCGGAATCTCCCAATAGCGCTTCGAGGCGATCCATGTCGGGGAGATGCGGCGGCCGTCCTGAAGCCAGGTGCGGTTGCTGTCCGCGTATGGCAGGCGCATGCGTAGTAGCTGGCCCTTGCCCGTCCGGCGGACGATCACCGGGATTTCATGCTGGTTCCAGACACGCGTCAGTTCCTTGTCGTCCATTTCACCGCCCGTGCCCGCATCAGTCTGCTCAACGCGAAGATGATGTCGTAAAACTGTGGAACAATAAATCGCGATTTATCTGAATTTGGCTCCTTATTACCCTCGCTGCCCTTATTGGCTTCCACTATGCTGTCGCCGGAGGAGAAGGGGGCTCGATGTATCTTCAGAGTGTCAGGCTGGGTAACTTCCGATCGTTCGACGAAGCGCGACTTGAGCTGCAGAGCGATCTGACAGTCTTTGTGGGAGAGAACAACGGTGGCAAGAGCAACGCGATCGATGCGATCCGGCTGCTGACCGCGCCGCTTGGTGGACGCCGCGAGATATATTGCGAGCCGACCGACGTGCGCTTCCAATGCGGCACGGCCCAGTTTGAATTGGAGGCGCACTTCGCCGGACTCTCCGCCGGACAGCAGGGACGACTGATTTCGGCTGCCACCGACGCAAGCCTGACGAGGGCTTGCTTCGGCTTGCGCTATGATGCGACCACCGGCGGGGCGAGGCCGCATCTGTGGGCGGGCAGGGATGGCAATATTGCGGAGCCGAATTGCCGCGACATGGTTCGTCATGTCTATCTACCGACTCTACGGGACGCGAAGCGGTCGCTCGCATCTGGGAATCCGACGCGCATCATGGCGCTGCTCAACCACTTTCTGGAAGGTACGAGTGCAACGGACCTAGCCAGGGAACTTGGCCGTAAGAGCCGGCACGATGTGCTGATGAAGGTCGAAGATGCTGTGGGGAAGGGGCTGACCGCATTGACGGGTGGTGTGCGGAAGCAGGCTGCGACGCTGGGCTTTGCCTCCGACGAGGCCCTGATCGACATAGCCCGGGACCTTCGGTTCAAATTGGCGGACCACGGCATCGATCCCGAGGACCTTCGCTACTCCGGGCACGGCTACGCGAACCTGCTGTTCATGGCGATCATAGCCGTCGAGTTGGAGAAGGTTCGGAACACCGATTTGACCCTCTTCCTGGTCGAGGAGCCGGAAGCGCACCTGCATCCCCAGCTGCAGGCGGCGGTGCTGTCTTTTCTGCGCGATCAGGCCGAACAGTCCCGGAATGCTCCACCCACCGATCACGGGCCGGCCGGCGAGCTGCAGGTGGTTGTCGCCACGCATTCGCCGAACCTGTCGGCATGGGTCAGCAGCGACCGGCTGGTCGTCTTCAAGTCCGTGATCGCGTCGGTCGGAACGGGTGAGAGGGATGAGCATCCGAAGCCGGCTACGCTCGACGCCAGCCTGATCGAAGAGGTGCTGACCTCGGAATCGGGGGCGGGGAACGAATCGGCGGTGGAGTCCGTCGCAGAGGCGATCTCCGCAGCTTCGCCGCGCCGTTCCACGAGATGCCTGCCGCTTGCCAGAATGGCGCTGAAGCCGTTGGATCGCAGGAAGGTCGATCGGTACCTCGACGTGACGAAGGCGGCGCTGTTGTTCGGCGGGAGGGCGCTGTTGGTCGAAGGGATCGCAGAGGCGCTCCTGCTTCCAGCAATCGCCAAGCACCACGTTCTCAAGGGACAGAAGGATAAGCTTCGACTCTTCCGATCCGCCGTCTTCATCCCAATCGATGGGGTCGATTTCGCTCCCTATGTGTCTCTTCTCCTAACCGAGGTCGATGGAGCGCGCATTGCCGATCGGGTCGTGGTCATGACCGATGGCGACAAGGGCACGAAATACGAGGACGAGGATGAGGAGGACACGGCGAACGATGGCGAAGCGGAGACTAGGGATGCATCGCCAGACGAAACCGAGCAGAGCAGCGACGACACGTGCGCGGCACCAGAAGAAGAGGTGGTGGACGACGGACTTATACCCGGCGAGCGGCGAAAGCTCGCGCTGGATCGGCTGGTCGGTGAGCTGGGCGCAACCGACTATTTCGCTGCAATCACGAGCACCTACTCACTCGAATCCGAACTGATAGAGGTTGGAAACGCCGATCTACTCGGGAAGGCCTACCTGGAACTGCATCCGCGATCGAAGACCAAGTGGCGCAATGCCCTCAAGAAAGAGGGAGACGAGCGCGCCAAAGCGATCAACAAGGTATTCAAGAGCGCGCGCAAGGGCGACTTCGCTCAGATTCTCGCTCGCCGGATCGAGGATGGCGAGGAGCTGAAGGTGCCGGCCTACATCGCCCGCGCCATTGAGCAGTTGGTCGGTACGTGACGGCGGCCTACAGGCCGACGCTCGAGCAGGAGGCGGTCGTAGTTCACGATGGCTGCGCGTTCGTCACCGCGTGTCCTGGAGCAGGGAAGACTCGGACGCTTGTCGAACGCGCACGACTTCTGCTGGCCGATCGCAGCGATCGTCGTGGCGTTGCGTTTCTCTCTTTCACCAACGCAGCCGTCGATGAGCTGGAGGCGCGTCTGCGGAGCTTCGGTGTGCTTCCGGCCCAGCTCTTCCCCAGCTTCATTGGTACCTTCGACCGCTTTCTCTGGCAGTTCTTCGTCGCGCCGTTCGGGATCGACGGGTGCAGTGAGATGCCCCGGCTAATTCCGGACAAGGCGAAATGGCCAGTGCAGCCGCATGAAACGATGCAGGCCATCCCGCTCCGGGGGTTCGATAGGAAAACGGGCGCAATGGACCCGGCTGTTGCAACCGAATTTCGGTTCGATCGGGATCCCGCCAGGCACCAAGCCCGAGCACTAGCCATGCTGGCCGCTGCCCGCACCAAGGGGCATGTCGACTTCGAGGATGTGCGGGCGAGCGTACGTGTTCGGCTAGCTGACAGGCAGTTCGCGCAGAGGCTCGGGAGGGCGCTGGCCGCGCGGTTTCGCGAGATCGTCGTTGACGAGGCGCAGGACTGCAACCCGGCCGATCTCGAAATCGTCCAGTGGCTCCGCGATTCCGAGCTGAGCGTGAAGGTAATTTGCGACCCTAACCAGTCGATCTACAAATTTAGGGGTGGCGTAACGGACGAGCTCCATAGGTTCGCCGAACGGTTCGGTAAGACCGAGCGCCTTCCGATGAGCGGCAACTTCCGGTCGACCCCTGCGATCTGCTCCGCCATCGTCGCCTTGAGACCGCCGGCCGCCCGGTCTGCAGTCGATCAGGCCTTGGGGCATCTGAAGGGCGACACGACGCCCGTCCATGTGATCGCATACGGTGGGACGTCGGTGCCTGCGGCGATCGGTACGAAGTTCGGGGAGTTGGCGGGCTCGTTGGAGATCCCGCATGCGGACGCGCCTATTCTCGCGTCGCGGCTTCCCACCGCAGGCAAGGCAATCGGGCATCCGGCGCCGAAGGAGTCGGCGCACATGACGCTGATTCTCGCCCGGGCCGTCACCGACTTCCACTTCTCCTTCGGCCTCGGCAACCGGCGGGAGGCACTCGTCGCCCTCCACCGCGCTGTCCTCCAGGTACAGGGTCACATCCAGGCACCTGGAGAATACCATCGGCACGTTTCCGGCACTGAGGCAGACGATGCAACGTGGCGGCCCGGGATCATCGAGATCGCATCGCAGTTGAAGTTCGTCCCTGGCATGACTGCCGAAACGTGGCTCGTGAGGGCTCGCGCCGTTCTAGACCCCGGTCTCGTGTCTTCCGTAACCATCGGGCAGCGCCTGCGATCGACCTCCGACCTTGAGGCGGCGCTGGCCAGCCCGCCGCTGGATTCGCATCCCGCGCGCACGATCCACTCGGCGAAGGGGTTGGAGTTCGCGGCGGTGTGCGTGGTCATGACGAGCAACAAGACCAGCAAGATACTCGCACACCTCGAGACGGGAGCGGGGACACCGGACGATGCTGAGGATGCCCGGAAGATCTATGTGGCGGCGTCAAGGGCGAAGCGGCTGCTGGTCATTGCGGTTCCGAAGAATTCGGCACCCAAACTGGAGGCGCTCCTCTCCACTCATGGCTGCACGACGCAGCGACATGACGTCGTCTGATCGAGGGCGAGATATGACGCTAATCGGAAACATCGCCCCCTCATGGAAGGACATGTCGAAATACGTGGTGCACTTCGCGAAGGCTGAACCGCCGAGGACCGCGTACGACAATGCGATCTCGATCCTTTACGACCGGCGCATCGTCGCTGCGAAGGCCTTCGGCGCCGGGCGCAAGCTCGCTCCCGCGCGCAGGTCTGTGTGCTTCAGTGAGGTGCCGCTTCACCATCTGAAGCGGTTGGCGGACGTCCGAGGTCCGCACGGGATCGGCTTCCGGAAGGAGTTCATCGTCGAGCGTGGTGGCGGTCCAATCCTCTACGCCTACAAGGACACGCCCCACGCGCAGGCGATCAAGGCGATGGTGAATGCGGCGGTGTATGACCCGAACGCGTCCGTCTGGGACATTGCGCCTTTCGTGGATTTGCCGGGCACTTATGGCAACTTGCAGTACCTCTACGAATGGGAGCGGGAATGGCGGCATGTCGGCGATCTCGAGTTCTCGGAGTCGGATCCGGCGTTTCTGATAATTCCGGAGGACCTCCATGAAGCAGCCCGTGCCTTCTTCCACTCTGCAAAAGTCGACCATGTGGGGCCGAGCTACGAATGTCCCTTCATCGATCCATACTGGGGAGAGGACCAGATTGTCGCTGCACTGTGTTCCTGAGATCGTCCGATGACCGCCAACTTCGAAACTTGTCCGGCCATTTATGCCATCCTGTATCGCTACAATCCGACCCGGAAGCATGGTCGGCGTGCGATCAGGATCGAGATGCCAGATTCCGTCGACCTAAAAGAGATCGAAGATGTAGCGCGAGAGCTGCAACTCCCTGAGGTGATGGCGCAGCTGGACGCTGCAGAGGTCGCAACATTGGCTGCGGCAGCGGCCACCTCCCTAGAACGGTACGGTGATGATGCGGGTGCTTCGATCGCGCTTCAGACGCTCCTCTCGTCGCGCCCGGGCGAACTCGATGCCGACATCGCGCTGGTGGCGATAACCAGGCACGGTCTCCATCGCGACATCCTGAAGGTCTTCCCCGAAATGGCGAAGTCCGGTGCCATGATCGAGGCGATCATTGAGGCAGCGTCGCAAGGGGCGCTTGCCGGCTGGCATCGCAACGTTGACGTGAACGCCTTGGTGATCCGAGATCTGAACCAGGCCAGGCGGGCGTTCCCCGCCGTGGAGGGACTCCCCGACGACCTAGTGCCGACCGTCCTTGTCGCTGCGGCGGCTCAAGGGCTCGGTTGGACGCCGTGGGTCAAGCTCTTCGCGATCCTGTGCGATGAGGTCGAGCTTGCCGACGTGACCAAGACAGCCGTTCCCGAGAAGCGTGAATGGGATACCGAAGACACGCTGGCGATGCGGCACGCGGCGTGGGAGGAGATACTGTCCGACGGCCCGGTCAGAGGGGTCGCGCGGCTGATCCTCGACCTCGGCGGAGCGCTTTCCACCTCAGGTCCCGACGTGCGGGCGGTCTACGTCCAGCGTCTGCGCAAGGCCATCGGCGATGACGCCGATTTGCGCCGGGCGGCCGTCGAGGCGCTGCTCAGCCGCAGCCCGCCGCAGCAGCAAGATCTTGCGCTCTTCGCGGCCACGCGACTGGTGGAGGCGGATGATGTGGCTTTCGTCGAGGCGCTCGTCGACCACATAGACCGAGAAGTCGGGTACCGGGCCGACATGGTGCGTCTTGCGGTCTTCGACAAATCGGCTGGTGACGACGTCTGGCCCGCGCCGGGTGTGAGCACCATCGCTGACGGGCTTTTCAGCATCGGTCTCAGCCCAACTCCGTCTGAACAACCGCACACCTGGATCGGTGACCGGCTCCTCGAACTGCTCATCGAGCAGACAGTGGCCTGTGAGGAGAGGAGGTTCGCGCAGCAGTATCGAGATCACAGCGAGGAGGGAGAGGAGGGACTGCTTCGCAGCTTCTTCTCCGACCTCGCCTCCCGCATTCGGGACTTGGGGGACAGTCTTCGGGCGACGGCGAGGGCCACCGGCTCGGCGCGAAGCACGAGCATCGAACTGAACTATCGGCCGGTCGACAAGTCGGAGGAGGGGAAGCCGGGGGTGAACCCGAAGGGCGACGCGGTGCTACCCTCGTTTTCCGCCGATCTCTGCCTGATCGTGGACCCGTATCTCGATGGCCGTCCGCTCGGCAAGCGCGCCACGCTCGTGCAGGCGAAGCGGCTGCGGCTCAAGGATACCACCCACCCGGAGAAAGGCCTCGCCAATTCCTTCAAGCTGGACCCTGCGCAGATGAGGGACCTAATCCGCCAGACCGGGTCGTCCTTCTATCTGTTCCAGTGCCCCGGGCTACTCGGCAGGGGAGTGCCGATGATCCCGACGCAACTGGTCGAGGATTTGGCGCGGTATCACGCTGCGAGCGCCGCCCAGATCCCGGCGGACCTGGTCGGTCCTGCGTCTCGCCCGTTCGCAGAATGGCTCACGTACATGGTGCTCGGGTTGCGGACCGGTGACCCGCTGGCGGAGCTCGTGGCGAAGGCCGAGGGTGGTGACGGACGGCGCCCTCGCCCCTTGGCGAGGTTCGGCACTGTCGAGATCGCGCTGCGCGTGAGTCATATCAAGCCAAGGGACGGCTGAGGCGAGTCACGGTCGGCCTTCGTTCGCCCAGACCTCATGCCGCACGATCCAGATCGATGATATTGGCAAGGCCTTGTCGAGCCAATGGTTCAGCAAGCGCCCGGACACTGCGATGGTGTGTGAACAGCAGAACCTGGTTGCTCTTGCCGAACTCGGCAAGCAGGTCGAGCGTTGACCGGCTGCGCTCATCATCGAAATGCACCAGAATGTCGTCCGCGATGAAGGGCAGCGGCTCCGTCGCACTGGCATAATTCTCAAGACTTGCCAGCCGGAAGGCGAGGAAAAGCTGGTCGCGTGTGCCGTCGCTCATGGTCGCGACCGCAGCAATACCGCCATTGGCTCGCCGTCCAACCACGACCGGATGGCCTTTGTCATCGATATCGGTCTCGATTCCGGCGAATTCACCGAGTGTCGTTGCCGTGAACAGTTCGCCTGCCCGCGCAATGAGCGGATCTTGCTGTTCTGCGCGGATCGTTGCCATCGCCGACGTCACCAATTCTCGCGCAACTGATAACTCGAGATAGCGCTCGAGGGCGAGATGCATCTGCGCTGCCGCCGCTTCGCGTTCGGCAACGGCGTGATTGACCTCGCTCTGGCTCAGATAGGCAGCAAGGTCGTCCTTTGCGGCTTTCTCGGCGAGAATGGCTGCCTCAATTTCGCTCTCGATCTCGCTAGCACGCGATGTCTGCTCGGTTAGTTCCGCGCGAACCTCATCGAGGTCGCGTTCATCCCATTCCGCCCGAAAGGCAGCGAGATCAAGCTTGTCGCCCACGTCCGTCGCGGTCCGTTCCGCCAGAGCGATCTCATCGCACAAAGCCGTGCGTGCTTCACACCGTGAAGCTGCGTCCAGAAGGGCCCCATCATCGCCGCCATCAAGTTTTGCCGAAGCCGCAAGCGTAGCCAGCTCCTCCCGAGCGGTGCCGAGGGCCTCTTCCGCTTGGTCGGCCTCGACCTTCGCCTCCTCAAAGTCGGGCAGTACACCATCATATTGGGTTTGCGCTGTGGCGTTGTCGGTAAACCGGGCCAGCAGCATCTGCGCTGCAACGACACAGTCTTCGCCGATCTCGATGGCGAGTTCGGTCGCGAGGCTGCGGACATCCTTCGCAAGGCTCGTCTCGTCTTCGTCCATGCGCTTGAGCCGCTGGCGGGCCTGCCCTATTGCCGAAAGCACACCGCGTGCGCCAACCCATTCGGTGACCGCACTGTTGGCGTCTGTCGGCGAAATGTCGGGTTTGAGACCCAGCGCACCTGTTGCCGCAGGCCATGCCGCATCCCAGGCGGCCTGTGCGTCGGACAAATGTTGCACTTCCGCCTCAACCAGCTTGTGCTGCCGCGCCAAGTCCTCCCGGTCCCGCGTGTCCCTGCGATATTCGGCATGTGCTTGTTCGTGCCGGGAAATGGCGTTTTGCACCGCGCTGACCCGGGCCGCGAACGACAGTGTGGTATCGAGCTTGCGGCTCTGTTCGATGCGTTCGAGCAACTCTGCGGCCGGCGCAAGCTGGGCCTCCTCCAATGCCAGCGCATTTGCCGAATTCCGCAAGCGTTCCGATTCTTCCAGCACCAGTTGGCGGGCTTGACCAAATTGGAGCAGCGACGCCAGTTCCGGGTGTTTGACCAGAACTTGCGGAAAACTGTTCCCCCATTGCGCGATGCGCACTTCGCCTTGTGCGACAAGCGCGGCCATCTCGGCCTCTGCCGCCGTGACCGCAGTCCGTGCCTCTGCGACGCGCCGCAACGCGAGTGCGAGCGATGCAGCCCGTTCTGCCTCTGCCGCGCGGCGATCGGCAAGCTCGTCCGCAGACACGATTGCCGTTTCCAGACCGTCAGCAACGGCTAGGCGAGCAGTGGCGTCATCGGGCAGCTGTCCCGCGACATATGCCGACTTTACTGGCCTCCAGGCATCGGCGCGCAGGCTGCGCGCTTCGGCAAGTGACGCATCACTTGCAATGGTCCCGGATGCCTGAAGCGAGCCAATCTCAGCCTCACCGGCTGAAATGTCGCGCTCGGCTTGCCGCCTCAGTTTGGCCTGATCCTCGATCTGCGAAGTCAATGTCCCGCGCGCGGCCTGCTCACTGCGAATATCGTCAACGCTGGGGCATGCCAGGGTGGCAAGCGCATCGATGGTATCGAAGCCAAGCGCCTTGAGCCGTCCGATCAATGTTGCGCTGTCCGTATCCAGCGCTTGCTGACGTGCCTGGTGTGCTGACTTCTGGGCCGCAAGGCTGGCAAAGGCGGATGATGACGCCTCGGGCGGAGCATTATGCCCTGCCTGGCGTGCCGCTTCCAAACGAACGTCAATCGCCGCAAGCGAAGCCGCCAGTTCGCCAAGGCGCTTTCTGGCAGAGGCTAGGCCTGGACGGCGCTCCACCATCTCGTCGGCAGCCGAGCGCACAAGATTGAGGGCAGACTGGTCCGGGATCAGTGGCGCAAGGTCCGCATCGGCTGGCAGACCAAGCATCCGGCGCAGCGCCGCCAGTTGAGCCTCGCCGCCATCAATCTCGCGCTGACGATTGGCACGATCGGACCGGGCCTTGCTGACGTGAATGGCGCGTTCAGCCAGATCACGCACCCGCTGTTCGGCGGCTTTGAGGCCCGGGTTCACCACCAGCGCATCAAGCCGTGCCTTCAGGCGGTCCCGCCGCTCGATCGCACCCTCGAGCCGCGTTTCAGCCCCGTTGCGCTGGTCCAGAGCAGTCCGCATCTTGGCCGCGAAATCACCCGGGAAGGACGCGACATCGTCGTAGCCGACCAGATCCTGTGTCAGGCCGGCCAGCTGACGCAAGTGGGGCGCGACGCGAAGGACGCGCTCCAGCCGGGACGTCGATGCGCCGAGGCTGCGCCTCTCAAGGCGCAGGGCCTCGAGCTTTTCCCCGGCTGCGAGCGATGCCTTGCGCGTCTGCTCAAAGGTTTCCCGGGTCAGTTGCGCGCCGCGTGCTGTCTTTTCGGCTGCCTCGAATGCGGTCAGCTGCTGGTAGAAAACACGATTTGCCGACCGCCTCGTATCGAAAAGCTTGTCCGCTTCGCCGTCGATACCTTCAAGGCGAGATACCAGCGTGCGCAAGCCGCCGCCTGCTTCGACGATCAGACGCCCGATGTCGCCATCGGCGTGAAGCAATCGCTCCCCGCCATTGCGCAAGGTTTCGTGGTTGAGACCGAAGAGTGTTTCGAACCGCTCCCGTGTGATGGCACCCAGCACCGGCGCAAGGACGGTGTCATCGAGCGCCGTTCCAGACAGGTCAGCCAGTGTCTTGCCGTTGCCCTTGCGGCGCTTGAGCGTCACCGTGCTACCATCTGCCATCAACATCGTGGCCCCGATGCGCATGCCATCGTAGCCGAACAAACTGCCGCGCTGAGTATTCTTGGGGATCGAGAACAGGAAGTCGCTAATCGCCTCGAGACAGGTGCTCTTGCCCGCTTCATTGGCACCGTAGACCACCGTGAGGCCCGCTGTTTCAGGAATGGCGAGCTCGCGACTGGCGCAGCCGCCATATTTCTCAAGGCTGAGTTCAGTCAGGCGCATGACCAGCCTCGCTAACTAGACTGCGCGCAAGGGCTGCGGCGCGTTCGGGTATCTCGGCGCGCATCTGCTCAATGAATGCATCGGCATGTGCGCCAGCGGGCAGTTTCGTCCGAATTTCGGCAAGCCGCGCTTCGAGAACTTGCGCAATTGCGCTGTCCTGGCTGAGGCGGGTCACTTCCTGATCAAGCTTTCCAGCCACCGTTGGATCGACAGCGTCCGGGGCTTCAGGATGGGCCGTTTCCAACCTCAGCTTTTCGAGCCACACGTCATCCGAGAGCGTTGCCAGCAGTGTTTCCACGTCCTCCCGGAAAGCGGTGCGCTCGAGGATCAATCTGGAATGGAGCGGTGTCGTTCCAGTCACTGTGAGGCGCAGGGCAATAGGCCGTCCGTCGGCCTGCTCTGCGCCTTGGGCGATATGGCTGCGAATGAGATCCAGTAGTTCGGGGTGTTCGCTCGTTCCCGACACATCAACTGTGATCGACGCCCAGCGCACCACATCCAGCGCGCGATGCTCGAGGCTGGTGACTCTGCCGTCATTGACTTTGACCAGGACGGCGCCCTTGGGCCCCGTCTCTCGTGGGTGTCGGCCCTGAAGATTGCCGGGATAGACGATGTGCGGGTGCTCGCCAAGCACGGCATGGGCGTGGACGTGGCCTAACGCCCAATAGTCATAGCCATGATTGGTAAGCTGCTCTGGCGTGCAGGGCGCATAGCGGGCGTGATGACCTTCGCTGCCCGCACAGGCCGTATGGAGAACGCCGATATTGAACAGCGCCCCGGTCGCCGGAGGATATGCCCGCGCGATGTCCTCGGAGACATCAGGACGCGGAAAGCTGCGGCCGTGGATCGCGACCCTGACATCGTCGAGAACGTGCGTTGCTGGCTTCGCCTTCGGGAATACATGGACATTGCCTGACAGGGCCAGCTTGTCGGCGAAGCGATTGGCGGAGTCGTGGTTTCCCAGCACCATGAAGACATCAATGCCAGCCTCTTCGAGGCTGCGCATGCCATCGACGAAGTAGAGGCCTGTCTGGAAGTTGCGCAGGTCGCCGTCAAAGATATCACCTGCCAGCACCATGAACCTGCAGCGTTCGTCGATAGCGAGTGCAATTAGATTGTCGAACGCCTGGCGCGATGCCGCTTCCACCCGCGCGGCATATTCAGCCGATTTGCCCGCCAGCCCTAGAAGAGGACTATCGAGATGAAGATCAGCCGCATGAACAAAAGAAAATTCAGTCAATCTGTTGCCTCCGAGGCTCCACATCGCACAAACTAGGTGAGAATGTCTCAATTAAAGCGGCATTAGCGCGTACCAGATGCGATACGATGGCATGCTTTAAAAGGGCCTTCCCCTGCCGGTGGTTCAGGCACAAATTCGCGGTTTTCAACGAAGGGAGGCCGTCGATCGTTAGTCGCCGTTCAGCCGACTGTGTCCGCCGGCGTAGTGTAGCTTAAAGCGGGGGCGGATGCCCGCGACGGGAGACACTTGGACCCTCCTGGGCTTTGCTTGCACCGCCTTCCAGAATACCGTGCACCCAAACGATGCCTGTCTGGTAGACAGACCGAGTCGCGTGGGGGGAACGAATGCATATTTCCGAGGTCATCGCCGGCGGCTGCCGCCGGTTCGCGCCGTCACAGTCGCTTTGCCTTGGGTCATCTCCTGACGTCAACGTTCCGGTCGGGCTAAACGACGCTGACGCAATATGCTAACCGCGATAAAGCGCATCCAGGGGCTGGGTGTATTTGGCGACTTCACACCGACGGCTGAGCTGCCCGAATTTGGCCGATATAACATCGTCTACGGCGAGAACGGATCAGGAAAGACGACGCTTTCCCGTCTGTTCGGCTGCCTGGAAACTGGCGAACATGCCGAATATGCCGACCTCCAATTCTCGATCGATAGCCAGTCCGGGGTGCTCGCGAAGGGACAGCGATACGCGCGCAAGGTCCGCGTATTCAACTCGGACTATGTCGAGGCGAATATCGGCCAATTCCACGCTCCGCTTCGTCACATCCTCATCATCGGCGAAGACAACAAGGCGTTGGCGGACGACGTCGTCGCCGAGAAGAAACTGCATGGCGAGCGGCGCGCGGCGATTGATGTCGCGCAGAAAGCGATCACCAAGCTCGATAGTGACAAAGGTAAGGTCTTCTCGGCGATTGCCAAGACCATTGGCGAGGCAACGAGCGGCAGCACCCTGCGCAGCTATCGCAAACCCGACGCCGAGGCCGCCTACGCCAATGAGCGGGGTCTGGCGCCTCTGAGCGATGCTCTGCTCGAAGTGCATCGCGCGACGGTCCATCAGGAGCAGCTCGATGTGATCACGTCCCCGACGCTTGCCAGCTACGGCGGCGGGCCGGTCCTTCCGGCGGGCCCATTCGTCGACATCGCTGCAGCTCTGCCCGGATTGGTCTCGGCCCTACTCGCCCGCACCGCCCAAGCGGGCGTGCTGCGCCGCTTGGTCGAGGAACCCGCGATCGCGGTTTGGGTCGAACAGGGCGTCGCCCTCCACCGGGACCACGGCTCTGCACATTGCGAATTCTGCGATCAGCAACTGCCGCCGGCCCGGATGGCCGCGCTTGCTGAGCATTTCGGTGTCGAGGATCAGCACCTGAAATCCGATATCCTGGCGGCGCTGAATGTCGTGCATGCGCTCCGGGATGCGCTCGGGGTGCTTGAGCTTCCTGCCAGAACGGCGCTCTATGCTGAACTTCGCGATGAATATGAGACGGCGTGCCAAGTTATCACGCGGCGTCGTGACGAGGTCGTCGGCCAACTGGACGCCGTCGCGGCGCTTCTCAAGGACAAGCTGCTCAATCGGTCCACCGCGAGCTCGGCAACGATCCTGATCGACCTGTCTTTATTGGTAGCGGCAATCGCCATGCTCGCAGCGCTCGTCGAGCGGCACAATCGCAAGTCGGCAGAGTTCGATGCCGCGAAAGCCGACGCCCGCGCGCAAATCCAACGTCATTATCTGTCGACGATCGATGTACAGGTGCGTGATCTGGATCAGCGGATCGCAGCCCAAAAGGCGATCGTCTCGAACCTGACCGATGGTGCTTCCGACCTGCCGGACCCGCGCAGCCTTGCGGCGATCAGAGTCTCCTACGAAACCAAGCAGGCGCAGGTCTCGAGCGAACATGCTGGCGGCGCGCAGATGACTGAGCGGCTCCGCGATTTTCTGGGACGCACCGACCTGCGCTTCGAATCCAGCAACGAGGGATATCGCGTGCTGCGGCGGGGCAAGGCTGCCAAACGCCTGTCCGAGGGTGAAAAGACCGCGATCGCCTTTCTCTATTTCATCGTACAGCTCGGCGATCAGGATTTCGATCTCGTCGAGGGCATCGTAGTAATCGACGATCCGATTTCTAGCATGGATGCCGCGTCAATCTACCAGGCCTTCGCGTTTCTCAAGAACGCGGTGAAGGATGCCAAGCAGATTTTCCTGCTGACCCACAATTTCGACTTTCTTAAACTGCTGCTCAACTGGCTGAAAAGCGTTCCCAGATCGGTTGGCACGAAATCCTATTACATGATCGTCTGTAGCGAGTCGGAGACCAGTCGCGAGGCGTGCCTGCAGCCGCTCGACAAACTGCTACTCGATCATCCGAGCGAATATAATTTTCTGTTTAAGCTGCTGCATGACTTCAAGTCCGACGGGACCATTCTCGCAGCCTATCATATTCCGAACGTGGCGCGGAAAGTGCTGGAGACGTTCCTCGAATTTCACAGACCTTTCGAGAATAGCGTCTATGCCAAGCTGGAAAGCACCACATTCGATCCGCATAAAAAGACCGCTATCTATAAATTCTCCAACGACCTCTCTCATCCGACCGGCAAGGGCTTCGATCCGGCCTTGGTCGCCGAGACACAGAAGAACGTTACTTTTCTGCTCGAGATGATCAAAACCCTCGAACCGCTTCATTACGAGGGACTTGAGAAGCTCGCCACCTCCTAGTCGGCACCGTGGTCGCCAATTAGGTCCGTTTCGCCGTCCGGCGACGTCGGCTCCAAACTAACCAATCTTTGCCATAATGCGCCCTGCAGCACCATGTTAGGCAGCAAGGTTAAGGTTGTACGCGAGCGGCATCCGCGGACTCTTCCAGCGCAACGCATCCATGATGCCGACAGGATCCTCACCGCTCGTAAACAAATCCTGGTTGAACCCCATTGGCGTGGAATGCGCGCTGATCCCCTCGAGCAAGCGCGCCGCGATCAGCTGCTCGCTGGATCATCGCCTGATAATCAAGACCAACCGAAAGGGGATGGATAGCGCCCTCCCACATCGTGTAGGAACGGCAGGGTTCGCCATCGGACGCTCCCGAAGCCGACTGTCTCAAATGTCCCATCATCGGTCCGTCGCCGTTAGGCACACGCCAATATCCATAATCGCCAGTGCATAATCTCGAGGGGCGGCATTGCGGGGCCAGGTAGCGGGACTCTCAATCCTATTCTGGAAGATCGGCTTCGCGCAGAACGCGCATAACCTCCCGAAACACCCCTTCGAACTGCGGCAGATCGCTCATCTGGTGCTGTAAGCGCTTAGTCCATAGCGTGCCCAGTCGCTTCTCCTTGGCGGCGATCGCTGCGGTCACCCCATTGGGTGCGCGCTCCCGCAGAGTGAGCTTCTGGGTGAACTCGCCAAGATATTCCGCTGGTCGGATGTCCCGTTCCCCGAGCAGATTCCAAAGGTCGTAGAGATCACGCGGCTCGGTGCGCGCCTTGTCCGACAGGGCCGCCAGCTTCTCGACGAAAATCTCCGCCAGGCTATAGGCCAGAACGGTCGGGCCTTCGGGCAGGTCGGCAAACTCCTCGAAGGTCCGCAGGATCGGGCGCTCGGCCAGCGGGAAGCAGAACACCTCGTTAATCGTGATATCGACTTTCACGTCGCTGCGCGCGGGCAGGGGGCCTTTATAGCTCAGATAGAAGGTGTGGGTGTTCTGATGACCGTGCCGGTCGGGTCGATCATAGGCCATGTTGATGCTCGACGCCGCCTCGACGATGGCAAAGATCTCGTTCAGGCCGGAGAGGATCGCGTCTAGTTCGATCGGCTTGGTCAGCGAAAAATCGAGATCCTCGGAAAAGCGGTAATTCTCGAACCAGCAGCGGCGCAGTGCTGTCCCGCCCTTGAAGGCGAGAAATTCACGCAAAGGATGCTGGGCCAGACCGGTCAGGAACCAGGCCAGGCAATAGTCGCGTTCGATCACCGCCTCGGGCACGCGGCGGCCGCGAGGCTTGAGAAGGCCGTTGGCGATACGGGAGAGATCGCGCTGGGGAATCATCAACTGCTCCGGATTATATCGAGTTCGTCGGGCTCGACGTTGAGTCGGATGCGCCATCGGGCCAGCATCCGGCCCTCATTGGGAAACAGGGGGTCGAGGCGCTGATAGGTCGGCGTCAGCCGCGCGCACAATGGCTCCAATGCGGCTGCATCGGCCAGCCCGTAAAATTCCAGCAGATAACCCAAGCGGCGGATTACCGCGCCAACGCCGAGGCGAAGCGCGTAGTCGATAATCAGTTCGACCCGCAGCGTATCGCGCTTCATCCAGAGCCCCTTGGCGACCTCCGTGACGCCGCCGACATATTGCGGATGGTCCAGACCATCGATGATAGTCCGCTCGGGATCGCTGATCCGGACCTGCTCTTCGGGTGTGATCCAGATCTCGGTCAGGCCGAAGAAATCCTTTGGTTTGACGTCGACGAAGCGGAACTCATACCCGTGGATGTGCTGCGGGCGCAGGCGTTTGGCGCAGGAGACGACGATAGCCAATTGCGGTTGGGTGACCATGCGATGCAGCTCGAGAGCGCTGCCGTGGGAGATGAAGTAGTCCGCGTCGCCAACCAGCGTTCTTGCGATGAGGTAAGGATCGCTCACATGCTCGGTGTCCCGGCCCCGCTCGAAAGGCACCAGATTGTATAGGCCAGGCTTGAGGCGCGTGACGATCCCGCGCGCTTCGGTGTTTGCAACGAGGCTGCGTGCCGACGACGGGCTCAGACCTGTGATATCGGTGACGTCCGCGAGCGAAAAGATCGGCTGACGGCGTTCGTTGAGTTCGACGATCAACTGGGCAGCCCGAGGTCCAAGCGTCTTGAGATTATATCCTTCGCGCAATTTGAGCCTCTGTGAGCGATGTCCGGCGCGTTCGATATAACGGTAATTATATTATATGGCAAGACTGTTGCGACTCGCGGGACGGTTCGCGCGCATAGTATATATTAGGCAGGCTCGAGTTGCACCGCTTGTGGTTTATCAATCACGATAATTGTTCAGCAAAGCCGAACAAAGGTGGCGGTTCTTAAACCAGGAGCGATTCGGCTTACCCATCTGCGCAGTGGCGATTGCGGCCCAAAGGACCCGATTCCCGATCACCGAGACCGGCTACGTTCTTGGGGCTTGGGCTCGCGACCCGGACGAGGGATGGGGGGTGTGGCTGGGTCACGGCCGCGGACCACATCCTGCCTGACGCTGGGGGCGGCATCCTTGACCATTGCCGGTCGGATGTTCCTTCCCGACGCGATATGCGCATCGAGCTGTGTGCGGGCGACTGTCATCACCCGCGCAACCGCCTCGGGATTGTCGAACAACGTCCGTCGGATCACCGCTTCCATCACGCGCATCTGGCTGTCGGCCGCGCGATCATTCGGGGTGGTGCCACGATCGCCGCGCCGCGCACCCGGCCGCTCCAAACCACTGGCGTCGCTCTCGCGGCCCATCCCAGTTGAACCACGGACGACATCGACGTCGCGGGCTGCCATGGGCGCAATCGTATTGCGGCTCGTTTCCCCGCGCAGCCGGTCGAGCTCCTGGAGATCGCGATCGTTGGGCTTGTAGCCACGTACCTCCAGCCCCTTTTGACTGGCCTCGATCCAGACCGATCGCCGAAATTCTTCCGAGCCCGTTACGTGAATTCGATCCCAATTGCGGTGTTGTGCGATCGCCACCAGATCCTTGACGACCTCCTGGCTCTCCGTTGCTGTGATCAGGCGCCGCCCCTGATCGCGAAACGCGGGATCCTTTGCTTGCGCCGTCGTGAAAAAGGCGGGTTCGCCCGACCATTTCGCCTTGTCGGCGTAATAGCGCTTCCGCACGCTGTCCGGCACATCGCCCGCCTCGGTGGAATGCACCTTGGGCGCACGTCGTGACGCACCGACAGCGCCGGTATGACCAAGCGCTTCAGTGGGACCGTCCTTAGGTCCTCCGGGCGCAGATTTTTCCGGCGCAGCCGCCCCAGGCGCCGGCGTCTTGCGCCGTTCGGCGTCGTCGATGCCAATACTGTTGGCAATGGTCCGGATCGTACCGGATTGCTTGGAATCATTCTTTGCCATGGTCATGCCTCTCGGTCGCAAATTCTGGAGATTGGGCACCGGCACCCACGGGATCGAGAACGGCCCGGGCCGTCATCGCCGTGACAAAGGCAATAGCCGCCTTTTCGTCGCCGGGCGGTGGTAGATCCACCATGTCGCCGAGTACCAACATGTCATCGGTGATTTCGGCAAAGCCCGCCAACTCGTCACCAGTGAGCGCGCGCATAACAGGATCCGCCCGCTCTGCCGGCGCGGTCGCCTCACCGTCGCTCAACAAAACAGCCTTTTTCGCACTAAGGGCTTGCGCCAACGGATCACGGGTGTTCGCCTCGCCTGCCAATTTGGCGGCGGACGACACTGCGTTGATCGCGATCGGACGGGGCGCGACTTTGGGCGGGTCACTGATCCGGCTCGTGAAGCGCTTGGAGCGGAAATACTCGATCTTGCGGCCCCTGACGGGCGGAATGCCGCCGCGCATCAGCAGAAGGTCGCTCTTGGGCATCTGCATCAGTTCCTGGGGCATCATCAGCGCGCGGCGCTGGTCCGACTCCGATACGCTGCGGTTGGCGAGCAGGCCATGAATGGTGCGGCTCTTCGATTTGACGTTCATCGTGAAGAAGCCGAGCCGCTCGGAGAGTTCGTTGGCGACCTTCAGCTCCTTGGGAGTGAATACGACCTCCAGTCCGCAATTGGCGATGATCTCGTCGGTAACGTCCGCGCCATAGATACCGCGGGGCTGGGACCGGCTCTGGATGACGGGCAACAGGCGAAGTCCGTAGCCTGCCACGTAGGAAAAAGCTGACGCGATAACCGGCGCCTTGCCGAGGCGGGCGAACTCGTCGAGCAGAATGAGCACCGGCACGCGGCCGCCATTCTCGGGCAGTTCCCGCGTATTGAGATCGATCAGCTGCTGGAGGAAGAGATTATAGACCGGTGCGATGCGGTCGATATTGTCCGGTGACACCCCAAGATAGATCGATATCCGCTCACGCCGGACCTGACGCAGATCGAAATCGGTCTCCGACGTCGCCGCATCGACATAGGGGTTGAGCCACAGATTGAGCTTCGATGTGATCGTCTGTTTGATACCGGAGAAGGTGTTATCTGACGCGGAGGTGAAGTCGCTCAACGCCGATACGCAGGCCTGGCTCAGCCGTTGCCCGCGCTTCTGCGCCTCTTCGACGACCTTCGGGAGTTCGATCTTGGGATCGCCCGTCGTCAGTCGCCGATAGATTTCGCCAATCGTGAAGGGGAGGGCGGGATTGGCCGCGACAAGGGCGCCGACACCAACAAAGGCCGCGCGCGCCGCTTCCGCCCAGAACGGGTCGGCCTTTTCAGGGGCCGGGAACAGCATGCCGCCGATCTTCTGGAGCTCGTTGATCACATCGGTGTCGTCGAGCCGGTCGATAAAGCTCAACGGATTGTAGCGGGCGCTTCGCCCTTCGGGATCGAGCGGATCGAACAGATAGACCGCCTGGCCATGCCGCGCGCGAAAACCCGCGGTGATGTCCCAATTCTCGCGCTTCACGTCGAGCACCACCACCGAGTCTGCCCAGCTCAGCAGATTGGGGATCACCACCCCGACGCCTTTGCCGGCGCGCGTCGGCGCCTCGAGCAAGACATGTTCGGTGCCGCCGAAAAGGAGATAGCGCCCGCCTTTCTGCCCGACGATGATCCCACTGTTGCTGCGCAGATGTTCGCGCCGGATTTCGCTTTCATGCGCGAACCTGGCCTCGCCGTGGAGCGAGCGCCCTTGCTTCAGGATGACGAGCAGGATGACGAAAGCGATGGCGCCGCTGACCAACGCACCGCGCTCCAGCCACAGATGAAGCAGCGGATCGCCGCGATAATACCAGAGCCAGGCGGGTATCGCCGAGATCTGCATGTGCGGGCCGATCTGGTTCAGGCCGACCAGTGCGACCAGCACCGCGCACAGGGCGCATGCCAAAATGGTCGCCGCGAGCATCACCGCGACAATCGCAACCTTAGTGAGCGGTCGTGCGTCCGACAGCCGGATCAAAATACACCTCCTCGACTTCGAATTTTCCGCCGCGCTTGCGGGTCTGGACGACGACGTCGACGAGCATGTGCAACAGCCCACGGATATCGTCCCGGGCCAGATCGCGTCCGCCTTCGGATTCCTTGACCAGCAACGTTAGCTGCTCGAAGGCGCCCATCGCCGAGCCGGCATGGACGGTCGTGATCGAACCTGGATGGCCCGAGTTGACGTTGCGCAGATAGAAAAACGCGGTGCCGTCGCGCAGCTCCTGCAAGAGGATGCGATCGGGCCTCATGCGGAGCGCACTTTCGAGCAATTGCTTGGGGCCGACCTTCGCCAAACCCTGACGTTCGCTCGAATAGACCATATGAACGACATTGCGATGCTCGACGACGAGCTCACGCGTGTCCTCGATCGTGAGCAGCCGCTCGTCAGGCGGGATCAACTGGATCAGCGCCTTGGCGAAGGTGGTCTTGCCCGAGCCGGTCGCGCCGCTCACCAGGATGTTCTTGCGGGCGGCAACGGCGGTCTTGAAGAAGGCCGGCCAGTCACCCGCATCGCGCTGCGCAACCAATTGCGCATCGACTTCGCCGAGACCGCGGGCAGCCGAGCGAGTTCCGTTGAACAAACCGGTCTGCGCGAGTTGATCGATCGCCAGATTGACGCGCGAGGGCTTGCGCACCGTGAACGATGGCGACCCGTTCGGGGTTACCGATGGAATGACGATCTGGCACCGCTCTCCGCCCGGCAAGATCGTCGAGCAGATCGGCGTCTCGGCGTTGACGTCCTGCCGGGTGAAGCTTGCTGCTGCGACGGCCAGCGTCGCCAGCCAGTCGCTGTCGAGTTCGGCGACGCTATGCCAATGCCAACCGCGATGATCCTCGATGCCAACCTCGCCGGGCTTGTTGATGACAAGCTCCGTCACCTCGACCGGCTCCAGCAGCGGCAGGATCGGTGCGAGATAATGGCGCAGGACAGCGGTATCGCTCATCCTCAGCGCCGCAATTCGAGGTTGTAGACATCCGCGAAATTGAAGTCCTTGGCGACGAAGATGCCGACTTCCTCGCCCTGGTTCTTTTTCAGGACCGGACGGATGTTGATACTGTTCTGGAGCGCGATGCTCGCCCCCTCGCTCGGGGTCCGCGTCGTGTTGTTGAAATTGTTGCTCCCGCCGGAGACGGATTGTCCGGCGATATAGGCTGCATCGTCGACCAGCGAGAGCAGCAGAGCACTGCCAAACCGCGCCCAAAAGAAGGTGTCTACGGACCCGGCAATGCCAGCGCGCCCGAGCGCATCGGACCCCGGAGAGGCCAGATCGATGCGCACGCCCTGCGGCGTGACGGCTCGGGTCCAGAGCACAAAGAGCCGGTTCTGCCCCTGCTGGATGCCACCATGATATTCGCCGAGGACTTTGGTGCCCTTCTCCATCAGCACGACGCGGCCATTCTCTGAATAGACGTCCCGCGGAATGAGGCAGGAGGTGTAACCCGGCTGCGCCGAATTCATGGCGGTCTGAAGGATGCAGGGGATCAGCGTGCCGGCGGTGACGAGATAGTTGCGATTGGGCAGCATTGAGGCGCGTGCCTCGCCAACGGCCGAACTCTGGCGAAGCGCATCGAGCGCATTGGGCGCGCTGCGGACAGCCGGGTCGGTCGAGCCATCGCCAGATGTGCCCGCATTGCCGGTGTCGGAGCCAGCACCGTTAGAACCTCCCGGAGCCTGCAGCGCGTCGCGGCCGCCATAGGCGATCAATGTTGAACGACGAGCCTGATCGGCCAGGTTCTGGCGCGTGTTCTGCGCTGCCGCCGCTGGCTGCGCTCCGGGCTGTATTGCCGGCACGATCTGTCCGTCAGGGCCAACGGTCGGTGGAGGATTGAGGATAGGCGCGTTAGGATCGGCGCTTACGGTGCCGAGCGGCTTGGGTTTCACTGCGACAGCATCATAAGCGACGGTTTCGCGCGCCGCGAGATCCGGCCGCTTGGCCATTGCCTCTGGCTTCCCCATCAAACTCGAGCCGGTCTTGCTCGGTCCCGAATTCACCCACAAAATGCCGAGCACCATCGCCGTCCCGGCGAAAATCAGGGCTGTATTCCGCTTGGCAGGGGTCATCCCCCCGATTGGGTCGATGCCGCGTTCGCGGATGATTTCGTCGCGTTCAGGCGTTGGATCGCCCTGCGGGCGGCGAGGGGCCTCGGCCGACGTCTCGTCCATCGCACTCACTCCTTCGGGTCTTGTATGGTGCGCTCGACATGCGGCGATGCGGTGTTGGTGCCATGATCGACACCGTAAGGTGTCGGCGCGAGATTATAGATGCACAGCACCTCCCGGTTCCGGCGCAGGCGCAGTTGAGCCGCCACGGCGTGGACGACCACGAACTCGTCCCGGACATCGAATGGGACCAAGGACTCCGAGCCGTCCGGTCGCACGAGATAGATCGCCGGGATTTCATGGTTGCCGGGGAAACGCAGGACCGTGAACTGGCCGTTGTCAGAGATCTCAGACGGCTGAAGATCGCTCGAACCCTGGACCTTGTAGTTCAGGTTGCGCGGTCCATCGATGACGCCGTGGTCAAGGGCTCCCCGAACGGCGCTCGCCTGCAGCGCGGCAATGCGCTGCGCTTCCTGGGTGGCGCGCATGCGGGCGGCACGATCGGCTTCATCGCGCGGGTAGCGAAACCGAACTTGGAAGAATGTATCGCGGCTCCCGCTGCCGATCGGTCCCCGGCGTGCGGTCAGCTCAAAGGCGTAGTTGCGCAGCTCGCCTCCGCGATTGGTCGTCACGATGAGATTGGTCGGTCCCGCCCGCTCGCGGGGTTTCAGAAACAGGATATGACCAGCAACCGCCACTTCCCATGAGACAGTATCGCCGAGCGCGACATGTTCGATCGTCTCATCGGCGCCGAGAACCACCTGGGTCGCCGTCCGAAATGTGCCGACGATCCGGTAGACTTGGGTCTCCTGATATTCGACGAATTTCACGCGCGGATCTGCCGGCCCACCGCGCGGGGTGTCCTCCGCGAGGGCGGGTGTCGCTATAATGGCGAGAAGACTCGCTATGGAAAGAAGGCGCTTCACCGCACCACCTCCGGATCAGCGCGGTAATTCTCGACCTGGAACCCCAAAGGGTTGCGATAGCGATCGCCCTCCGCCATCGGCGCATTCGTGTACCGGAAGGTGACGGTCGCGATCCAGTCGCTGCTCTGCGTATCAGTGTCGGTCTGCACCGTCCGCGTGAAGCGGACGTTGGCGACACGATCGTTGATGAAGGCGATATTGCGGACACGGGCTTGGACGACCGCGCCCTTACCCCAGACGACCTGAGGGCTCGCAGCGTTGTTCGAGCTGAAAAACCGGCCCCAGCGCTGCTGCTCGCCTGGTTCGGACAGGATGGTGACAGCGCGAAAATTCTCCTCGGCCGCCGCCGGCAACCAGCTTTCCCGTGCCCGGACATATTGCGCGAGGAAGAATTTCGTGACCGCCTCGTCATAGCGCATCGGCTTCTGGGTGAGGGTGGTCTGCACATCGACCGCGCCTGTCGTCTGATTGACGCGAATAATGTACGGCATGACCGTCTTCAGCGGTGCCAGGCCCGCGAGTGCGAAGCCCTCCGCGGTCGCGGCAAGCAGCCCCAGGCCGGCCACGACCCAGGCGATACGTTCGGTTCGTAACGATTTGCGCTGACGGTCCTGATCCCAGGATCGGGCATGCCCGAAATAGAGTTCGGCGTCCTTGGCCGGCACGCCTTCGGTCTGATTCCGCATGATCAGCAACTCCCAAAGGTGACAGGGGTCGCTCGCGCGGACGTTTTCTCGGGAACGGGCGGGGGCGGCGTGCCGGCATCAACTGGTTGTTTGATCTGCGGCACGGGCGGCGGGGCAGGGGGTGCCACAATTGCCGGGAGCGGCGAGCCTGGCAGCACGCTCCCGTATATGTTCACCTCCCGCAGGTGCTTGCCGTTGCAGACGGGCAGCTTCTTCGGCCCGGACGCACCTTGGGCGAGCGTCGGGATAAGGATGATGATGACTGCCGATCGACGGAGCGCGCGGATTATGGTGGATGGCCTCGTCAAAGATTCTTCCTTCTTCATGCGCGGCTCACCGAACCGCCCTGCTGAGCGGCCTTTTCGAGATTGCGACTGTTGCGCGAGATACGACGTTGCTGGAACGGCGCCGCCACGGTCCCCCATGCCGAGCCGGCGAAAGCGCCGACACCGGCCGAAGCCCCTCCGGCTATGCCGGTTGCGATCGAGGGGGCCTGAAAGAAGAAGATCGTCCCCAGAAAGATATAGACGGCGAACAGTACCGCACCCAGCGCCGCATCTCCGACACCTTCCGACGCAGTGATCGCGGTCGCACCAAGGTCGGTAATCAGGGCCGTAATGGCGATGATCACGGCCATCAGAACGATGAAGTTGAACGCCTGCCCGAGCCAACCGTGGAACAGTCTGCGCGTGGTCTCAAAGAGAGAAAGCGCGATAAAGATCGGTCCGAGCGCTATGATGATGGCGAGCGCGACCTTGGCAAAAACCGTAATCGAGAACCCGATCGCCGCAGACAAACCGGCAAGTGCTTTTAGGCCGAGGCTCAGGACGTACAGAACCAACTTATAGGGATTAATATCGCTGTACGTCGCAGCTTCGGTCTCAATCCTTGCGATGATGACGTCGCACTGACTGAAATAGTCATCGAACACATTGCCAACGCTCGTGACGGTGTGCCCCGCCAAAGCCTGCGAGATCGCATCGGGCATGCCGTGGAAAAGCGGATTGGTCACCCACTCCGTGTAGGCGACCGTCGTGGCCGCTACATAAAGCAGACAGAGTTTCACCATCCGGTAGACAAGCTCGCCCCAAGGCTCGCTGACGATGCCCCGCATTACCATGTAGCCGAACAGCGCGATGTAGATGACCAAACCAAGCGCGAGTGGGCCGCGCACGACCTCGATGACATTGTTCAGGCGCTCGTTGAGGAACATGTCGAGCTTGCCGTCGATGTTCGTGTAGAGAGTGGTGAAGAGCCCGTCGGCCATCTCATCTTCCCATCACGGTCAATGGGCCGCCGACAGCGAGCGCAGCTTTTGATTGAGCGTCTTGACACTCTCTGCGTTCGAGCATTCCTGTGCGTCACGATGCGTGCCATCGGCGCACGCCTTCAGGACTTCCACGAGCTCTTGAGGGTGAGCTTTGAGGTAATCCTTTCCGCGGGCGGGAGGTTGGCACGCAACCAGAAACGCCGGGACGAAAAACGCGCAGGTTTTTAAGATGGTTGCCTTCATTGATGGAGGCTCCCAAGCTTTCTCGCTAAGATTTGCTCGCTCTCCTGCTGCGATCGAATCCGCTGCTCCGCCTGCTGCCTCATTGTGAGAGCCTGAAGCTGCACCGCGTCGTTCTGGATATGAGCATTCTCCACGCCAACACGGGCTTGGATATCCATCACGTCCTTCGCGTCCGACGCGGTGTTCAGCGACGAACGCAGTTCCTCGAGACCCGTCGTTCTCTGGGCGGTGACGCCATATGCTGCCTCGGCGATGGCCGCGTCGCGCGCCGCCATGTCGCCATTGCGAGAAATGGCATCGCGGTTCGAGCGCTCGAAAGCGGTGGCGTCCGGGCGAAGCTCGGGAAGCTCGACACGGTTGCTGCTGCGGATCCGGTCTGCGGCCGTGCCAAGGCTGCCGAGCCCCGTCGTGTTAGAGGACATGAGGCGCTGAATGTCCCGTGCCTCGCTCGGCAAGAGGTGGCGAACGGCGTCGGTGTTCAGGGAAGAGGCAATCTGATTGACGTTCGTCAGCTTGTTGACGCTGTTGAACATCTCGGTGGCCTGGGAAATCTGCTGCTTCCCCTGTTCGATCATCGACAGGGTGTTTTTCACCGTCGAGAGGGTCTGCAAGAACGTGCTGGAATCATAGACCGGGATGCCCTGCGCGAAGGCCGGCACGGAGATCGCCAATCCGCCTACAACCGCAAGCGCTCGTGATGCTTTCATGACCTTATCCTTTCCTTCTGGTGGTGGCACGGCGGCGCTCGTGAAAGACGGGCAGCCAGTGGCTAGGATCGTCGCCATGTTCGCGGCGAACCTGATCGAGGATTCCGACGGTTTCGGTGGTGCCCGAGAGGACGGCCAGCTCGTCGGACAGACCGCCGAGATCGAGTTCCACCACGATGGAATCGTGACCCTGCTTGACCAGAAACCGCCGACTTTCGGGAATCAGATCGTTTCTGATGAGCTTGAACTCGGCACGGGTGAGGCCGAGTCCGTCGATATAATCGACCTCTCGGCCGTGCGGGTTGGGTAAGAGGATCTTGGTGGCGACCTGCTCCATGATGCTATGCGAGATGTCCGATCGCAGAGCGTCAGCCGGGCTTTGCGTCCCGAACACCAGAAAGGCATTCTGCTTCCGGTAAGTCTTCAGGCCGTCCTGCGCGAAGGCGCGGAAGGCATCATCGCCCAGCGCCTTCCAGAACTCGTCGATGTCGATCACGAGGCGGCGGCCATCGAGCAGGGCATCGATCCGGTGGAACATGTACATCATGAGCGGCGTGCGGATCTCGGGATTGTCGAGGAAATCCGTCATGTCGAAGCCGATGAAGCGGGCCTCGAGGGTCAACTCGTCCCGGTCATTGTCGAACACCCAGCCAAGTGCGCCGCCGCGCGACCATTTCTCAAGCCGCGCGCCTATCCCTTCCGGATCGCGCTGTCCGAGTAATTGACGAAGCGCGAGGATGGACCGCTCCTCCGGGGGAAGGCGTCCGATCGAGAGGATGGCCTCGTCGATCATCCGCTCCTGCGTGACGCCGAGCTGGGTGCCAGAGGGGGTCACCAGATGACGGATCAGCCTGCCGAGGAAGACGATGTTGCCTGGGGTCTGCTCGAGCGCGCGGAGTGGCGCAAACCCGGTCGGCACCCCATTGCGCAGTGCCAGATAGGTGCCGCCGGATGACCGCACATAGATCTCGGCCCCTCGGTCCTTGTCGATGAAGATCTGCTGCGCGCCG
Source organism: Sphingobium sp. EP60837 (assembly GCF_001658005.1). Taxonomy (NCBI): domain Bacteria; kingdom Pseudomonadati; phylum Pseudomonadota; class Alphaproteobacteria; order Sphingomonadales; family Sphingobiaceae; genus Sphingobium; species Sphingobium sp. EP60837. Next base: position 58,866 of record NZ_CP015989.1, on the reverse strand, counting down.
GTTTTCTCCAGCTGTGCCATCAGGAAATTCTGGACGACGGTTTTGCCGCCGCCCGACGGGCCGATGATCAGCGTGTGGCCAAGATCGTTCACATGAAAGTTGAAATAGAAGGGAGACTGGGCCGCGGTCTTCATCAACGCGATCGCGGCGCCCCAATGATTGCCATCGGGCTTGCCTGCGGGGAAAGTGTGAAACGGCGAGAGCGCGGCAAAATTGCGTGACGTGATCGCCGCTGGCCGCGCACGCCACGCGAAATTGCCCGGAAGCTGCGACCAGAAGGCGGCCTCCAGTGCCGGACCCTCCCGAGCGGCGACCAGACCTGCGTCCGCGAGCGCGGCCCGTGCAGTCGAGAGATTTTCGGCCAGGCGCTTTTGATTTTCACCGAAAACCGCGAGCGAGAAATGATGTTCGCCCAGGACAAAGCGATTGCTCTGCAGATCGTCGGCCGCGTCGGCCAGTTCGAGCGCCTGGCTTGCGGCGGCATCCTCGGTGGAGGCCATCTGGTTCTGGCGACGGCGCAAGCGCTCCGAGGCCCGAGCCTTGCCCATGAACGCAAAGGACTGCGTCACGACGAACGCAAAATCTTGGCTGAGAAGCGCGTTCATCTGGCCCGGCCGCGTCATGGCCGGATATTCACGGATACCGAAAAGGCCGACGAACCGGCTCGCATCATGCGCCCGCACCTCGACCGTCTCCCGGCCGAAGATCACCCGTTCCCCGTAGATGGCGGAGCCGAGATGGCCGCGGACCAGGGGCACCCTGCCGGCGCGGCCCATCATCACCAGTTCGAGCACCTCAAGCGGCTGCGAGAACATCAGGCCGTTATGCTCGTACAAGTGGAGGCGTTGGGGCCGGCAGCGTGCGAGCAGCTTCTCAATGTCACGCGCCTTGTCCTCAAAGCGCGCAAGCTCGTCCTCATCGACCTCGGTCCCCTCTTTGCGCGCCGATGCCAGGCGTCGAAGCAGCACGCCGGTACGATCAGCCGATCCGACCGATGGTCGCATGATGAGGGTCAGGTAGAGCTCGTTGACGAACATCCGCTTGGCGGTCACCCGCGCGCGGTATTTTGCATCGAGATCGGCCGCAAAGGCCGAGCGAAACTCGCCTTCGGGATAGTCCGTGATTGGCCGACGGACGATATGGGTCCAGATCGCCAGACGGTCGTCGGCGATGTTGCGCAGCGTGCCGTTGAGCTTTTCGTGCCAGTCGTTGAGGTGGATTGGGTCGGCGGTCTCGAATGCGAGGCCATCGAGCTTGAACATCATCATGAGGTCGCGCCCGTCGAGCGCGATGACGTTGTCGTCGATATGACGCGCATAGGGGAGGTAGCGCGCGGGGTCCGCCTCTTGTCTGAGGATCCGCCACGGCGTCCGGGCGGCAGCGCCGCCCAACGAGCTGGCCCGGCTAGCCATGCGCAAAGCCCCGGCGTTTCGCCCCATCGATCGGCAGGGGCGAGTAGGAGCTACCGCCCCACCATCCCCGATTGCGGCAGCGTGCCTTTGTCATTGTCCAGAGCCAGAGGAGGCGGAAGGCGTTCGCGTCGTGCCGCACGATCAGCCGGGCTATGGCCAGAAAGGCCCCGGCTAGCGCAAAGGCATAAAGCGGGTTGCCGGTGATGATGAGCGTCAAGCACGCGGCCAGCGCGATTGGCAGCGACGCTTCGATCGGAACGCCCAACCACATCGTCGGCCGGGTCACGGCCAGGAAGAGCGTCTCCTCCCTGAGTTTTTCGTCGTCCATCCTAAGGCACTCACGCGCCGCCAGTGATGGTATCGACGATCCACTGCGCGCTGAACACGATGAAGATGCCGACGATGACGGTGACCAGGAGCCCCAGGCTCGCTCGTCCGGTGAAGAACATGAAACCCACGATGACGACCGCGATCACGGCGATGGTCTTCGCAAAAGTGCCGGTCAGCCAGGTCTTTATGTTCTCCGCCATCGACGTGATGCCGTCGGCTGATTGGGCATGGGCCGGATCGGTGAGCAGGAGCGACACCACAACGACCGCGACAAACAGTGCCAGATATTGCGCGAACGTGCGCCAGCGCGGTGTCAACCATATCTTGGAATTGGTCGCTAATGCAGTCATTCGGCTTGTCCTTTCGGTGAACTGTCGGGTGCTCCCCCAAAGACCATCAATGATGCCGTCTGCGCTCCCGCAGTGGTGTCCCATCCGTTTTGGACGCGCGGCGAACGGACGCCCGCGGGCGGCTGTGTAAATTTGGGTTCAGGCGTCACTGCCGTTGGCGAAGCGGCAGGTTCTGGCATCGCTCCACGCCTGATCGCTGGCAGGACGACACTCGACGACGCGTAGACACGGCCGACATAGCCGTTTCGGAACCCGCGCGAACGACTACCCGTGTTGTACATCGACAGGGCGGTCGCGATGGCCGCTTCTGTAGAAGGGCTGGAGCGCGCGACGCTAAGATAGTTGGAAGCCAGCACGCGCGCGGCTGCGGCGAGATTGCGGCAGGGATCGAAGGCGTCCTCGACCGACAGGCCAAGCCACCTGAGATTTGCGCTGTTGATCTGTCCCAGACCCAGGTCGATGTTGTAGCCGCGGGCGATCAGCGATCGAGCGACTGCGGCGGCCGACACCCGATCGCCGGGATTGGGTGCGGCAACCCCCTTCGCATTCACGCCGATCGCGTAGGGGTTGAAATGACTCTCGGTGTGGACGACCGACACAAGCGTTTCGACCGCAACCGATGGTGCGCATTGCTGCGCCAGTCCGACCACGGTTACGAGCTCGAGGATCACTGTGGCGTGGTCCCGGGTTCGCTGGGAGACGTTGGCAAGCTTTCAATATTCGCAAGCGAATAGGATTGCTGTTGCCCGTCGATGAAAGTCATTACCACCCGGCGCCGCGAAGCGGAATCGCGATCATAGACCTTGGTCTTCGTAACGCCGCCACCGGAGCAGCCGGGGAACGAACCGCCCAATGCCAGACGCTCCCAGAGCTTCACCATAGGCGGCACGCAGGCTGGGTACTGGGTCGCACCGCCCGGGTTCGAGAGGCAAAGCAAAACCTGGCAACCCAGATCGTTGGCGACCGCAGGAGCCGCCTGGGCAGACATCGCCACGATCGGAACGGCAAGGGCAAGGCGCACGCGCTGCATCTGATTTCTCCGCTTTTCAGCGCCGCTGCATTAAAAATGCGCCGACTACTCTCCGTTGAAAATCACCTCTCTTTTGAACCTGGTCCGGCGTTTTCGGGCAATCCCCCCACAAGGGGGGAGCGCGCTGGAATCAGTTTTCGCTCGATGCGGCTCGGACCCGGCGTTGTTCTTCAATAAATTCCTCAAGTGCTGCCGTTTGATCTGGACGTAAGGCATCGATCGCGCCGAGATGCTCGGAGCGTTCCTCGCCCAGCAGAAGAGATGGGCATCGCCCCTCGTAGTTCCCCAAATTGGGCCGATGTTGCTGGTATCCAACCAATGCGGCCAAATCTGGAGAGAACGTTCGTGCTACTTCGGGTGGATAGACCAACCACTGGTTTTCATATGGCCTCAGCCATCCGAGGCAATAGCTCACGATCATGCCTTGACGCACACCCAGTGACTGGTTGCCGCCAGCACCATGAAGGGTCGAGCCGAGGAAGATGATCGCAGATCCTGGATTGCATTCCACGGCCACCGGATCCTCAGGAGGCTCGGGGTTGAGCGCATTTGCGGCGTGACTATGCGGCCAGATCAGGGTCGTACCATTATTCGCCCGATACTCGGTGAACGGCCACATGACGTTGATGAGATATTCGACCTCGCCAGTCTGGCCCCGCCACATATCCTGATCGCGATGGGGAAATTGCGGCAGTGCGCCGGGATGCAGCTCGAGAGCTTGAGCGAGATTGAGCTGGATTGTGTCGCACCAAGGCCCGAGCACGGCTTGCGCGATCGCCATGATCTGGGGATGCTGGATGAACGCCGACACATGGTTCGATCGTTTGAGCAGACTGCCGAACCTCTTGGTGCGGCTGCCGTAGAAACCGCCTTCGCAAAACGGCGTTGCCTCGAAGTGCGGAGCCAGATCTCTCGCCAGCAACTGGACAATATCGGGGGGCATGATGTCTTGAAGCACGCAGAAGCCTTCGCGCATCAGTGTTTCGTAAATTGACCCGTGGGCCTCGATCTCGGCTACAGGTAGCGGCTTGGTAGCCATGCGATGTCCCCCGAATTTCATGCCGCGGCGCGATCAAGATTCATCAGATGGATCTGCGCGAAGATGCCGGATTGACGCAGCAGGTGCGGGGTATCCGGGGCAATATTGATCCGCATGGCCGACAGGCCGCGGGGATCGTTGTTGTCCGGCAATCCAAGCGGAAGACATTCCCATCCGAACGCGAGGATCTGTTGGAACCAGGCCCATTCGGCAACGCCAGTATAGGTCGTGATGCCATTGCTAAGGGCGTATTCAACCAGGGCAGAGACGAGGCGATTGCGCGTGGCGAGCCGCTCATGAGCCTTCAGTCGGCGCGCCAGGCAGAAGCGGGTTATTTCGCGAACTGTCGGGCCGGTGGGCGGTACGCCATCGCACAGATTGGGGAAGATGGTATCAAGGATGTGCGGCCGGTCGGTCTGGAGCAGACGGGCAGAGCCGGCATGCTCGCCGGTTTCATCGGTGATGACGATATAGACAGCTTCATCATCATCGAACTGATCGATCTCGTAGCGACGGGCCAGAACGGGGATGTCCCAGCCAAGTAGATCGACGAACACGCGCTTGCGCTCTTCAAACATCGATCTGAATACACGGCCACTCAGCGCCTGCTCGATGCCATTTCCTGTAACAACCATGATCACCTCCATTTGTGAGGCGATCGTTCGATCAGCTTGTCATGATCTGCGTTATCCCCAGAACTGGGGATGGATGGTCAGCGCAGGATATCGGTGAAGCTAATGGCGCCATCGAAAAGCGCGCGAATGGCGAGCATCGTGCGTTTGGTTACGCCGTAGCGATCGCGAGCATCTTTGAGATGCTGCGTTACAGTTTCGGTGCCGACCCCGAGAATTTTGGCGATTTCCCAATCGGTCTTACCCCGTGCGACCAGCGCGACGCATTCGATTTGACGATCGGTGAGTTGTGGCGCGGCCGCGATGGGGTCGATCGTGGCGCGTGCTATCTTGCGGGCGGCTTCGAACGCGAAGCTGCCGACAAGCTGGACGAGCGGTAATTGCTCTTCATTGAGTTCCTCGCCGTCGCGCATGGCAAAGGAACAGGAACCGTTGACCTCGCCGGGTACATGCGCAGGGATCGTGAATCCGTCGCCAAGGCCCGCAGATCGAGCCGCTGCCAATACCGCGTGGTCCCGCGGATGGAGTGAGATCATGGCCTCAACCTTCGACCAGGCGAAACCTATGGTCGTCGTATGGCTTGCACGATGGATCGGGTCAGCAGCGTACAGTCGGCCCTCCTCGAACGCATCAACCCAATCTCTTGGATACCTGACAAGGCGAACGACTGTGCTTCCAGGGTTCAGTAAGTCGATGTGATGCACGAGCGCGAAATACCGGAAACCCATCGCTGCAGTGATCTCTTCGACAGCCTGTAGGAGAGCGTGAGGTGTCGAAGCGGCGCGGGCCACAGTGCAGAACGCCTGCACTTCGGCGAAGGTGATCATAAGCCGCCGATCTACTTGCTACACGAGAGCCTCAATATTGAGATGTCCGTCGCGCACAGCGCGTAGCACGAGTTGGGTCCGACGGCGGACGCCATAACGTCGGCGCGCACCTTCGACATATTCGTGCACAGTGTCGCGGCTTAGACCCAGAATCTGTCCAATTTCCCAGTCGCTTTTGCCCTGTGCCACCAGATCAATGCAGTCGATCTGGCGTGGGCTGAGCGCTATCGGCACGTTTACCAGTTCATCGGGACCGAGAAGGGTTCGGGCCTGGTCGAACGCGACCGTGCCAATCAATCGAGCAGAGAGAAGGTCCGGTCTTGAAATCTTGTCATCGCCTTGGCGCGCTATGGTGAACATCGCGTCGGGCTCGTCGTGCATCCTGATCGGCATGGTGAACCCAGATGCCAGTCCATGTGCGCGACCCCGTTCAAGGATCGAACGCTGGCGAGCATTGGGCGAGATATAATCGCCGATATGATCCCAAGTGAGCCCGGAGACGGTCTTGGCGCAGGCGACGTGGACCGGATCGTCAAGATGGAGGCGCGCGTCTATTACCTCCTCGACCCAGCGCGCCGGATAGGTGGTTATCAGCAGGGCTTTGCGGGTGGTGCGTTTCAGGTCGACATTGTGCACCAATGCGAACCAGCGGAATCCGAACTGGCGCACAATCGCATCGAGCAAGGATTTGAGTTGTTCGAGCGTGGTCGCCTGGCGGCATTCGGCTTCAAATGCGGTGATATCGCCCAAGCGGCCGGCATCTTCGAGATTGCTCATAGTGCGAACGATTCGCATTTCGATTGCTGTTTCGTCCAGTCACCCTTCGGCGAAACCATTGAAAAACAAGACCGGACGCGTCCTGTTGGCAGCTCCCCGCAACAAATGCACATGTCGTCCTAGGCGGGAGTTGCCCGGTCCCATGATGAAAGGGCACGCGTGACACTTTACCTCCGGGCAAAGTGTCACAGCCGACAAAATGATGAAATCTGCGGCCAAAGGGGATTCACTTCACCCCCCATATGTGCTTGATTCAATCCTGTTATGTTGCACGCTCCGATCATTGGCGACGGCCGCCCGCAGCTGGATATGCCGTCCTTGTTGGAGATGCTTGCGCGGTCCTCGTCTCGGCCGCGCTATGCCTTCATGGTGCTCAACCTGATTGCCCAAGTTTCCCGTTCAGACGGCAGCGCCGGGCCGGTGGTAGCCAAGGGCGGCGGCCTCATTCCGTTGCGCGACTGGCTTTGCGATGCGCTCACCCCGATGGGGCAGCGGGACCCCCGGCGCATTACTCTGGAAGAGCGGATACGCAGCGATTTGGAAATATCAGGCGCATTGCCGGCAGATGCCGATCAGGCCACGGCGGTCGTTGACGACGCCATACGTGAGCAAGTGCGGGCGTCGGGCAAAACGAATGTCAGCCGGGCGGTATCCGAACTCGTACGCGCTGGCTTGCTCAAGCGGCACTATCAGGGCTATTGTGTCGATCATCACAATCGCGGTGCGCAGCGCCAAGCCGTCTATGTTCTGGCAGGGTGCGCGCGCGGCTTGATTCGCGGCCGACAAGAACAGCCAAGGGCCGTTCCGAGACAGGCAGAACTGGCGTTCTGACCGCGCCAGAATTGGCAAAATTTAACATAACTGTTATTATCAAACCGGTCGATTGTAGCAGCAACGTTCAAATGTCACAGTCGCGCAAAGTAGAGATGTCTCACTTGGGCTACCGTGCCCTCCGGCTGTTCGGAGGTATTGAGCATGGCGGTGTTGCGTATGAGTACCGAGGAGCTTTCGCGGGTCGAGACGCTGATGCATGTGGTTTCAGGTCGCATGACCGTCACCGAGGCCGCAAGGCTGATGAGCGTCAGCCGCCGCCACGCCCATCGACTGCTGACGCGTTACCTTGACGATGGATCATCCGGGCTTTTGTCACGCCGCCGTGGTCGACCAAGCAACCGGCGCTTGGATGATGCCATCAGAGATCAGATTGTTGCACTGGTTCGGACCCATTATTATGATTTTGGGCCTACATTGGCTGCGGAGTATTTGGCCGAGCGGCATGATCTCCGGATCTCGCGTGAGAAGCTGCGGCAGATGATGATCGAGGCCGGAATTTGGAAGGATCGTCAGGCTCGCCGTCCTCGCCCCTATCAGCCGCGCTACCGCCGGGATTGTCGGGGCGAACTGATCCAGATCGACGGCTCAAAACATTGGTGGTTCGAAGACCGCGGCCCGCAATGCACATTGCTGGTTTATATTGACGACGCGACCAGCGAACTGATGCACCTCAGGATGGTCGAGAGCGAGAGCACCTTCGCCTATATGGAGGCGACCCGCGCGTACATCGAGCGACACGGCAAGCCGGTGGCGTTCTATTCCGACAAGCACAGTGTTTTCCGTAATGCCAAGGCCAGTGCGGCGCGCGGAGACGGTATGACGCATTTTGGCCGCGCACTCGATGCACTGAACATCGAGATCATCTGCGCCAACTCTCCGCAGGCCAAGGGCCGGGTCGAACGGGCCAATGCCACCTTGCAAGATCGCCTGGTGAAAGCGATGCGCCTGGAAGGCATTTCATCGATCGAGGACGCTAACGCTTTCCTCGACAGTTATATGGCCAGGCACAACGAGCGGTTCGCCCGACCCGCCTTCGATGCCCGCGATCTGCACCGCCCGCTTGCACCGCATGACGATCTGCGCTCGATCATGGTCTGGCGTGAGCAGCGGACCGTGACGGCGGCGCTGACGCTGCACTACAACAAGGCGATGTTCATCCTGGAGCCGAACGATGTCAGCGAAAAGCTGGCGCGCAAGCGGGTGACGGTCTGTGAATATCCCGACGGCCGACTGGAGATCGAGCATGAGGGCCATGTCCTGCCCTATCGTCAGTTCGACAAGATGCGGCAGGTGAACCAGCCTGCCATTGTCGAGAACAAGCATCTGGACGCAGCGTTGCTGCTGGCCCGGCAGATGCAAGCGATCATGCCGCATCATCGCAAACGCAACAATGACGCCCCTGCCCGCCGTGACCAACCCATGCATCTGTTCCCCGAGCCAGAACCGCCACCAAAGATCGACCGTCGCAAACTGGGCGGCTCGAAGCTCAAGCGCGGTCCCAGGCTCAGTGATGAGGCGTTGCGCGAACGCCGCACGCTCGCCTTCGTGCAGAGGAAATGACCGGGCCCACTGCAGGGCAGCGGGTCCATGGGTTCTCTACACCATGGTCAGCGCAGCAGCAGGGTCTGCGCTGCGCTGTGTCGATGGCTCCACGCAGCCCCTGCTGTTCCCCACCCTGTGACATTTCTATATGGCGGAAATAGGGACTTCTCTAAATGGCAGGAACATATCGATTGTAGAGGGGCGGATTCTAGATTGAAGTGCGAATTCCTTGGATTTCTATGGGGTTTCCCCTTTTCAAGGAATGCGAATGATGGGCAGATATCATCGACTCGGATTGGACGAGCGGCGAATATTATATCGACTGGTGCAGACTGGGCGAAGCGTAAAGGAGGCGGCGATGGAACTGGGGCGCCACCCCTCGACGCTTTATCGCGAGATCAAACGCAACCGACATCTCGACGAGGAGCCGCTGTTCCGCGGCTATTTCCCTACGATCGCGCAGACCAAGGCTATGGGTCGCCGTGTGCGCGGCGCCAAAGTTGCGCGCCATCCTGAACTGGCCATCTATATCATGGATCGTCTGACAGTGGCCTGGTCACCCGAACAGATCGCTGGTTATGTTCGCCGGCATCGCCTGGCCGGTCTTTCGATATGCCACGAAACGATCTATCAATATGTCTATGGCGGCGAAGGTCGTGACCAGGGATTGTGGCGTTTCCTGCCTCGCGCTCGCCGGTCACAACGTCCGCGCTATGCCCGCAAGCCGCGCGGCGTTCATATCCCGCTGGCCAACACGATCAAGGCGCGGCCTGCGGAAATCGGTCGCCAGACCAGCTTTGGGCATTGGGAAGGCGACCTGGTGGCTTCCCGGCAGGAATTTGGCAAAGCGAACCTGACGTCGCTGGTCGAACGGCGTAGCCGATTTACGATCCTGACGCACAATCCGAGCCGTCACTCGGCCGGTGTCATGGCGGGTATGGACAGGCAGTTGAAGGCCCTGCCCCCTTCCCTTCGCCAAAGCATAACTTTCGACAGGGGCAAGGAATTTGCCGCCTTTCTAACCCTGCGAGAGAAACTCGGCATGACCAGCTATTTTTGTATGCCATCGGCGCCATGGCAAAAGGGCAGCGTCGAAAACAGCAACGGCCGGATACGGCGCTTTCTGCCGCTCGATACGGACATTGCGCTGGTGTCGGACAAAGAGCTTCAGGAGTTGGTCGACCGGCTCAATAACACGCCCCGCAAATGCCTCGATTATCGAACGCCGCAGGAGGTGCTGGGCGAGCAGATGGCCATCCTTCGGGCAGGGTAAATTTGGTCAGCCAGGGTTGGGGCTCGCCCCAACCCTGGCTGAAGTGTTATGCTTGCCAAGGAAGTCGCCCTTCAAATGGAAAGCGCAGCGCAACTAAGGGATGTCACTTCCCGCAAGTTAGAGATCATTCGACGTGAGGAAAGCCGACGATCTCGCCGTTGTCGATGAAGATCGACGGATTTTGGGTATGCTGACGAGATCGATCGTTCGCAGCGCGACCTTTATGGCGAAAACTGACGCCTGTCGATGTCACGCTGGCAATCAGGTCTTCAGCCAGAAGCGCAGAATCATCGATACTGCACCGAGCGCAACAACGCTCCCGGTCCAGATCAGCGCCATCCATCCCAGCCGCTTCCAAAAGGGCGTATACTTCATCAGTGATAGCCGTGCGTGCCAACTTTGCCACGAAAGACCCAATAGGCCCATCCAGTATAGGCAAGGATGACCGGCATGATGATCGCGGTCCCTACCAACATGAATATCTGGCTCCGCTCGGGCGCGGCGGCATCCCATATGGTGATGCTGTCGGGCACGATGTAAGGAAATAGGCTGATGCCAAGACCTACAAACCCTAACGCGAACAGGGCCAGCGCGAGCAGGAACGGTGCAGCGGTGGCCCCGCCGCGCAGTTTGTGGAAAAACAGGAAAGCGACGATCGCGGTAAGCAGCGGCACCTGCGCTGTTGCCAGAACTCCGGGCATGTCGAACCAGCGCTTCCAATATTCGAACTGCAGGAACGGGGTGGCGGCGCTGACGGCCGCCATCGCGACCAGCGTGCCTGCCCCCGCCCACAGCGCCAGCCGGCGGGCATGCGCTTCTGCGCTACCTTCGACTTTCCAGATCAGCCAGGCAGCACCGAGCAGCGCGTAGCCGATAACCACCCCAGCGCCGGTCAACAGGCTGAACGGAGTCAACCAGTCGAGCCAGCCACCGGCATAGGCCTGGTTTTCGACCTGAACGCCTTGGAGGATCGCGCCTAGCGTCACGCCCTGCGCCAAAGCGGCAATGAACGAGCCCAGGCTGAACGCGATGTCCCATAACGCACGGTGCCGCGGATCGCGCCAGCGGAATTCAAACGCCACGCCACGAAAAACGAGCCCCAAAAGCATCGCGATGATAAGTGGGTAAGTCGCAGTCAGGACGACACCATAGGCGAGCGGGAAAGCAGCAAACAGCCCGCCGCCGCCCAGCACCAGCCATGTTTCGTTGCCGTCCCACACCGGCGCGATCGAATTCATCGCCTGATCGCGCTCCTCCCCCACTTTGAAGCTCGGAAACAGGATGCCGATGCCCAGATCGAACCCGTCCATGACAACGTACATGAATACGGCAAAGGCGATGATGAAAGCCCAGACGACCGTCAAATCGACGTTGATACCCATCTTGTTTACTCCGTCCCGGTCGCGATGGCAGACGCAGGCGTAATACCCGCAGTGCGTACCGGCACATGCTCAGGCTCGGGCTCATGCGGCCCGGCCGGCTTGTGCATCAGATGCAAAATGTACCATGCGCCCGCACCGAAGACTGCGAAATACACGATGACGAACGCGATCAGCGAGGCAGCGACCGCAGGCGCGGCGAGAGGCGACGCGCTTTGGGCCGTGAGCATGTGGCCATAGACGGTATAGGGTTGGCGCCCCACCTCCGTTGTGATCCACCCGGCGATCACTGCCACGAAGCCCGATGGCCCCATGAGCACGGCGACGCGATGCAGCCACGACCAGTCGTAAAGACGTTTGCGCATCCGCGCGACCAAGCTCCACAGACCAAGGCCCAGCATGGCGAAGCCGATGCCGACCATCACGCGGAACGACCAGAAGATGACCGGCACGGGAGGTTCGCGGTCATCGGGGATCGTGTCCAGGCCGGCGAGCGGTGCGTTCAGATCATGCTTCAGGATCAGCGACGAAGCCTTGGGAACCTCCACGGCATAATCGATGCGCTTCTCCGCACTGTTGGGAATGCCGAACAGGATCAGGGGCGCACCTTCCGGGTGGCTCTCATAATGCCCCTCCATGGCCATGACCTTGGCGGGCTGGTGCTCCAGCGTGTTGAGGCCGTGCATGTCGCCAGCGAAAATCTGGATCGGCGCGACGATCGCTGCCATCCACATTGCCATGCTGAACATCTTTCTCGCATGCAGGTTTGCGCGGTCGCGCAGCAGATGCCAGGCGCCGACCGCACCAACTACAAAGGCAGTGGTGAGATAGGCGGCGATTACCGTATGGACGAGCCGGTAGGGGAAGCTGGGGTTGAAGATGATCGCCAGCCAGGATTCTCCCGGCAGGAAACGGCCATCGGGTGCCATCTCGAAGCCGGTCGGCGTCTGCATCCAGCTGTTTACCGAAAGGATCCAGAAGGCGGAGATGAAAGTGCCCAATGCCACCATGCAGGTGGCGGCAAAATGCAGCCCTTTGCCCACCTTGGACATGCCGAACAGCATGACGCCCAGGAAGCCGGCCTCCAGGAAGAAGGCGGTGAGCACTTCATAGGCCATCAGCGGCCCGATCACCGGGCCTGCCTTTGTCGAGAAGACAGACCAGTTGGTGCCGAACTGATAAGACATGACAATGCCCGAGACGACGCCCATGGCGAAAGCGATGGCAAAGATCTTCACCCAGTAGCGAAACAGGTCGAGATAGATGTCCCGCCCGGTTTTCAGCCACAGTCCCTCCAGGACCATCAGATAGCTGGCCAGGCCGATCGAAAAGGCCGGAAAGATGAAGTGGAAGCTGACCGTGAACCCGAACTGGATTCGGGCGAGCAGCAGGGCATCGAGTCCGTCGAACATCTTTAGTCTTCCGGTAAGGCTGCGCGCTGTGCGCGCCGCCAGCGATTAAATGTCTTTTCGGATATACCAATTTGTCGGCAACTAGCGCAAACGCCTTGCCCTGATGCGATCAGCGCGGCGATCGCCTGACAGCGACGTTCCTTATCGGGGATCGCAGTCACAGGGCCGCCGCGCTCTTCCAGAGCATATAAGCCGCGACGACGAAGATCAGCACCGCGAACACCGTTGTCAACGTCCCGGTGCCAGACAGCCGCTTGGCGACGATTGTGCCAATGAAACCGCCAGCGATGCCGCCAGTGATGAATACGCCAGCCAGCGCCCAGTCGATCAGCCCGGAAAATGCATAGTTGGCAGCTGTCGTCAGGCCGAATGCCGTCACCGCGACCAGACTGGTTCCGACCGCGTTGATGATTGGCATGCTGGTCGATGCGACGAGGCCAGGGACGATCAGGAAACCGCCACCGATGCCGAAAAAGCCCGAGAAGATACCGGTGCCCAGGCCATAGCCCAGCACCTTGGGCGCATTCTCACGATTGCATTGGGCGCCCGGTATGCCGAGCGCCTTGCGCCCGCGCAGCATCAGTAGCCCGACCACGATCATTACGAGAGCGAACAGGAACAGCAGTTTCTGCCCGTCGAACGCCTTGCCGACCGTCGAACCGCCCAGCGCCCCAAGGATGCCTGCCGCAGCATACATCCCGCCGCAGCGCCATTTGACAGTATGCTCCCGTGCATGGCTGGCCAGTCCCGTTGCAGCGTTGACCGCAACTGCCAGCGCCGACGTGCCGATGGCGACGTGCGGGCTGGAAACGCCGACCAGATAGACCATCAGCGGCACGGCCAGGATCGAACCGCCCCCCCCGACCAGTCCCAGCGAGAAGCCGACCAGCGAACCGGACAGCAAGCCCAGCACATATTGCAGGGGTTCGAGCATGACGATCACGCCGCCTGACGGACGCGTTCGATCGGTTGCGGCTCCACCAGCCACTCGTGACCCTTGAGCATGCCGTTCCAGTAAATCCAGGGCAGCGCTTCGGATTTGAGGAGCCACGATAACCTGGCCGGCTGCGTCCCATCGATCAGCCATTTTGGGAAGCTGGGCATGAGCTTGCCACCATAGCCGAACTCGGCAAGCACGATCTTGCCCTTCTCCACAGTGAGGGGGCACGAGCCGTAGCCATCATAGCCGGCAACCGGCTCGCCACCCTTCAGCATGGCGAGCAGATTGACCGCCACGATCGGCGCCTGCTTGCGCACCGCGGCGGCAGTCTTGGCATTGGGCGTGGAGCCACCATCGCCAAGGCCGAAGATATTGGAGTAGCGGACGTGACGCATCGTCACCTGATCAACCTCGACATAGCCTGCTTTGTCCGCCAGCGGGCTGTCGGCAACGAAGCGCGGCGCGATCTGGGGCGGGGTTACATGCATCATGTCGAACGCGCGCGTCACTTCGCCCGCCTTTTCGCGGAAGGTCGCAGTTTTCGCCCCGCCGTCGACCGCGATCAGGGTAGATTCGAAATTGAGGTCGATGCCGTACCGCTCGACATAGCCCATCAGTGCGGGCACATAGTCCTTCACGCCGAACAGCACGCCGCCTGCATTGTGGAAGGCAACATCGATGTTGTTCAGGACACCGCGTTCAAGCCAGTTGTCGCACGACAGGTACATCGCCTTCTGCGGCGCACCAGCGCATTTGATGGGCATCGGCGGCTGGGTGAACAGCGCCACGCCTTCCCGCAGATTGCGCACCAGGTTCCAGGTGTAGGGCGCTGTGTCGTAGCGATAATTGGAGGTCACGCCATTCTGGCCCAATGTTGCCGCCAGCCCGTCGATCGCATCCCAATCCAGCACATTGCCCGGCGCAATGACCAGCGCGCGGTAGCCGATCGCGCTGCCATTTGCGGTCGTCACCTGATCCTGTTCGGGTTGAAAACTTTGAGCAGCTTCCCTGATCCAGGTGACACCCTTGGGCATCACCGACGCCATCGAATGGCAGGTCGACTTCGGTTCGAACACGCCTGCACCGACCATCGTCCAGCCGGGCTGGTAATAATGTTCGGTACGCGGTTCGATGATCGCCACCGAAAGCTTGGGATCCCGCTTGAGGATCGATGCCGCCGTTGCGATGCCGCCTGCGCCGCCGCCGACAATGACAACGTCATAGGTGGCCGCAGGGCGATCAGTCGCGGGGCCATCCGGACTGCTGGCCGATGCGGTCTCGATCCGACCGCGCAATTGCGACAGGTCATAGCCAGCCGCATTTGCCGCGCTCAGGATGGCGGCGGTCGGGCGCGATCCGGCCTGGGACAATGCCCAAAGCGTCGTGGCGCGGGTGCCTGTCCGGCAGAAAGCGAGGGTCAGACCATCGGCATATGCTAGCGCATCGCCAAAGTCCGTAACGGATGCCTCGTCAAAATTGCCACCGCTGATGGGAATATGACGATAGGCAATGCCGAGCGCTTCAGCCTGTGCCTTCAGGTCGGCCGAGAAGGGTTGGCCGGGCTCTTCGCCATCAGGCCGGTTGTTGATGATCTGACGGACGCCAGCAGATGCGACCTGGTCAATATCTTCCGGCGTAATCTGGGCGCAAACGAGTAGTTTCTCGTCGAGCTTATGGGGGATCATCGAACCTCTCCTTTTCTGAGTTCAGGCATGGACCGGCGTTCGCGGTCCCGACGGGCGA
The DNA here is from genome assembly GCF_001658005.1 of Sphingobium sp. EP60837. Lineage (NCBI taxonomy): Bacteria > Pseudomonadati > Pseudomonadota > Alphaproteobacteria > Sphingomonadales > Sphingobiaceae > Sphingobium > Sphingobium sp. EP60837. The sequence continues at coordinate 43,346 of NZ_CP015989.1, read as the reverse complement.
TCAAGCGCCCAGACGATCGCGAAGCCGACCGCCATCGCAGCAGTGAAAACGGCGGCTGCCGGAGGATTGATGGCAAATGCGGCCAGCGCCGGGCCTGGGCAAAGGCCACCGAGCCCCCATCCGATGCCGAACAAGGCAGACCCCCCGAGCAGGCGCGGCGTGACCGGATCGGTGTCGGGCAGATGAAAATCGGCATCGGCAACAGGCGCCGCCATCCGCCGCTGGATCAGCCAGGCGATTGCCATGGGGGTCATCGCGCCGCCCATGACGAAGGCAAGGGTGGGATCCCAGGCACCGAACAGGTCGAGGAAGCTGCGGACCCGCACGGGGTCCAGCATGCCCGACACGGCGAGGCCCGCGCCGAACAGCAGGCCGGAGGCAAGGCCGATCATGCCGCGGATCACCAGCCGCCCCCGACCGCATTGACGATTGCCACCGTCGCGAAGCCGGTCGCCATGAAGGTAAAGGTCGCAACGATGGATCGCCTAGACAGGCGCGACATGCCGCATACGCCATGACCGGACGTGCAGCCCGAGCCAAGCCGCGTGCCGATGCCGACGATGAGCCCTGCTACCGCGAGCGTTGCCATGCTCATGGGGAAGCGTGACAGGATCGGTCCCGCCGCCCATGCGACAAGTGCCGCGCCGAGAGGCAGGCCGATGATGAATGCCAGCGCGAGCGTGCGCGGTGCGCCGCCGCCCAGCCCGATCGCCCGCGCTGCCATGCCGCTGACGCCAGCGATGCGGCCCGCGCCCAGCAGCATGATAGCAGCCGCCGTGCCGATCATCAGGCCGCCGATCAGCCCCTGCACTGGCATCGCATAATCAGGCATCACAGCACATCCAGCGGGAGCTTGAGGTAGCGCGTGCCATTCTCTTCTGGCTCAGGCAGATGCCCGCCGCGCATATTCACCTGTATCGAGGGAAGGATGAGCCGCGGCATCCCTAGCGTCGCGTCACGCCGGGTGCGCATCTCGACAAATTCGTCCTCGCCTACGCCTTCGTGGACATGGACATTGGAAGCGCGTTCCTGGCCGATGGTGGTTTCCCACACAAAGTCGTCGCGGCCCGGCGCTTTGTAGTCATGGCAAAGGAAAGTGCGCGTCTCACGCGGCAAATCCATCAGGCGGCGGATCGAGCGATAAAGCATTCGCGCATCGCCGCCCGGAAAATCCGCGCGAGCGGTGCCATAGTCCGGCATGAACAGCGTATCGCCGGTGAACACCGCATCGCCGATCACATAGGCCAAGTCGGCGGGCGTATGCCCTGGCACATGCAGCGCGACCGCAGGAATCGAACCGATCGAGAACCCGTCGCCGTCATCGAACAGATTGTCGAATTGCGACCCGTCACGCTCGAACTGCGTGCCTTCGTTGAAGATCTTGCCGAACACGCTCTGGACTGTCGTGATCGCGCGACCGATCGCGAGCTTGCCGCCGAGCCTTTCCTGGAGGAACGGCGCGGCAGACAGATGATCTGCATGGGCATGCGTTTCCAGCAGCCATTCGACTTTGAGCCCTTCCGCCTGGACATAATCGATGATCGCCTGCGCAGAACTATTTTTGGTTCGGCCTGATGCAGGATCAAAATCCATCACGCTGTCGATAATCGCTGCGGCGCAAGTCACTGGATCATGAACCACATAGCTGGCGGTAAATGTCGGCTCGTCAAAAAACGAGCGCACGACCGGCGCGGGCACTTCGCCGGCCCGGGTGTCCGTCACAATCTGCGTTGCGAGCATGAGCGGCTCATCAGGGTGGTCCATCTCGACTCTCCAAACTTTCTCAGTTACACGTTTCAAATAATCGAGCATTATCGTTGCGTCAACCGACGAGATTGATGACAATGTCGATCAGCATGAATGAAAGGTTCGATTTGGCTCCTGAACTCCCCTCCTGTTCCGCGTTGCGCCTTGGCGAGGAAGCGCCGGATTTCACCGCCCGCTCGACCCGTGGCCCGGTGTCACTTTCGGATTTCCGAGGGCGCTGGCTTGCGCTCTTTTCGCATCCCGCGGATTTCACGCCGGTCTGCACCAGTGAGTTTGTGTCGATCGCGCGCGCGCATGACCGGTTTGCGGCGTTGGGATGCGAACTGATGGCGCTGTCGGTCGACAGCCTGTTTTCCCACCTCGCCTGGATCCGCGCGATCCGCGATCGGTTCGATGTCGTCGTGGACTTCCCGATCATTGAGGACCCAACGCTGGAGATCGCGCGCGCCTATGGCATGGTCGGCCCAAACGCGATGGACGCCAGCGCGGTGCGGACGACCTATTTCCTCGATCCGGATGGAATTTTGCGGGCCTCGACCTGCTACCCGGCGAGCGTCGGGCGCTCCGTAGAGGAGATGTTGCGCCTCGTCGCCGCGCTTCAGCGTGTGCATGACGGATCGGCGCTGGCGCCGGAAGGCTGGATGCCGGGCGGCGATCTGCTCGCGGTCCCGAGCCACGATGTCGCCGACGTGCTGGCCGCGCCCGCCGGCACCGACTGGTTCTATACGCCGATCAAGGATCAGGCATGATGGCGGACATCGCGACGCTTGATCTCGATGCCGCAGCGGAATTGCTCCGGGCGCTAGCGCATCCGGTGCGCCTCTCCCTGTTGCGCACGCTCATTGATGGCGAGCGCTCGGTCGGCGAGATCGAGCAGTTAGCCAATGTCGTGCAGCCCGGCCTTAGCCAGCAGCTCGGTGTTCTGCGAAAGGCCGACCTTGTCCATACGCGACGCGAGGCGAAGCTGGTTTTCTATCGCATCAACCAGGCCCGTATCGCTGAAGTTAGCGCCTTGCTTGATGCCTTTGCGGGAACGGTGGCGATCTCCCGTGCCGACAGCGTGGCAGCTCGGATGCAGGCCGGGGGCGGTGCCGCGATGTTCGCCCGCATCACGCCGCGCAAGTGACGCTGCGAGGCTCGAAAGCCTCGCAGTTGCAGTGTTTCAAAGCAGTTCCAACCAGATGGACTCATCTGATCAACTGGAGTTTTGCCTTAGTCGACCAGCACGGTCCGTAGATATGGCCGGTGCTCGGTCCAGCCTTGCGGGAAGAGCGTGCGGGCTTCCTCGTCCTTGATCGAGGGAGGGATGATCACTTCCTTGCCTTTTTGCCAGTCCGCAGGGGTCGCGATCCGTTTCGCATCGCCAAGCTGGAGCGCGTCGATCACGCGCAATATCTCGTCAAAATTGCGCCCGACGCTCATCGAGGGCATAGCGTGGAAAGTACGCTAAACAACGCTAAGCGAGAACGCATGGCGAACGCTCGATGCGAACGGACGGACGCTTAATCAGGCGGGCCGTTCGATTCCCATCCTACGCATTTCGCGATAAATGGTCGATCGGCCGATGCCGAGTTGCCGCGCTGCTTCGGTAGGCGAGATACGAGCTTCGACCAGCTTGATGGCCGCATCCACTTTGGACATGTCCAGCGGCTGACGGCCAGGCTGTTTGCCCTTAGCACGGGCGGCGGCAATACCATCTCTGGTTCGCTCAGAAATCAGCCGTCGCTCAAAATGGGCGATGGCCCCAAACACATGGAAGATGAGCTCGCCGGCAGCTGACGAAGTGTCGATCTTTTCTTCAAGGCTCAGGAGCGCGATGCCCTGACCGCGTAGCGTCTCAACCGTGGTGAGAAGTTCGGCAAGCGAGCGCCCAAGCCGATCGAGGCGGACCACCGCCAGCGTGTCACCCTTGCGGGCATAGGCGATTAGCTCAGCCAGACCGGGCCGTTCCATGCTCTTACCTGAAATGACATCGGTGAAGATTTTGATGGCGCCAGCCTTCTCCAGACGCATGGTCTGGCCCGCAACGTCCTGATCGCCGGTGCTGACGCGGGCATAGCCCAGAATATCACCCATGCCGCACGTCTCCCAAACGGTCGTTCTGTGGACGCTATGGAGGGCAGCCGCTGCGCCCCACCCATATCCGTCCACATACTATGTCTCTTTACTCCTCGCTGTCCATAGGCCCAGATGACCTTTTGTGGACAGGAAACGGCATGACGAAGCGCAAGCATCAACTCCTGACCGAGAGCGAACGCGATCAGATACTCGCCATCCCGACCGATCGCGACCATTTGGCCCGGCTCTATACCTTCGAGCCTTCCGATATCGAGATCATCGGCGCGCGACGGGAGCGACGGAACCAGTTGGGCGTGGCGCTGCAACTCGCGCTCCTGCGGCACCCGGGCATCACGCTTGCGCAGTTGATACAGGACAGGGGAGCAATACCCCATGATCTCGCCGCTTTCGTCGCGGAGCAACTTGGTCTGCACGTAACCGAGCTGGCCAACTATGCGGCGCGGGATCAGACAATGACGGATCATGCCCGTGAGCTGGCGGCGCGTTTGGGGCTTCGGGGGCCAACCCGCGCCGATATTCCCTTCATGGTCGAGGCGGCCGCGAGAACGGCATGGGCGACCGACAAGGGGATGACGATTGCGATGGGCGTGGTCACCGCCCTGCGCGAGGCCCGGATTTTGCTGCCGTCCATCTCCACCATCGAACGCGCCAGCAGCGCGGGACGTGCCCGCGCGCGCAAGCAGGCCGCCCACGCCCTGATCGCCGATCTCAGCGCCGAACAGGTCCAGGCCCTCGATCAGCTCTTCGACGCCGCCGGCGGCATGAGCCATCTCGCCTTGCTTAAGACCATCCCCGTCGCGGCCAAGCCCGATCACGTCCGCCAGATCCTCGACCGTCTGAGGCAGGTGCGGAAGATCGGCATTTCCCCCGACGTCGCGGGCCGCATCCACGCGGACCGATTTCGGCAATATGTCAGGGAAGGCCGTGCGTCGCCTGCCTATATGATCGAGCGCTATATTCCCTCCCGGCGACGCGCCACGCTCGTTGCCTTCCTGCTCGATCTTGAAGAACGGCTGACGGACAGCGCCCTGGAGATGGCGGACAAGCTGATCGGCGGCATCTTCACCCGCGCGAAGAACGCCCAGGCGCGCAGCTATGCCGCCACGTCGAAGAACGTGGCCCGGCTGATGCTGATCTTCCGCAGGACGATCGACGCGCTCACCGATGCAGTCGATACTGGCGAAGATCCTATGGAGGTCCTGGATGCCTCAGTAGGATGGCACACCCTCCTGAAGGCCAGACCGGAAGTGGCGACGATCGCGGAAACCGCCAATCTTGATCCGCTGAGGGTCGCGGCCGACCGCTATGCGACGTTGCGCAAGTTCGCCCCTGATCTGCTTGAAGCGCTACAGTTCAGGGCCGGAAAGGGCAGCGCGAAAACGATTGCCGCTATCGAGATGCTGCGCGACCTCAATAGGTCGGGCAAGCGCGATCTGCCTGCCGACGCTCCGATGCCCTTCCGCAAGGAATGGCAGAAAATCGTCATGGGCGATGACGGCAAGATCAATCGGCGGCTCTGGGAAATCGCGACTATCGCGCATCTGCGCAACAAGCTGCGCTCCGGTGATGTCTGGGTGGAACGATCGACGGGATACCGCCAGTTCGACAGCTACCTGCTAAGCGAACCGAAGGCCAAGCCGATCGTGTCGGCTCTTGGTCTGCCACCCACAGCCGGCGAATGGCTCGAACAGCGGGGCCGCGAACTGGACTGGCGGCTGAAGAAATTCGCCCGGAGCCTGAAGCGCGACGCTCTGGAGGGTGTGCGATACCGCGACGGCCGCCTCCAGATATCCCCCGTTCGCACGATCGCAACGCCCGACGCCGAAGCCCTGGCCGACCGGCTCGATGCGATGATGCCACGCATCCGTATCACCGAACTGCTACATGAGGTGGCGCAGGAAACTGGCTTTCTTTCGGCGTTCACCAACCTGCGCACCGGCGAGCTATGTCCCAATGAAAATGCGCTGCTCGCCACGATCCTCGCCGACGCCACCAATCTCGGCCTGTCGCGCATGGCCGCCGCGAGCCAGGGCGTCACGCGCGATCAACTCCTATGGACCCATGACGCCTATATCCGCGACGAGAGCTACCGCGCGGCGCTCGCCGTCCTCATCAACGCGCACCACCGCCTGCCATTCTCGCGGGTATGGGGCGACGGCACAACGTCCAGTTCCGATGGTCAGTTCTTCAGGGGCGCGAAGCGCGGCGCATCGGGCGGCGACATCAACGCGCGCTATGGCGTCGATCATGGCTTCAGCTTCTACACCCATGTTTCCGATCAGCGCGGGCCCTACCACGTCAATGTGATCTCGGCCGCCACGCATGAAGCGCCCTATGTCCTCGACGGCCTCATCAGCCATGGCACCGATCTCAGGATCGTCGAGCATTACACCGACACCGGCGGAGCGACGGATCATGTCTTCGCCCTGTGCGCGATGCTGGGATTTCGCTTCTGCCCGCGCCTGCGCGACTTTCCGGACAGGCGGCTTGCGCCGATCGCGCCGGTTTCGGCCTATCCGTCCATCGCCCCGTTGTTGGGCAAGCGTATCCGCACCGACATCATCAATGAACAATGGGACGACGTGCTGCGCCTCGTGGGGTCGATCAAGGCTGGCCACGTCGCGCCGTCGGTCATGCTGCGAAAGCTCGCCGCCTACGAACGGCAGAACCAGCTCGACGTCGCACTACAGGAGATCGGCAAGATCGAACGGACCCTGTTCATGCTGGACTGGCTTGAAAATCCCGATCTGCGCCGGCGATGCCATGCCGGCCTTAACAACAGCGAGCAGCGCCATGCCCTGACGCAAGCGATCTACACCTTCCGCCAGGGCCGCATCATCGACCGCAGCCATGAAGCTCAACAATATCGGGCATCAGGCCTCAACCTAGTCATCGCGGCGATCGTCTATTGGAACACGATCTACATGGCCGACGCCCTCCAGCATCTGCGATCGGCAGCGGCCCCGGTCCCCGATGATCTGCTTGTCCATACGTCGCCGGTTGGCTGGGAGCATATTGCCTTTTCCGGCGATTTCCTCTGGGATCGAGCCGCCGCTTCCGCTGGCCGCAAGGCCCTCAATCTTCCGCCGGACAGCCGCGCCGCCTAAGCGTTCCTCGGTTGTTCTCCCTTAGCGTTGTTTAGCGTACCTTCCACGCTATGCCCTCTTGATGAGCGCGCCGCAGCTCTCCGCGCTGAATCAGAACGCTGGCAAGCCTTCTGGAATGAAGCTGGCGGAGATCAGATCGATCCTCCCATTGTCGCAAAGCCCCCACGCCGCCGCTGGTTCTCCTTCTTAAAGCGACCGCAATAGTTTGAGCGGCCCAGGGCCGCGCTCCGTCAGTGGTGGCAGCTGCCACCGGGGGAACACCAAGGGCACCCGCCCTTTCGTTCCCGAAGCATAATCGACAGGACCGGGTTGCCCGACAAGTTCGGCCAGTTCCGGCGCGCTCGCGCGCGCCGGGGCCTCCCTAGTCGCGCCGCCCGCACCACTCCCATCGATTTTGCTCCCCCCTCCCCATCCCGCGCTTCGCCAGCGGGTCAGAGCCGCAGGCCGCAGGCAGCGGCTTCGCCTAAAGGAGTGAAAAATGACCATCCAGACCATCCAACTGAACAAGCTGGCGCTTTCCGACCTCAACGTGCGGAAGGTGAAGCCCAAGGAAATCGAAGCCCTCGCCGCCGACATTCAGGCGCGGGGCGTGCTGCAAAACCTGATCGGCTATGATGAAGACGGCAAAATCAGGATTTGCGCCGGAGGGCGGCGCTATCGGGCCTTGAAGCTGTTGCAGAAGGCAAAGGCCATCCCCGGCACTTTCGAGGTTCCCGTTGAAATCCGCAGCAAGGACGAGGCGCTGGAAATCTCGCTTGCCGAGAACGCGCAGCGCGAGGACATGCACCCCGCCGATGCCATCGCAGCCTATCGGGCGATCATCGACAGCGGCAAGGACGTTGACGATGTTGCAGCATCGTTCGGCGTCTCCCCGGCCTATGTCCGCCGCGTGTTGAAGCTGGCGGCGCTGCACCCGACCATTCTCAAAGCCTTCCAGAAAGACGAAATCGGCATGGGCGCGGCGCAGGCTTTCGCGCTGACCGACGATCAGGACCGCCAGCTTGAGGTTTTCAAGCGCACCGGCGACAACGCCCACCAAATCCGCGCCATGCTCACCCAGGAGAAGGTTGCCGATACCGACAAGCATTTTCGCATTGTAGGCGAGGAAGCCTATTGCGCCGCAGGCGGCACCTTCACCACCGATCTTTTCGGAGAACGTCGCTATTGCGATGATGCGGGCCTTGTCATGGACCTTGTGCAAGATCGGCTCGACGCCATCGCCAAGGCGGCGCGCGAAGATGGCTGGCGCGATGCAGAAGGGCAGCTCTACCGGCCTGATTCCTACTGGATGCGCGGCCATCTGGAACCCGCTGGCGAGCGCGATCCGACCGAGGAAGAAACCGCGCAGCTGGTCGAGATCGAGGCGGCAATCGCCAAGCGGGAAAGCGAGGTGGACGAGGACGATCACGACTATGACGACGAGTTGCGCGCCCTGACCCGCAAACAGGACGCTATCGTATCGGCTTGCCGCGTTTTCACCGCCGAGCAGAAGGCCGAGCACTCGCTTATCGTCTTCATCGGCCATGACGGTATCGAACAGGTCGCGTTCACCCGCACCGCCAAGGGCACCGCCGCCGATGGCCCCAAGCCTCCTCGCCCCGACTACTCGCAGAAAGTCATGGATCAGCTGGGCGGCATCCGCACGATGGCGGTTCGGGAAGCCCTTGCCAGCGACCCGGAGCTGGCGCTGGACGTGCTCTTAACGGGCCTCTTGGGGCAGGTTCGCGGCAACGCTTATTCGTGGCAACAAGCCGCCGAAATCACCGCCGAGAAGAACCGCTTCCATGTTGACGATGCGGTCATGGGCCATTCCACGATTGCCGACATTGACGAGATCGCAAGGGCCGATCTTGACCGCTTGGCCGAAACACCCACGCTGGACGACATGCGCCAGATGGACAGCGAAGCGAAATTGCGGCTGCTGGCCTACTGCGTTGCCTCGCAGATCACGAGCCTTTCGTTCCACAGCGACCGCGACCGCCAGCTGGCGCAGATCGTCGGAGCCGCGCAGATCAACATGGCCGACAAGTGGGAACCTAATCAGGTATTCTATGACCAGCTTAGCAAGGCCACGCTCTTGAAGCTGCTGGCCGAAGGTTGCGGCAACGACGCTGTAGAGAATTGCCAGACCATGAAGCGCTCTGACCTTGCCGTGACGGTCAACGAGCGCCTTGCGGGGCGGCGCATCCTGCCCCCCGCCCTTCGACCCTCTGCCTTGCCCGATGCCGCCGATAGCGAAAGCCAAGCGGCATGACGGCACGGGGAGCGCGCTTCACTCCCGCGCTCCCCGCAAACTTGGGGGCGGTGGCAGCTGCCACCGCCCGGCCTTTGCGATTAGCGAATGCGCCTGTTGAGGAAGAAAATCCCGATGGGTGCGACGAACAGCACAAAATCATGCAAGCCGCCGCCAAAATGAGCGGCCAGGGCCGCGCGCTTCGTAGTCTGTCAGCTGCCACATAGGATCGAGCGGCCCAGGGCCGCGCTCCGTCAGTGGTGGCAGCTGCCACCGGGGGAACACCAAGGGCACCCGCCCTTTCGTTCCCGAAGCATAATCGACAGGACCGGGTTGCCCGACAAGTTCGGCCAGTTCCGGCGCGCTCGCGCGCGCCGGGGCCTCCCTAGTCGCGCCGCCCGCACCACTCCCATCGATTTTGCTCCCCCCTCCCCATCCCGCGCTTCGCCAGCGGGTCAGAGCCGCAGGCCGCAGGCAGCGGCTTCGCCTAAAGGAGTGAGGAAAATGGCTAAGGAAACGAACCGGATCGACATTTATCAGGCCGTCACCGACGACATTCTTGCGATGCTCGAAGCGGGCACCAAGCCTTGGGTGAAGCCGTGGAGCGGTGGGCCGACCATTCCGCTCCGGCACAATGGGGTCGCCTATCGTGGGATCAACGTCCTCAGCCTTTGGGCCAGCGCCATGCGTCAGGGCTTCGCCTCCCCCTATTGGCTGACCTTCAAACAGGCATTGGAGCTTGGCGGCAATGTCCGGAAGGGCAGCAAGGGGACCACCGTTGTCTATGCTAACAAGCTTGTCGTGAAGGACTCCGAGACGGACGACGAGCGCGCCATTCCGTTTCTGAAACGATACACGGTTTTCAATGCCGATCAGGTCGAGGGACTGGACGGCAAATATCCCGCGCCCGCCCCGATCATTACCAATCCCGAAACCCGCGACGTTGAGCTTGAAGTGATGTTCTCTCGCATCGACGCAACCGTTCGCATCGGCGGATCGCAAGCCTATTACCACACCCGCGACGACTATATCCAAATGCCTGCTTTTGAAGCGTTCCATTCCGCCGACGACTACTATGCCACGCTTGCGCACGAGGCCGTGCATCATGCAGGGCATGAAAGCCGCCTCAACCGGAAAACCCTGATTTCAACGAGCCGCGCCGACTATGCGAGGGACGAGCTCGTAGCCGAGCTGGGCGCATCCTTCATCGGCGCGATTGTCGGTTTCAAGGTCGAGGAACGCGAAGACCATGCCGCGTATATCGAGCACTGGTTGACCGCGCTCCGCAACGACAAGCGCGCGATTTTCGAGGCTGCCCGTGAGGCTCAGAACGCCGCCGACTACCTGTTGGCGATGATGACCGACCAAGCGGATTGAATGACCCGCCCTGCTAAATGCACGAGACGCCGCGCAAGCGCGGCGTCCCATTTCAGGAAAGTGAAATATGGGGGCTACTCAATGTGGTTTATATACAAATCCCGACATGTTAACTATGGGCGGGAGCAGGTCGTTTTTAGGTGCAAAATGGAAAATATCATCGACACCTACAGGAATCGCATCAAGGCGATGGGGTATGAGCCGCGTCGGCAGGAAGAGATTCCTGACGTGATGGCAGCTTATTGCGAAGCAATCGCAAATTGCAAGATTGAAGGACTTGAATTGGTTTCGGATGACCACTCTTTTTGTTTGCTGTTGGTCGAAACCCAAATTCCCGTCGATGTGGCGATTGGTCTGGCGCAGGACTACAACCGTGATGTTCTGTCCCGCCAGAAACTCGCTGCATGACAGGTGAGCGACCCTTACACCTGGCGTAACAGCGACGTTCTTCGGAACAAGCTGGGAATCCGCGACGATAATATCCTCAAGGAGCGAGAAGCTTTCTTCTCGGTTGTCCGACATGGCGAGCTGGTTGTGCAGCGCGCCGCGCCGGCGACGAACGCGCGCGAGTATCGCGAACTGCACAATCATCTGTTTCAGGACGTATATGATTGGGCGGGGCGCTTTCGGACTGTGGACATAAGCAAACCCGGCAGCACTTTTGCCCGAGCGCACTTCATTGCCCGCAGCATGGAGCACGAATTTAAGCAGCTGCCCGACCTCCAAACCCTCAAGTCGATGGATCGTGATCGCTTTGCGGATACCATGGGGCGGCATATTTCCGAATTAAATGCCGTTCATCCGTTCCGTGAGGGCAATGGTCGCACCATGCGGCTGCACTTGCAGCTACATTCCCTTGCGGCCGAGAAATTCGTCTCGATCCAGGCAATGGGGCCGAAGGACTGGATGGAGGCGAGCCGCGACAGCTTCCATACTGGAAATCACGCCTCCCTCGCCAAAGTCATCCGTGATGCCATGCCCCTCGAACAGAACCGCGTCGAGCCAGCGCGTGGGCCAGCGGGCATCGCGTTTCCACCCTCGATGGAATCTCTCATGCCAGTTGGCGAACGACGCGCAATGAGTATCGAGCAGGCCAAGGATCAAATCAGCCGTTACCTACCTACTGCGCAAACCGTTGCGTCGCGGCAGCATGAGCAGCTTAATCGGATCGCGGAAACGTCCGCTGACATGCGCCAGCTGGCCGCGCGTTCAGCGCAGGAGCTTGCCTTTTTCCGCGATCCCAAAGGGCCGATGCACCACCTTCAGCTGATTGAGCAACGCCGCTATCATCAGATCGAAGTCAATTGGTCCGAGGGTATGGACCCGCTGCAAAGAGTCCGCGCCATCAGCGCGGGCGCCGCAGATTTCCTTTCGAAAATGACCGACCGCGACATTCAGGCCGCCGATCGCGCGCTACGTCTGCAAGTCATGCCTCCCGGCGTCAGTCAGGTTGATCTACGCCTTGCCGCGCAATTCGAGAAAAACTCGCCTGAGCAGAACCGCGCCGATGCCAGGTTCGCGCAATTCCAGCTCGCCATTGATAAGCGCGTCGCGACAGCTACCGAGCGCGGCGCATCGAAGGAACAGCTGGCGCAGATCGTCGAAAGCGCAAAGGCCCATGTCGCCGCAACATTGCGCGAAGGCAAATCACCGACGCCGACCGCCGAGAAATCAAAGGACCGCGAGCGCTGAAAATGAGCGGCCAGGGCCGCGCGCTTCGTAGTCTGTCAGCTGCCACATAGGATCGAGCGGCCCAGGGCCGCGCTCCGTCAGTGGTGGCAGCTGCCACCGGGGGAACACCAAGGGCACCCGCCCTTTCGTTCCCGAAGCATAATCGACAGGACCGGGTTGCCCGACAAGTTCGGCCAGTTCCGGCGCGCTCGCGCGCGCCGGGGCCTCCCTAGTCGCGCCGCCCGCACCACTCCCATCGATTTTGCTCCCCCCTCCCCATCCCGCGCTTCGCCAGCGGGTCAGAGCCGCAGGCCGCAGGCAGCGGCTTCGCCTAAAGGAGTGAGGAAAATGGAAGCGACAACTGACCAGATCGCCACCGTTGCGGCGCTGAACGACATTGCGCGGCGAACGATGGGCGTGACTTGTCGCACCGTGATTACGCAAGGCATCGCGGCGCTGGACGAGAATACGCAGTCCGACATTCTCAAGATGATCGAGGGCTTTGAGGATTTCACACCCGACAACGATCCTCACGGCGAGCATGACGCCGGTTTCCTTTATCGCGATGTGATCGGCCAATGGCATACCCGCTGGACTGACGACAGCACGCGCCCAGCCCTCTCGGTCATGTGGAAGTTCGACTATTACGACCGCGATCTTGAATTTGGCAGCGCCGAACCATGGAATCCCGATGCCACAACCCGCGTGCTCACCATTCTCCTAACCAGCGAATATTGAGGGAGGCCACCATGACCAAATCGCCCCCCGTGATCGAGCTTAGCTGGCGTGATGAGAATTACGGTTCCGTCTGCGCTGTCGCCGCCTTCCGCAACTATGCGGGCACACTGGATTGGAGCGACCGCACCCACCAGCGGTTTCGCGGATGCCTGAAACGCGCAGGCTTCGCCTTCCACGATGGCCGGTGCAGCTACATCGCCACCAGCGGCACCCGCGAGGATCGGCAGCGCGCCCTTTGTGACGAGCTGGCCCGCGCAGGCTTCCAGATCGACAGCGGCGACGTGAGGGCAGAGGCATGAACCGCGAACGCCGCAAGCAGATCGCCGCCGCCCGCGTGCTGATCGACAAGGGCAAGGCCCTGTTGGATGAGGCGCGCGACATGCTCGAAACCGTCAAGGATGACGAGCAGGCCGCCCGCGAAAATCTGCCACCCAGTCTTGAGGACAGCGAACGCGCGCAGGCGATGGACGCCGCAGTTTCCGAACTGGAAAGCGCGATTTCAGCCCTTGAAGACTTCGACGCCGACGAGATCGGCACGCAACTCGACACCGCCAGCGAATAGGAAGGATTGACCATGCAACCCATGCGCCACCTAGATCGAGACACGCGCCGCGCCCGCCTTCTGGCGGCGCGCACGCGCCCCGTCGGCGGCATCAACCGGCGCGGCATCTTCACCGGCCATTGGGACGGTGGCGATGTTGTGCGCCAGTTTCGCGGCGATAACGGATCGTGGATCGGCCTTGCCGCCTACAAGGCGAAGGAAGAGCCGGAGCCGCAGCCATGAAAATCAGCAACACGGCGAGCGCCGTTCGCGTCACCCTCTCCCCCACCGAGATCAGCGATTTGCAATTTGTGATCGAGGCGGCCGAGCGCGCGGGGCATTATATGCCCGCGCGCGTCCTCAACATCATGGCGGCGCTGACGCGCAGCGCCGACGATGTTCGGATGAAACAGGCCATGAAGCGGGCGGAAAAAGATCGCGTGACGCGGATCGAGCAGGACCGACGCGCGCGCGAACGCCAATTCATGCTAGGCGACCGATACAGCGTCATGGCGAGCCGCGCCGACTACGCCGATGCGTCTTCTGATCCGGACGCGCGCCAATGGGTTGACCTGGTGTTTCATGAAATCATGCAGAGGCCGCTTCCCGATCAATACGAACTCCGGCGCGACGTGTGGCGTGTCCACGTTGTCCAACTGGACGGCGGCACGCTCGGCGCTGTTGTAGGCGGCGATTGCACTCAAACCGCCGACCCCGCCGAAATTACTTCCGTAGCGGAACAGCTGATCGCCCGCTTCGAGGCCAGAGCTTGACGCGCGTGGAGCGGTGGCAGCTGCCACCGCTCCAGAGAGATCTAGAATCTGGCGATGAGAGGCAGCAGCGCCGCCGCTTGGCTTCCCAGGACCGGCACCCAATAATTCGCGGCGCGGTAATCAGGGCCGTGATCGACCGCCATCACCCCAAAGACATATCCGATCATTGGCAGCGTCCACAGCAGACGCCCGCCCAGGTCCACGCCCATCAGCACCAGCGCAACGCCAAGCACAGCCCAAAGCGGAATCAGTCGTTCCATGATTTCGCGATGACGGATTATTCGCCATGCACTTTCCCGGTCATCGGCGCTAACCTGCGATACGAGGCCCATAGCTTCCCCTTTTCATCAACGGTCGCCGGCGATCATCCAACGGCTTCACGAAAATGTGAAGCGCGTTTCGCGCGCATTCTCGCCAATCCGTTGTATAGCCCCCATCGAGCGAGGGCGAGGGACTGTGACAGCGGCCCTTCGCAAATCCTCTCGCTCAAAGGAGGTGATGTGATTTGACAGCATATGAAGCAGCTCAATTGACGATCGCAGCCGTCGCGCTCGTGATCGCAATTGTGAAGCTGGGGAAGTCCGATAAGGGCTGATCTAGCGGGGCGGGTGGTCTGACAGGGCCGCCCGCCCTAAATGTTTGAACCCGCCGTGTGACAGCACGGCGGGTTCAGGTAGGTGCGTGAAATGAATCAGCACACGAAGCATTGCCTATATAGCCCTTTTCCCTTGCCAATCCAATAACCGACGCGCGCGCGAGGTGTTCCCCGTCTGTTCCCTTTGGCGCATAAGCGCCCAATGGCCGCGAACTACAACCGCCCCAAGCCCATTGATCCTATCTGGTATCGGCAAGGCTGCTATCTGCGCATCTATTGCGCTTGCGGTCGCCGCGTTGTCGCCCCGCTGGGCGACTTCGCCCGCTCGCGCCGCATTTCTTTCGATACCCGCATTTACGAGCTGATCGCGCGGCTTCGGTGCAGCCAGTGCCGCCGCAAGCCTTATGCGGACGTGTCGCGCAACCGCTCGGGCAATTAAAATGACGGAGGATCCGATTGCTCGGATGCTTCCGGCGCTATCCGTTGGGCATGTCGCCGGCGACATGCCGCAGCGTCCTCTAGGTCACCGCTATGCTATGACCTGGCGGGCGCTTTTCCCTAGATTGAGGCGGCAATGCCGCCGCGTCCGCTGTTCGACTTTGGGGCCTGTTCCTGCCCCCTGCCGCAAGGGCTGGACCGTCTCGGCCGCTGTGCGGCCTCGCTTGGCGATCAGGCGGGTTTCCCCGCCCTTCCTTCGCTACGCTCCGTGCAGGACGGGTGATCCCCCTCCCCCCTGATCGGCCCTGATTTGCGGCATTCCCCGGCCCTGCTCGCCGCTGGGCAGAAGTCGATGACCCGTCATCGCCTTCGGCTCCATTCTAGGCAGGGAAAACAGCACATGACCGACATTCCGTTGGCAACGATTCTTCGGATCAACGCCGCCCGCACCATTCCGCTCGCTCGCTATGAGGAAGAGGGCAATTTTGACCGCTTCGGCTACATCAAAGACCTTGCCGAAAATCATGGCGCTGACCTTCCCGCCGTCATCGAGATTGCCGACCTACTAGGACCGGATGAAGATTTTGACGGCCTTGTGACCACCATCGAGGACGCCGCCGAGGGCTTCGGCTTTGGTGCTCTTATCCTCGGGGGGGCGTGAGCATGGGCCAGGAGCTTATGACGCCCGCGCAGATTGCGGATATTTGCGACGGCCGAGACAAGGCCATAGCCCTTTGGCTCGGCCTCTATGACACCTACCATGCAACCCGCGACGAGGCGGCGCGCCTGACCCTTGGCGGCCCACTATCGCTGTCATGTGGCCGCGACTGGACCGAGGACACGTTGACTCGCGCTTTCAGCTGCCACCGCCTGTCCTGGCGCAGATTGAGGCGGCAAGCCGCCGCGCTGATTTGTCGCGTTTGGGGCCTGTTCCTGCCCCCTGCCGCAAGGGCTAGACCGTCTCCGCCGCTGCGCGGCTCCGCTTGGCGATCAGGCGGGTTTCCCCGCCCTTCCTTCGCTGCGCTCCGTGCAGGGCGGGTGATCCCCCTCCCCCCTGATCGGCCCCGTTTGCGGCATTCCCCGGCCCAGCGTCGCCCGCTTTCGGCAGAAGTCGATGACCCGTCATCGCCTTCGGCTCAATTAGGAAGGGAAAGCCCATGAAAATCCGTATCTACCGCCAGACCGAGCAGGACTTTGACCGAATCGAGATCGAGGGCGCGACCTTTGAAACCATCGTCAGCCGGGCAGCGGTCGAGGGGCTTCAATGCAGCGGTTACAACAGCAATCCGAGCCAGCGGCTTGAGTTGCAGGGCGCACCGAAATTCAAGGGCGTTTGCGGTCCTATGTGGGATGGCGATGCGATCCGCTACGAGTGCAGCGCCACCTATGCGGAGTTGAGCGCATGAGCGCCGCCGCCGCGATACGCACCGCGCAGGCCGACCAGCTGGGCGACCAGATCATTGCCGCAGGCTTCGCGCCAAACGGCTTTGTGCTGGATATTAACGAGGCGCTTGATGTGCCCCGTGACTTTCCCCTTTCCGCGCCGTGGAATCTGCCGTCGCGCCTGTTTCAGTTCCCCATAGAGGTTATCCGTGCAGAGCAGGACGAGCCGCGCAAGATCGGCCTTCGCCATCCTTTGCTTGCCGCCCATCCTTTCGTGCAGCACGTCGAGCGCGCGCTAGGGATCGAGATCGCCCGCGATGGCGTGACGAACCGCCACGGCTACAGCAACCGCGTTCATTCGCTCTGGCATCATGCGGTGGACCTTATCAGCGCCGGGAAATGGCGCGAATTGCTCGAAACGCAGGAGTTCACCGAGCCGCGCAATATCTTCAATGCCGTTGTCTATGGCCTTCGCTATTCGGACCACGCCGACAGGAAGGCGAGCGGTCACATCAGCACCGTCGAGGCCCGCCAGATCATGGGGGAAATGGGAGCTACCGAGCCGACCGAACGCGCCGCGTTGCTTCGCAGCTTTTCCGCGCCGTCGCCCTGCCAGCAGGAACGCGGGGCCGAGCATTGGCCGATCAATCTTCACGGACCTTGCGCCGAGGATAAGGCATGGTCCTTCATCATCGGGATCGAGGATGGTTGGTTTTCCTATGATCGTTCCGGGCATCTGCAATGGTCCCCCATGGGCCGCGACCGTTACGCGGCAGGCGATAGCGCCAGCTTCACCGAGGCGAGCGGCCAGACCGCTTTCGCCTTTTGAGGGGATCGAGCATGGCCCGCCATTGCATCCGCGAACCTCGCTACGTTCCCCCGGTGCAGCGCATCGGGGAGCAACCCGACTTGTTCGGTGGACCGACCCTTAGCCACGTTGCCGAGCGCCAAGGACCGCCGAAAGGATGGCAGCGCCAATTGCAGAAATGGGGCCGCTGCACCGTCATTGCCGATCTTGAGGCAGCGCCGCCGTCTGTCATCGACCCTCCCCCGTCCCCGTCTCCGGTTTTCCTTGTCGCTTGCGTTGCTGCGAAGCTGGACCGCCCCGCCCCGGCGCGCGATCTTTACGCATCGCCATGGTTCCAGAAGGCCCGTGCCTATGTCGAACGACAGGGCGGCGCATGGTTCATCCTGTCAGCAAAGCATGGCCTGATCGCCCCGGAAACCGTCATCGCGCGCTATGACGAAACGCTAGGCGCGATGAAGGCAGGCGCGCGCCGCCTTTGGGGCGCGCGCGTGATCGAAGCAATGGCCGAGCAGATCGACGCCGCCGCGCCGCTGATCGTTCTCGCAGGCCGCAACTATCGCGATCCCCTTTGGCCGCAGATCGAACGGCGCGCATCGGTTCCGATGGAGGGGCTTGGAATCGGTCAGCAGCTCGCTTGGTTAAGCGACAACTGAAAGCGAGAATTGTCGCGGTCCATGCGCAACTTCGCGCGATGCGCTTCGAGGGGGCATCTGTTTGTCGCGCCGCCCTTTCAATCTATCCAACGCCATTTGGCGTTGTGAGTTTGAGGATTATAGGCCCATCAACGGCCCAAGCCCCCCGGTAGGGCCGCCCACTCTCGGCAAGCGCAAATGGCGTAGTTTGCGCTTGCCGGGAGACCAGTTGCCCTCTCTATATGGCAAGGTGACTGCCCCCACACCGACAGCGCCCTTGTGGACCCAAGATCAGGCCATTGCCTATGAGGCAGCCCTTGAGGCCATCAACGATGTTATCGCCGGTTACAGCGAGCAGATCGCGCTTGAGCATGGTCGCGTTGTGCCGAACACGGCGCGGATCGCTTGGCTCGAAATGCGGACGGATCAGGCATCGGCCACCGGCCATGCGCTCAATGTGATGGATGATGAGAATGTCCGACAAACGCTGCTGGAATACAGCGCGATCGTTCGGGCGCGAGACGGCGCAGGGTGAAGGTCCGCCCGATGGGCGGGCGTTAGTTCGTTAAATCCCCCCGTCAGTGTCTTCCTAGCATGAGGGCTGCACCAGGCCGCATCAAGGATCGGCGGTTCCCCCAATTTGCTGCGCAAATCGGCTCCCCCACCGCCCGCTAGCGCGGCCGCTTCGCGGTCCCTGACCCGACCCGGCGCTGCCCTCCCCTTGGCCTCGCCAATTCCGGCAACAAGGAGGTTGTTATGTCTCATCGTCTGTTCGCTCAGCTGGCTTTCGAGCGTGCGCTTGGAAATGCTGCGATCGAGGCGCTGGCGACCGCGTTGAACGATAAGGATCATTTCGACGCGGAAAGCATGTGGCCGAAAGACCCGATGTTTATCGGCAAGACGAGTGCTGACATCGAGGCGGTTGCGGCCGAGCTGGGCCAGATCATCGAGGACCGTATCAAGGACGTGCTCGACGGCCCCGGCATCCGCAACATCGAGCGCGGCGAATGCGTCTATCCGCAAGTCGTCGCGGTCGTGCTGGCGGCCAAGGCGAAGCGCGGCCAATCCGGCTGACGCCGGAGGGGCGGGCTTAGCCCGCCCCTTTTCGCCCGCTGGGCGAAACCGATGATCTCGGTGCCATGCAGAGCGCGGGACGGGGCATCGAACCCCGCCCCGCGCAATCTCTTCTCTCTGTGTGTCGTGGCATTTTGGCATGGGTGCGCGCCAGCTTTCAAGGATCGGCGGTTCCCCCAATTTGCTGCGCAAATCGGCTCCCCCACCGCCCGCTACCGCGGCCGCTTCGCGGTCCCTGACAGCCGGCGCCGGTGCCCATGCCGGGTGTCTCCCGTCACCAACGAGAAGGAGAACCGGATGCACATCAAATTGTTTAGAGCACTGAAAGCGGCTAATCTGTCCGACGACGCCGCAGCGGAAGTTGTAGAGGCTATTGAGGAGTATATCGCCGTGAAGGTTCAGGAGGCGAACAAGGGAATCGAAAGCAAGCTGACGGCACAAACTTGGGTCATCGGCAGCGTCGGTTTCGTCCTCGCAGTCATCGGCCTCGCGCCCGCTTTCATCAAACTGTTCCAGTAAGACAAAGGGAGGCTTCGGCCTCCCTTTTTTTGCCGAACCGACTGATTGTCAGGAGACGCAAATTGACCGACTTCGCACAAGCACGGCTCGATATGTTCGAGAGCGGTTTATTCGGCCAGGGCAATGCTTTCTGGCGCTGGATCGCCACGGACGAGGCGCGGCCCTATCTGGCCGCTTTCGCCGCCGATCGCGCGCCACCCAGCGGAAGCGAGTTTTTCGCGGCCGATCTTACCGCCGAGGATCTACTTGATTCCGATCACCTGGCCGAGCTTGCCCAGAAGATCGAAGCGGCTCACGGCTAGCGCCGTGCGCGCCGGGGCTATTTGCGAGCAGATGTGCGCTGTTGCTCCGCCACGTCGCGGATCATAGCTGCCCAGCATCCCAAGATCATGCCCTCTTCATTATCGACTTCGCTTGTGGCGACCGCATAGATACCCAGCAAGTTTGCAACCTCGCTCGCCTCGACAATGCCTTGACGCGCAAGCAGCGTGGCAAACATCGAGAGTGCTCCCCCCATTGCCCGCACCAGCGGCGCATCTTGTAGCAGTCGGTCAAATTCGCGGGGCGGGTTACTGGACATAGATTGTTCCGATCAAATAAAGCGACTGCCTTTCAGGACTTGTCGCGGGAAGTGCTATCCGCTGCCAATAATTCGACAGCCGATAATCCGAAAGCATCGGCAAGGCTCTCCAAGGTAGCAAGCGTTGGATTACCATGTCCGCGCACCATGTATGAAATATGTGACGCCGCAACGCCCGAGCGTTCGGACAACTCCCCTTGAGTTATGCCTAGTTTCTTTAGTTCGCGAGCGATGTTGGCCCCGAGCTGGGCCATCAACGGCGATGTTCGTTTCAGGTATATGGTTGGCATCGTGTTCGCGTCCTTCTGGCTAGGCGCAGAATGTCGGCACGGGCAGCATGGCGCAATAGGGTTGCTCTAGAAGCTATTTGCGCCATGGCTTTCGCGCCTAGCGCAGATGGTATAGGTTATGCGCCCATGACCCCCCCCTCCCCCAAGATCGCGCGCGTCTATCTGCGCGTCAGCACCGACGCGCAGGACTTGCGCCGACAGGATTCGATCGTCACCGACGCAAAGGCCGCAGGATACTATGTTGCGGCTGTCTATCGGGAGAAGGCATCGGGCGCGCGCGCTGATCGTCCCGAGCTGCTACGCATGATTGCCGATCTTCAACCCGGTGAAGTTGTCATTGCAGAAAAGATTGATCGGATCAGCCGCTTACCGCTGCCCGAAGCCGAGCAGCTGGTTGAGACAATTCGCGCGCGTGGCGCGCGCATAGCTGTTCCCGGCGTCGTGGACCTATCCGACCTCGCGGCCGATGCCGAAGGCATCGCCCGCATCGTTCTTGAATCTGTTCAGGACATGCTGTTGAAGATCGCGTTGCAGATGGCGCACGATGACTATGCCGATCGCCGCGAACGTCAGCGTCAGGGGATAGCCTTGGCGAAGGTGGAGGGGCGCAGCGGAGGCCGCAAAGGCGACTATGCGAAGCACGCTCGCATCGTCGCATTGCGCGAGGCGGGAAAGAGCATCGCCCAAACCGCAGAGCTTGCCGAATGCGACCGTAGCACCGTCAAGAGGGCGTGGGCCGCGCATCGAGCCTCCCAGGGGCCAAAGCAGGAATCCAGCCCCGCGAAAAAGCACCATGAGCGGAAACGCTGATCGCTCAAACTATCATGATCGCAGCCGGTGGCAGCTGCCACCGGCCACCCTTTTGCCGTGCAAGCGAAATGCCAACGCTCAAACGATCAACGGCCCTACAGCTGTAGTTTCCATATTCAACATTGCAGATCGAGGGCAGCGACGAGGGGAGGACCAAGGCCGGTGGCAGCTGCCACCACCGTCAGCACGAATTGCTGCATCTACTTGGCACGCTTCCTTTGGGCGTTACTGTCTGCCGGATACGAACTGCGCATCGCCACTAATGCGGGCAAGCAGAAAACCGGCCTTTGGCCTTGGGTTTCCACAAGTGGACCCTCCCATTTTCAGCTTGCCCGCGTGGCTCAGCTTCGCCGCAAAAAATCCGTCAGCAACGCTTATCCAAAGGAGACTACCATGCAGAACATCGCTGAATTTCGGATCATCGGTCGCGTTGGCAACGTCGAACGGACCGATAAGGTCACTCACGTTTCCGTCGCTGCGAACTACAATCGCAAGGATGGCGACGAGTGGAAGACCGACACGCTTTGGAACCGCGTCACGTTCTTCCGCCAGCTGGCGGAACGCGCTGGCGAGCTGGGCAAGGGCGACTTGGTGCATATCACCGGACGGGTGCGCCAGAGCAGTTACGAGAGCAACGGCGAAACCCGCTACTCGGTTGACCTGATCGCAGAGGGAATGGGTATTTTGGCGCGGGGCGGGGCCGAATAGCCCCAACTCCTCGCCAAACGACGGGCGGCCGCAGGGCCGCCCTTTTTTGTGGACACAAGTCCCCGCTAACCCTAATATGATTAGGGTTTAATTTTGCGAGGCGTTTTGTGGCTGCCAAATTGTTCAATCGTGTTGCGAGCTTGCGGGCCGCAGCTGGACTTACGCAAGCCGAGCTTGCGGCACAGATTCTTGTCTCGCCTGAGACAATCGCGGCCATTGAGAACGGTCGACAGGATGCAACCCTGCTAACGGCGTTGCGAATGTCGCGCGCGTTGCAAACCCAAGTGCCGAACATCTTTAGGGAGCAGCCTTTCCCTAAGTTGATCGGCTCCGATCGAGGCGAGAGCCGAACAGCTTAGGAGGCCGCTATGCGCCGACAGATTGCCAACTGTTGAGTTGCACTGAGAAGTGACCCGGGAGGGTTATAAGTTTTCACTGAGAATTGACCCATGTTTTCCTCGCCCCTGGCTGACAGTCAGGAGGCATCGGAGTGATCGACATGGACCTACTCAGTGTGATCCGCCGCTGGCATTTTCGGCAAGGCATCCCCATTCGCGAGATCCGGCGGCGGACTGGATTATCGCGCAACACGATCCGCAAATATCTGCGCGATGACGCGGTGGAGCCGACGTTCAAGGTTCCCAAACGGCCGAGCAAGCTTGATCAGTTTGCAGAAAAACTGACGACGTGGCTGCGGGTGGAATCTGGCAAGTCGCGCAAACAGAAGCGAACAGCCAAGCAGCTACATGCAGATCTGGTTAAGCTGGGCTACGAGGGATCATACAGCCGTGTTGCCGCCTTCGCCCGCTCGTGGAAGACCGAACGCCAATATGAAAAGCAAACCAGTGGGCGCGGCACATTCGTACCGCTGATCTTCCAGCCCGGTGAGGCCTTTCAGTTCGATTGGAGTGAAGATTACGCCCTTCTGAATGGCCGGCCTACCAAGCTGCAGGTGGCCCATACCAAGCTCTCCCACAGTCGGGCGTTCATCACGCGAGCCTATCTGCTGCAAACGCACGAGATGTTGTTCGACGCACTGACGCAGGCCTTCCGGGTGCTGGGCGGCGTGCCTCAGCGTGGAATATTCGACAATATGAAGACGGCTGTAGACCGGATCGGCCAGGGCAAAGTCCGACAGGTCAATGCGCGGTTCGCTGCCATGGCCAGCCACTACCTGTTCGAAACGGATTTTTGCAATCCGGCCTCAGGCTGGGAGAAAGGTCAGGTCGAGAAAAACGTTCAGGATGCGCGTCGACGGTTATGGCAGCCAATGCCCAACTTCCCAGATCTTGATGCCCTCAATGCCTGGTTGGAAGAGCGGTGCATCGCACAATGGGGAGAAATCCAGCATGGCGTCCTCCCCGGCACAGTTGCCGATGTGCACGCCGTTGAGATTATCAGCCTGATGCCGATGGGGCGGGCCTTCGATGGCTTTGTCGAACATACCAAGCGCGTGTCGCCGACCTGCCTGATCGCGTTCGAGCGCAATCGCTATAGCGTTCCTGCATCCTTTGCGAACCGGCCAGTGAGCCTGCGGGTCTATCCTGATCGGTTGGTCATCGCGGCCGAGGGGCAAATCTTGTGCGAGCACAACCGGATTATCGACCGTTCTCACCAGAAGCCGGGGCAGACGATCTATGACTGGCGGCACTATCTGGCAGTTGTTCAGCGCAAGCCTGGCGCTTTGCGCAATGGGGCGCCATTCCTCGAAATGCCCGAAGCCTTCCGGCAACTGCAGGGGCATCTGCTCAAGCGGCTCGGTGGTGACAGGGAGATGGTCGAAATCCTCGCCCTTGTTCTACAGCATAACGAACAGGCTGTGCTCAGCGCCGTCGAACTGGCCCTCGAAGCTGGGGTGCCGACCAAAACCCACATCCTCAATGTTCTGCACCGCCTGATCGATGGCAAGGCTCCACCGGCATCCCCAATCGATGCCCCGCAGGCCCTGCGCCTCGCCCAGGAGCCTGTTGCCGATGTCGAACGCTACGACACGCTGAGGGCGTTACGCCATGCGTCATGATCCGGCCAGCGCCGCTGTGGTTGTCATGCTACGTGGCCTCAAAATGTATGGCATGGCGCAAGCCGCTGGTGATCTGATCGAGCAGGGCGCGCCAGCCTTTGATGCTGCCGTTCCGATCCTCTCACAGCTTCTCAAGGCGGAGATGTCCGAGCGGGAGGTCAGGTCCATTGCTTACCAGATCAAGGCAGCCCGGTTCCCGGCCTACAAGGATCTGGCAGGCTTCGACTTTGCCGTCAGTGAGGTCAACGAGGCGCTCGTGCGTCAACTTCACCGTGGTGACTTTATGGATAGCGCCGACAACGTCGTACTGATCGGCGGACCAGGCACCGGCAAAAGCCACATCGCGACGGCTTTGGGCGTCCAGGCGGTTGAGCATCACCGCAAAAAGATCCGCTTCTTCTCCACCGTCGATCTGGTCAATGCGTTGGAGCAGGAAAAGGCCGCAAACAGAGCGGGCCAGTTGGCCGAGCGTCTGTTGCGCCTCGACCTCGTCATCCTTGATGAGCTGGGATATCTACCCTTCAGCCCTTCAGGCGGGGCCATGCTGTTCCATCTGCTCAGCAAACTCTATGAGCGGACCAGCGTTGTTATCACCACCAACCTGAGCTTCAGCGAGTGGTCCAGTATCTTTGGCGATGCCAAAATGACCACCGCCCTGCTGGATCGCCTCACGCATCATTGCCATATCCTTGAAACCGGCAATGACAGCTTCCGCTTCAGAGCCAGTTCCGCCGCCCCAAAATCCAGAAAGGACAAATCACCCGCTTGACCCTGCTCGTCGCAGGCAGTACATCATCCACGCCCACCCGGGTCACTTCTCAATGAAAATCCCGGGTCACTTCTCAGTGCAACTCAACAGCGGGACTATTTAAGGTCAGCGGCAGTGACAATAAAGCCAACATCATGCGAGCCGGGTGGCAGGGGGTCGAGGGCTTCCCATTGCCACAATTTCTCAAGAACAAACTCAGGCATCAATCGATCATCGTAGGCATGGGTGCAGATGTGGGGAATGGGCATCTTCAAATGAAAGGGAAAGGCTTTCACTTGAGGTATGACAAATGCAAGAATCCGATCTATGGCGAAATCGATTCGGCCTTCAAAGATATCGAGAGGGTGACCGATTCGAGAATTTACTCGCTCAACACGCCAATTACAGTTCATCCCATCGGTGGTGCCAGATTGGGGGCATCCATTGAGAACGGGGTTGTCGGCGCTAATGGAGAAGTCTTCGATCATCCAGGACTGTACGTTGCCGATGCCGCCGCCCTTCCTGCAGCGCCGGGAGGGCCGCCGTCAATGACGATCTCGGTGTGGGCTGCCAATGTGGCTGACCGGTTAATTCAACGAAAAAAAGGGGAGGTGACCTAAAAAGGAAACTGATTTTCCCCAGCACGCCTAGCAATTTTCAAACAACGCTTTATCAAATAGGAGTAAAACCATGTACGTCACTCATGTCACATTTAACCTCAGCGGAATTGATGAGAACGCCTACAGTGAGGCCGTGAAGTCTCTCGCACCAGGCTATGCGAAAGTTCCAGGATTGGTATCCAAGGTCTGGATCAAAGAAAGCAATATTGGCGCTTACGGTGGTATGTATTTTTGGGCGTCAAAGGGCGATTATGAAAATTACCTGAAATCAGATTTGTATAAAGCGGTTAGTACTCATCCAAATTTGGTGAATTTCAATACAGTTTGTTATGAAGATATGCCGGAAGGTACGTCAGTAACTGCAGGTGTTTGCCGCTTCTAAATAGGGCAACTCTCGATATTAAGTCCGCGCTTCAAATCACCGGAGCGTGGATTATTGTGGGACAGTGCCTCGCGACTGAAAAAGTCAAAGAGATTGCCGCGGCGGAATATGTATCAGCGCTTTCGTCGCCTATTCGGCAGTGTGTTGAGTTGCACTGAGAAGTGACCCGGGAGGGTTATAAGTTTTCACTGAGAATTGACCCATGTTTTCCTCGCCCCTGGCTGACAGTCAGGAGGCATCGGAGTGATCGACATGGACCTACTCAGTGTGATCCGCCGCTGGCATTTTCGGCAAGGCATCCCCATTCGCGAGATCCGGCGGCGGACTGGATTATCGCGCAACACGATCCGCAAATATCTGCGCGATGACGCGGTGGAGCCGACGTTCAAGGTTCCCAAACGGCCGAGCAAGCTTGATCAGTTTGCAGAAAAACTGACGACGTGGCTGCGGGTGGAATCTGGCAAGTCGCGCAAACAGAAGCGAACAGCCAAGCAGCTACATGCAGATCTGGTTAAGCTGGGCTACGAGGGATCATACAGCCGTGTTGCCGCCTTCGCCCGCTCGTGGAAGACCGAACGCCAATATGAAAAGCAAACCAGTGGGCGCGGCACATTCGTACCGCTGATCTTCCAGCCCGGTGAGGCCTTTCAGTTCGATTGGAGTGAAGATTACGCCCTTCTGAATGGCCGGCCTACCAAGCTGCAGGTGGCCCATACCAAGCTCTCCCACAGTCGGGCGTTCATCACGCGAGCCTATCTGCTGCAAACGCACGAGATGTTGTTCGACGCACTGACGCAGGCCTTCCGGGTGCTGGGCGGCGTGCCTCAGCGTGGAATATTCGACAATATGAAGACGGCTGTAGACCGGATCGGCCAGGGCAAAGTCCGACAGGTCAATGCGCGGTTCGCTGCCATGGCCAGCCACTACCTGTTCGAAACGGATTTTTGCAATCCGGCCTCAGGCTGGGAGAAAGGTCAGGTCGAGAAAAACGTTCAGGATGCGCGTCGACGGTTATGGCAGCCAATGCCCAACTTCCCAGATCTTGATGCCCTCAATGCCTGGTTGGAAGAGCGGTGCATCGCACAATGGGGAGAAATCCAGCATGGCGTCCTCCCCGGCACAGTTGCCGATGTGCACGCCGTTGAGATTATCAGCCTGATGCCGATGGGGCGGGCCTTCGATGGCTTTGTCGAACATACCAAGCGCGTGTCGCCGACCTGCCTGATCGCGTTCGAGCGCAATCGCTATAGCGTTCCTGCATCCTTTGCGAACCGGCCAGTGAGCCTGCGGGTCTATCCTGATCGGTTGGTCATCGCGGCCGAGGGGCAAATCTTGTGCGAGCACAACCGGATTATCGACCGTTCTCACCAGAAGCCGGGGCAGACGATCTATGACTGGCGGCACTATCTGGCAGTTGTTCAGCGCAAGCCTGGCGCTTTGCGCAATGGGGCGCCATTCCTCGAAATGCCCGAAGCCTTCCGGCAACTGCAGGGGCATCTGCTCAAGCGGCTCGGTGGTGACAGGGAGATGGTCGAAATCCTCGCCCTTGTTCTACAGCATAACGAACAGGCTGTGCTCAGCGCCGTCGAACTGGCCCTCGAAGCTGGGGTGCCGACCAAAACCCACATCCTCAATGTTCTGCACCGCCTGATCGATGGCAAGGCTCCACCGGCATCCCCAATCGATGCCCCGCAGGCCCTGCGCCTCGCCCAGGAGCCTGTTGCCGATGTCGAACGCTACGACACGCTGAGGGCGTTACGCCATGCGTCATGATCCGGCCAGCGCCGCTGTGGTTGTCATGCTACGTGGCCTCAAAATGTATGGCATGGCGCAAGCCGCTGGTGATCTGATCGAGCAGGGCGCGCCAGCCTTTGATGCTGCCGTTCCGATCCTCTCACAGCTTCTCAAGGCGGAGATGTCCGAGCGGGAGGTCAGGTCCATTGCTTACCAGATCAAGGCAGCCCGGTTCCCGGCCTACAAGGATCTGGCAGGCTTCGACTTTGCCGTCAGTGAGGTCAACGAGGCGCTCGTGCGTCAACTTCACCGTGGTGACTTTATGGATAGCGCCGACAACGTCGTACTGATCGGCGGACCAGGCACCGGCAAAAGCCACATCGCGACGGCTTTGGGCGTCCAGGCGGTTGAGCATCACCGCAAAAAGATCCGCTTCTTCTCCACCGTCGATCTGGTCAATGCGTTGGAGCAGGAAAAGGCCGCAAACAGAGCGGGCCAGTTGGCCGAGCGTCTGTTGCGCCTCGACCTCGTCATCCTTGATGAGCTGGGATATCTACCCTTCAGCCCTTCAGGCGGGGCCATGCTGTTCCATCTGCTCAGCAAACTCTATGAGCGGACCAGCGTTGTTATCACCACCAACCTGAGCTTCAGCGAGTGGTCCAGTATCTTTGGCGATGCCAAAATGACCACCGCCCTGCTGGATCGCCTCACGCATCATTGCCATATCCTTGAAACCGGCAATGACAGCTTCCGCTTCAGAGCCAGTTCCGCCGCCCCAAAATCCAGAAAGGACAAATCACCCGCTTGACCCTGCTCGTCGCAGGCAGTACATCATCCACGCCCACCCGGGTCACTTCTCAATGAAAATCCCGGGTCACTTCTCAGTGCAACTCAACAATCTGAGGTCCAAGGGAGCCGCGCCACGCGGGCTCCGCGCAAGAACAGATAGGAAAGGGCCGTAATGTTCTGGTCTCAAACGAACCGCCGATTTGTTCTCGGCATGCTTGGGTCGGCTGCCCTCGCGATCGCTTCCGGCGTCCAGGCGCGCGATCAGGCGAAAAAGGGCGATACTGCGTTCACGATCGCGGTCATACCCGATACGCAGAATTATCTCGATTTCACGCATCAGGCGAAAGACGGTTTTCCGTTCGATGCCGCCAAGATGTTCATGGATCAGATGCGCTACGTAGCCGACAATGTCGAAGCCAAGGGTGGCGACATCGCGTTCGTCACTGCCTTGGGCGACATATGGCAGCATCAATCCAAGCCGATCGATCCCGAGCATGAGAAGCGGGGGTTCCGGCGTGTTCCAAACCCTTTGCTCGATCATCATCTATCGCCGTCGAATCGCGTGATCAGCGAGGAAATGCCGATGGCCCGGGAAGGCTATAAGCTGCTGGCGGGGCTCGTTCCCTTCTCCGTTGTGCCGGGCAACCATGATTATGACGCCATGTGGACCGACGCTCGGCAGCCGCCTTCGGCAAATGCAACATTGAGCGATTTCAAGACGCTCGGACAACTGCATCTCGGCGGATTGGACAACTTCCGATCAGTGTTCGGAAATGACTCCGATTTTTTTAAGGGCAAGCCCTGGTACGTCGCTTCGCATGACGGCGGTGCCGACAGCGCGCAGATCTTCACGGCCGGCGGTTTGCGCTTTCTTCACATCGGGCTACAGTTTGACGCACCGGACGCCAGTCTGGAGTGGGCAGCGCAGGTGATCCGGGATCATCCTGGCCTCCCAACGATCATCGCGACCCACGATTATATGAATAATCGGGCCGAGCGCAGGCCTCTTCCGCTTCTCGATGCCAACTCCCTCGATCCGGGAGACAACAGCCCCCAGGAAGTGTGGGACAAGCTGATCAGCAAGCACGACCAGATCTTTTTGGTGCTATGCGGACATCAGCTCGGTCAATCCATAAGGACAGACAAGAACGATGCCGGTCACGACGTGCTCCAGCTGCTCTCGGATTATCAGGATCGACGCCAGACATTCCTGGATGCCGGTGGCAAGCCGGACTTTTGGAGCGGCATAGGTGATGGATGGTTTCGCCTGATGCGCTTCGACCTAGGAAAAGAAGAACCAACGATCGCGGTTCGGACCTATTCGACGCATTACAAGAAATTCAGTCGCGACGAAGGGAAATACCCCGCCTGGTATCGCGATCATGAGCAGCCTGGGATGGCCGACGACAAGTTCCACGACATGGACGACTTTGTCATCGTCCTGAAGGATTTTCGGGCGAGATTTATGGAGGGCAGGCGCTTCGCGCAATAGCACTGGACGGGGCGTCGATGAGCTCAAATTAAGGCTCGGATTGGTTCAAGAAGGTATAAAATCGTACCATCGTGAGGAAGGCGAAACGTTGGACCAACCATTCAAACCAGATCGTCGCCAACTTCTGGCAGGCGCAACATTGCTGCTGGGCGCCAGCCATTGGCCTGTCTTCGCCTCGACTGACGCAATTGAGCCGCAGCCGTACTTCGCGAGCGTGAAACGCGCGGTCGAGCAACTGGCCGCAATGGGGCAGCCGATTGCCGATGCGGATATGGCCAGGCTGGCGAGTCTGTTCTCGAGGGAAGATGCTGAGGCAGTTATTGCCGCCGAGGCGCTTCTCGAGCGCTATACACTCGCTAGGGTCACGCTCGACAAAGGCGGCATGGGCGCCGCTGCGTTAGGCGGAGCGAAGCGCCATTTGGTCGAGCAGGGATGGACCGCGTTCTTGGTGAGGGTCTCTAACCCATCATCGCTAACGCAGGCATTCGAAATTTACAGCGGCAGTGCGATGCCTGCGCGGATGTTCCCACAGGCCTCGAAGATCGCCGCTGAGCAGAAGGCCTATCTTGCCGATACCGTTCGAAAGGAAGCCCTCATCGAACGAATGTGGCTGATGTCGCAAATCGAAGCTTCGCCAGTGCTGAGCGGCAATGTCGTGGAGTACAAGATCGCCACGATTTACAGCAGGGACCGGGGAAGAAAGACGGGCAGGTTGGGCTTTGGGGCAGGAATTTTGCAGGACAATCCTTCCTGGGGGGCCGTAAGTCGCGCATCGGTAGCTAACCCGCTCGTAACCGATTTTGTCTCTCAACCATCTCGCGATATTCAGCTGCAGATCCTCGATGATGATGGTGTCGGCTGCATGGCATCGCTGATGATCCATGACGCCAATAAGCATATCTATCCGCCCCAGGTGATGCGCCTAGCACCCGACCTTGCGTTTCAACCCCACATATATCGAGCCGATGGCGAGACCGTCCGCCTGCCAGACGGCGAGTATCATATAATGGTCCGTAGGGGGCCTGAGTATCTGGTGCAGCGCGCCACCGTTCGCGTTTCGGCGAGCGACGCACGAATAGCGGTGCGGCTCAAACGATGGATCGATCCGGCGAAATGGGGCTGGTACTCTGGCGACACGCATCTCCACGCCGCAGGTTGTGCTCATTATATGTTGCCTACCGAAGGGGTAGCACCTGAAACGATGATCCGTCACATAAGAGGCGAAGCTCTCTCCGTTGGCGAGGTCTTAACCTGGGCTGGAGGTTATTCCTACCAGAAGCAGTTCTTTTCCGGTGCTGCGATCAGTCCCGAGGCGCGGCTCGAACATCCTCAACTGCAGGCTGCTAACAACGCAGACTGGAAGCCCATGCCCACGCCGAAAGATCGAGAGAGCATGCTCCGCTACGATCTCGAGATCTCGGGTTTTCCGTCAAGTCTTTCCGGGCATTTGATCCTGATGAGACTTAAGGAGCTTAGCTACCCTGGTACGCACGCGGTGGAGGACTGGCCATCTTGGAATCTCCCGGTGGCGAAATGGGCGAAAGCCCAAGGAGCACTGGTAGGATACACCCATTGTTCATTGGGTATGATAGTCGGCACCAACGCTCTACCAAATTACGAAATTCCAACTTTCAACAGCATCCGCACGAACGAAGCGATTGTTGGCGTGACCCACGGCGCGGTCGATTTCTTGGCAGGTTGCAATGGTCCCCCTGCTGCTGAGCTCAATGCGTGGTATCATCTGCTCAACTGCGGTTACACGCTGATGATGGCAGGCGAGACGGATTATCCGTGTATCGTGCCTTCGGTCGACTCTCGGCCGGGGATCGGACGCACCTACGTGAAGTTGCCACAAAGGCCAGTGGACGATGCGGGTTACAGCGCCTGGGTGGACGGTCTTGAGAATGGCCACCTCTACTGGGGTGACGGCAGAACGCATTTTCGGCTCTGTTGCAAAAATCGTGAAGCTTGAGCATGCTTGGCGGAGATTGGACGGACGGAACGATGACGGATTTCAAGTGGCGCCATTTC
The DNA here is from genome assembly GCF_001658005.1 of Sphingobium sp. EP60837. Lineage (NCBI taxonomy): Bacteria > Pseudomonadati > Pseudomonadota > Alphaproteobacteria > Sphingomonadales > Sphingobiaceae > Sphingobium > Sphingobium sp. EP60837. Next base: position 11,407 of record NZ_CP015989.1, on the reverse strand, counting down.
CAGGGTGATGTGATCCTGTGGGCGGTGCGCTGGTATTGTCGCTATCCGATCAGCTATCGCGACCTTGAGGAAATGCTGGCGGAACGCGGCATTTCGGTCGACCATACGACGATCTATCGCTGGGTCCAGTGCTACGCCCCGGAGATGGAGAAGCGGCTGCGCTGGTTCTGGCGGCGTGGCTTTGATCCGAGCTGGCGCCTGGATGAAACCTACGTCAAGGTGCGGGGCAAGTGGACCTACCTGTACCGGGCAGTCGACAAGCGGGGCGACACGATCGATTTCTACCTGTCGCCGACCCGCAGCGCCAAGGCAGCGAAGCGGTTCCTGGGCAAGGCCCTGCGAGGCCTGAAGCACTGGGAAAAGCCTGCCACGCTCAATACCGACAAAGCGCCGAGCTATGGTGCAGCGATCACCGAATTGAAGCGCGAAGGAAAGCTGGACCGGGAGACGGCCCACCGGCAGGTGAAGTATCTCAATAACGTGATCGAGGCCGATCACGGAAAGCTCAAGATACTGATCAAGCCGGTGCGCGGTTTCAAATCGATCCCCACGGCCTATGCCACGATCAAGGGATTCGAAGTCATGCGAGCCCTGCGCAAAGGACAGGCTCGCCCCTGGTGCCTGCAGCCCGGCATCAGGGGCGAGGTGCGCCTTGTGGAGAGAGCTTTTGGCATTGGGCCCTCGGCGCTGACGGAGGCCATGGGCATGCTCAACCACCATTTCGCAGCAGCCGCCTGATCGGCGCAGAGCGACAGCCTACCTCTGACTGCCGCCAATCTTTGCAACAGAGCCCCAATTACAACTTGAAGGAGACAAAATATGAATATCGCAAAAAAAAGCGAGGTTTTGATTATTGGTAGCGGATTTGGAGGTTCGATATCCGCTTCCAGATTAGTAAATGCTGGGTTTGAGGTCACGCTGCTGGAGAGGGGGCCGTGGCGGGATACGGTTCCAGTGAGATCAATGGGAATATCTAACCGGGCGCCATTACCACAAGGTATGCGTCTCATTACGCATGGGTTTAGATCAATTCGCATGCCATTGTTCAGAAAGAAGCCTCTCTTAATAAATAACAAAGGTTTCTTCGAAGCGGTCTTTGGGGACGGACTGTGGGTATTCTGTACTTCAAATGTCGGCGGAGGGAGTCACGCATATTCCGGATTACATGGTCGTCCTGACAATCCGTATTACTGGAACGGCCACTGTGCGGGGATCAGCAGCGCGCAAATGGATGCTTATTACGATGAAATTATGGACCAACTGGGATCCCGTCGTAGCAAGCCTGAAGACAGGATTCCGTGTCACACGATGTTCCTTCGAGATGATGAGCCGCTGACCTCCAGCGGGGTGCCAGACTACCGCGTAGGGATTCTGCATCCTCGTGAGCGTGGCAATCCTCGAAGGATCGTGGATAGCAATGGAACCATCAGATGGGAATCCTCACTATCCAATGACAGTTTCCTGGGGTCTGAGTCTGGCGCGAAAACCACTCTCGATTTTGCGCTCCTCGGTCCGGCCATAAAGAAGGGCTTGGTAGTAAAGGACATGTGCGAAGTGCTATCGATCAGAAAGCTAGGGCAACCACAATCTGCAGGAATGCGGTATGCGGTGGAATATAAAAATCACAATACCGGTTCTCTCGAAACCCATGCCGCCAAGCATCTAATTCTCGCGGCGGGAGGAGCAAATACGGCAAGACTTCTGCTACACAGCAGAGATGTCACCAAAGGGTTAGATGGAATGCCTCAACTCGGGAAATGGTTTGGAGGAAATGGGGATTTCTTTGCATTCTGGGCAGAGAATAATCCAGAAGACCTAACCAAGAGCCTTCCTATCGCGGGACTATTTAAGGTCAGCGGCAGTGACAATAAAGCCAACATCATGCGAGCCGGGTGGCAGGGGGTCGAGGGCTTCCCATTGCCACAATTTCTCAAGAACAAACTCAGGCATCAATCGATCATCGTAGGCATGGGTGCAGATGTGGGGAATGGGCATCTTCAAATGAAAGGGAAAGGCTTTCACTTGAGGTATGACAAATGCAAGAATCCGATCTATGGCGAAATCGATTCGGCCTTCAAAGATATCGAGAGGGTGACCGATTCGAGAATTTACTCGCTCAACACGCCAATTACAGTTCATCCCATCGGTGGTGCCAGATTGGGGGCATCCATTGAGAACGGGGTTGTCGGCGCTAATGGAGAAGTCTTCGATCATCCAGGACTGTACGTTGCCGATGCCGCCGCCCTTCCTGCAGCGCCGGGAGGGCCGCCGTCAATGACGATCTCGGTGTGGGCTGCCAATGTGGCTGACCGGTTAATTCAACGAAAAAAAGGGGAGGTGACCTAAAAAGGAAACTGATTTTCCCCAGCACGCCTAGCAATTTTCAAACAACGCTTTATCAAATAGGAGTAAAACCATGTACGTCACTCATGTCACATTTAACCTCAGCGGAATTGATGAGAACGCCTACAGTGAGGCCGTGAAGTCTCTCGCACCAGGCTATGCGAAAGTTCCAGGATTGGTATCCAAGGTCTGGATCAAAGAAAGCAATATTGGCGCTTACGGTGGTATGTATTTTTGGGCGTCAAAGGGCGATTATGAAAATTACCTGAAATCAGATTTGTATAAAGCGGTTAGTACTCATCCAAATTTGGTGAATTTCAATACAGTTTGTTATGAAGATATGCCGGAAGGTACGTCAGTAACTGCAGGTGTTTGCCGCTTCTAAATAGGGCAACTCTCGATATTAAGTCCGCGCTTCAAATCACCGGAGCGTGGATTATTGTGGGACAGTGCCTCGCGACTGAAAAAGTCAAAGAGATTGCCGCGGCGGAATATGTATCAGCGCTTTCGTCGCCTATTCGGCAGTGCACAAAATGGATCAGGAATTTCCCTGTTGCCATATGCACAATTTCAACATGCGGATATATATGGATTTTTTGTAACAACTATCCGCAATATCAGGATTTGCACGGGATATGCGTTTATCAGACAACAAGTGTTAGCCGATGCCATCAGGATTAGCCAGCCTTGAACTCAACTACCCGCAAATCCAGCAGAAATTTCAGGAGACAAACATGATTTATGCAGCTCCCGGCGCCGCAGGCGCTAAAATCGAATTCAAGGCCAAGTACAACAATTTCATCGGCGGCAAATGGGTCGCCCCGGTCAAGGGCGAATACTTTGACGTGATCACCCCGACGACCGGCAAGGTCTACACCAAGGCTGCCCGCTCCTCCACCGAAGACATCGAGTTGGCTCTCGACGCTGCTCACGCTGCTGCTGATGCCTGGGGCAAGACCAGCGTAGCCGAACGTTCCAACCTGCTGCTCAAGATCGCCGACCGCCTCGAAGGCAACCTGGAAATGCTGGCTTACGCCGAAACCGTCGATAACGGCAAGGCCATTCGCGAAAACCTGGCGGCCGACATCCCGCTCACCGTTGACCACTTCCGTTACTTCGCCGGCTGCGTGCGTGCCCAGGAAGGCGCCCTCTCCGATATCGACGAAAACACCGTTGCTTACCACTACCACGAGCCGCTCGGCGTCGTCGCCCAGATCATCCCCTGGAACTTCCCGATCCTGATGGCCGCCTGGAAGCTAGCCCCGGCCCTCGGCGCTGGCAACTGCGTTGTCTTGAAGCCGGCCGAATCGACCCCGATCTCCATTCTGATCTTGATGGAGTTGATCGCCGACATCCTGCCGCCGGGTGTGCTAAACATCGTCAACGGTTTCGGTCGCGAAGCCGGCATGCCACTCGCCACCAGCAAGCGCATCGCCAAGATCGCCTTCACCGGTTCGACCTCCACCGGCCGCGTTATCGCTCAGGCCGCTGCCAACAACCTGATCCCGGCGACACTGGAACTGGGCGGCAAGTCGCCCAATATCTTCTTCGCCGACATCATGGACAAGGATGACAGCTTCCTCGACAAGGCCATCGAAGGTCTGGTGCTGTTCGCCTTCAACCAGGGCGAAGTCTGTACCTGCCCGAGCCGTGCGCTGATCCAGGAATCGATCTACGACAAGTTCATGGAACGCGTCCTCAAGCGTGTTGCAGCTATCAAGCAGGGCAACCCGCTCGACACCGACTGCATGATGGGTGCCCAGGCATCGCAAGAACAGATGACCAAGATCATGTCTTACCTCGAACTTGGCAAGCAGGAAGGGGCAGAATGCCTGATCGGCGGAGCTCGCGCTGTCCTCGAAGGCGATCTGGCCGGTGGTTACTACATCCAGCCGACCCTGTTCAAGGGCCACAACAAGATGCGCATCTTCCAGGAAGAAATCTTCGGGCCGGTCCTGGCCGTGACGACCTTCAAGGATGAAGCCGAAGCCTTGGCCATCGCCAACGACACCCTGTACGGTCTCGGCGCCGGCGTCTGGAGCCGCAACGGCAACGTCGCCTACCGCATGGGTCGCGCCATCAAGGCCGGCCGCGTGTGGACCAACTGCTACCACGCCTACCCGGCGCACGCAGCGTTCGGCGGCTACAAGGAATCCGGCTTCGGCCGCGAAAACCACAAGGTCATGCTGGACCACTACCAACAGACGAAGAACCTGCTTGTCAGCTACGCTGAACAAAAACTGGGCTTCTTCTAACCGCGCATCTCCTCCACTGGTCGCATAGATTTGCGGGCAACTCTTGGGGGCGGGCAACCGTCCCTATTTGTTACCCCCCAATTTTGGGAGAAAAACATGGTCGACCGTGTCACTGCCACCCCGGCAACGCTTGAACTGATCGCGCTCCTGAAACAGCAATACGGCTCGGAACTTATGTTCCACCAGTCCAGCGGCTGTTGCGACAACAGCGCTGCCAACTGCTACCTGCCCGGCGACCTGACCATCGGCCCCTACGACGTGCACCTCGGCAACATCGGCGACGTCCCTTTCTACATGGGTGCCTCGCAGTACGAATACTGGAAGCACACGTAACTAATCATCGACGTTATCGACGGCTCCGGCGGCACCTTTTCGCTCGAAGGAAACTCCGGCAAGGCCTTCCATACCCGTTCACGGCTCTTCACGGACGCCGAATGGGCCGAACTTCAGGTGGCAGGCCTCGTTTAAGTGGTTCGCTCATTATGCAGTCCGTCTATCGCCTACGCCAGCCGGCCAGTACCGCTGCGCGTTCTACGAGCTCCCGTAGAAGTTGCTCCCCCCGTTGCCTGCCGAGGGTCCCCTCTCCCAGTGAACGATAGGCAAGCCGGACTAGCTTCGGCTCGGCGGTAGTTGCGTAGATCGAAATCGACATGGGGCACAGAGCTAGCTGACCGGGATCTTCCGTCACCAGTTGCCACGCCAAGCGGGCGCTGCAGAACTGCACTGTCTCTGCATCGACGTAGGGAACCGAACTGTACTCCAGCGCCTTGCCAGTGCGTTCGAGCATACGGTTGAAGGGGATGGTAGCGCTGACCACCAGGCCCGCCGACTCGATGGCTTCGATCACTGCTTCGCGGACGTCAGCGACGCTGGCGTCGATCACCGCCAGGGTCCGAACGTCGTCCCCCCTGGCCGTTCCGGCCGGAAGCACGAGGAAACCCAAAACGATAAAAAGCCACCGCAGGGGCGCACAATCCAAAAAGTTCATCCCCTCGCCAACTCCAGCACCTGCGCAAACCCCGCCAACACGTCGGACCGAGATTGCTTGGCCCGCCCCACCAGACTACCGCCTTCGAGAGTCGTCAGAATCAGGCTGGCCAGCCTAGCGGCGTCTCCTTTCCAGCAGAGCGCACCGGCCAGCCTTCCGGACTCGATAATCCGAGTCAGCCATTCCAGGTGGAGGTCAAAGTAGGCGCGTACCTTGGCGTGCATCGATGGGGGCAAGGCCGCCAGTTCACTTGCCAACGCGCAACACAACGGGCGCAACTGCTCTTCGAAGCCGTCGAGAAAGAGTTCGCCGTACTTCTGCAGGCGGGACGCGGCATCGGGATGAGCGGCTTCGATCTTCGCCAGCGCCTCGACGAAACGGGACATCGCAAGTTCGGCAACCTCCTCGGCGAGGCGTTGCTTGGTCGGAAAGTGGTAGTGGATGCTTGCCTTGGTGATGCCGATTTTCTCGGCGAGGTGGGCATAGGAGAAGGCCGCGTAGCCACCGCGACGGATCAGATACTCGGTTTCGGCAAGCAACTGGCAACGGGTAGGGTTATTCATTCGGCGAACGCTCCCGTTTCCGGTCTGGGACAAGTAAGTCGTAGGTGACGCGCCTTAGCGGGCGGGTGGCTTGTTCAGGGCTTCTGCTTCGATTTTGGGAAACAGGTGTCCGACCGAACGACGATATTCGTCACGTGCGACCGACAACGACCGGTACTGCGTGGGCAGTGGCTGGGCGACCGTTTCGTTCATATCCAACCCCAGGTCCATCGCCTGGCGCATGGAGTCGGTCAGCCAGACCAACCAATCAGGCCCAGTCGGCCCGAAGCTGCGATTTTGGTCATCTTGGAGAACACGTCGGGAACGGGCTGGTTGTTGTTGACGATCGCCCATGCGAGGAACGACGTTCCGCTCCGATAAGGGAGCGGCGTTATGAGCCTTGGCGTTTCGAGTGGGGATCTGATCGGCTCCTGGAGCCTGAGTTTTTCGGACATCGCGTTCGTGACCGGCAAAGCGGAGACGGCACGACTGGGATTGGCGGTTCAGCTTAGATTTTTCGCCGGGCATGGCTTCTTTGTGCCGGATCATGCGTCGATACCCTCCGACGGTGTCTTGTATCTGGCGGAGCAACTTGGTCTCGATGCCAAATCCGTGAACCACTATGATTTTTCCGGGCGCACCGCCCGCCGGCATTGCGCGGAGATTTTGCGGCATCTCGGGTTCCGCCGTATGACGCAGACGGATCGCAGGGCGTTGTCGAGGTGGATTTCCGACGATCTTTGTGCGGGCGGGCAGCCGATCAATGCCATGCTCGAGCATGTTTTCCTGTGGTGCCGCGACCGCCGTATCTATGGGCCGTCGCGCAAGGAGCTGGAACGCCTCGTCCGTTCGCAACGACACCTCTATCTGGAGGCCCTGTTGGCCCGAGTCCGCGATCGGCTTGCGCCGGATGCGGTCGCCTTGCTGGAAGCCTCGCTCGCCGATCCCGATGGCCCGACCGGCTTCAACACGATGAAGGGGGATGCAGGTCAGGCGACGCTCGAAAACATTCTTGGCGTGACCGCCAAACTCGCCTTTATCCAACGGCTTGCTCTTCCCCGAGATTTCCTATCGGTCACGGGCAAGGCATGGGTCGATCAGATCGTTCGCCGGGTTGCCGGCGAGAAAGCCTCGGAGATGCGCCGGCATGTACCGGCGCGCCAGCTCGGGCTCTATGCCGTTTATCTGATGGCGCGGGAAGCTCAGCTTACGGATGCGATGGTCGACCTGCTGATCGAGACGGTCCATAAGATCGGATCGCGCTCGAAACGCAAGGTGGTGGGCGATATCGCGAAAGACATCGAGCGGGTCTATGGCAAGGAGCGACTCCTGGTCGAGATTGCCAGCGCTTCGATCGACGATCCATCCGGGCGCATCTGCGATGTCATTTTCCCAATCGCCGGCAAGGACAAACTGGCGGCGATCATCAAGGAAAGCCAGGCAAAGGGCGCCTTGGATCGGCGGATCTACAAGGTGATGCGGAGGTCATGGGCCAATCATTATCGCCGTATGCTGCCAAGCCTGCTTTCGGCACTGGAGTTCCGGTCGAACAACGCCGTGTGGCGTCCGGTGCTGGCGGCCCTGGACTGGATCAGAAGCAAAGTGGATGATGGATGCCGCTACGTGCCGCCGCACGCAGTGCCGGTCGACGAGGTCATTCCGGCGAGATGGCGCAGTTCCGTCATTGATGAAGAGGGGCGCGTAAACCGGATCAGTTATGAGCTTTGTGTCCTCGCGCAACTGCGCGATCGCATCCGTTCTAAGGAAATCTGGGTTGTCGGGGCGGACCGATACCGCAATCCCGATGACGATCTTCCCAAGGACTTCGATGCGCGGCGAGAAGCATATTACACAGGATTGAACCTGACGGCGGATGCGCGTGCATTTTCAAGCGCCATCCGGGAAGAGCTTGCTCAGGAACTGTTGCTCCTCAATGCCAATATTCCCCGGAACGACAAGGTTCGGCTGCTGTGGCGCGGCGAGAACCGTATATCTCTCACCCCGTTCAAACCCTTGCCCGAACCCAGGGGTCTCGCCTCGATCAAGACCGAGATCGGCCAACGCTGGCCGATGACCGGGCTGCTCGACGTACTGAAGGAGGCTGCCCTTGATACGGGACTTCTCGAAGCGTTCGAAACATCGGCCTCGCGTGTTGCACTGCCGAAAACCGCGCTGGATCAACGTCTCCTGCTATGCCTCTACGGCCTGGGAACGAATGCCGGGCTCAAGCGGATCGCCGGCGCCACCCCCGATGTCAGCTATGAAGAGCTGCTGCATGTCCATCGCCGCTTCGTTCATGCCGCGGCGCTCAAGGAGGCGTGTGCCAGGGTTGCGAATGCGACCCTGGCAATCCGCAATGCTGCAGTCTGGGGGGACGCCGGCACGGCCTGTGCGTCAGATTCCACAAAGTTCGGAGCCTGGGATCGCAACCTGATGACGGAATGGCATGCGCGTTATGGTGGACGGGGCGTCATGATCTACTGGCATGTCGAACGACGCGCGACATGCGTCTATTCCCAGCTCAAGCGCTGCTCTTCCTCCGAGGTCGCCTCCATGATCGAGGGCGTGCTGCGCCATTGCACCGACATGGAAATCCAGCGACAATATGTTGATAGTCATGGCCAAAGCGCGGTTGGCTTTGCATTTTGCCGGCTTCTCGGATTTGAGCTTGCACCCCGCCTGAAAGCGATCGCTCGCCAGAAGCTGGCTCTTCCCGATGTCGGCATGCGAACGCGGCTTCCCCACTTGCAGCCGATCCTCTCCAGTCCGATCAACTGGGATGAGATCGAGCAGCAATATGACGAGATGGTCAAATATGCAGCCGCGATGCAGACAAAAACCGCCGACCCGGAGGCGATCCTGCGCCGGTTTAGCCGCTCCGAGGTGATGCACCCGACCTACAAGGCGTTGAGTGAGCTGGGCCGCGCGGTCAAGACGATCTTCCTGTGCCGGTATCTGCGCGAGGAGTCCTTCCGCCGCGAAATTCATGAAGGCCTGAATGTCGTTGAAAACTGGAACAGTGCCAATGGGTTCGTTTTCTTCGGCAAGGGCGGCGAGATCGCCACTAACCGCATCGATGAGCAGCAGCTCTCGGTCCTGGCGCTACATTTGCTGCAAGCGTCGCTTGTCTATGTGAACACCCGAATGCTTCAGAGCGTGCTGGTGGAACCGAAATGGACGGGCCGGATGACGCCGGATGATTATCGCGGCCTCACACCGCTGATTTACAGCCACGTCAATCCTTATGGCCGCTTCGACCTCGATCTGAATAGCCGGATCGATTTTGGGCGGCTTGCTGCCTGACCGGGGCCTTTCCGCTCGCACCATTTGGGTGCACCCGAACGTGACGATCGGAAGTGACATATACGACATGTCACAAAAGGGTGGTTCCGTCACCAATGTTACTGTACGAGGGCAAAGCCACCCTAATGTGACGGATTTGCCCATGACCCGCGTCGGCTACGCCCGCGTCAGCACCATCGACCAGGATCTCGACATCCAGGTTGCCCGGTTGAAGGCAGCGGGCTGTGAAATCCTCCGCTCCGAAACAGGCTCGGGCGCATCGCGCACTGGACGCACGGAGCTTGAGACGATCATGCAGTTCCTGCGCGCCGATGACGAACTCGTCGTCCTGCGTCTCGATCGGCTCGGTCGCTCCACACGCGATGTTCTCAATCTGGTTCATGAACTCGACCAGAAGGGAGCCTCATTGCGGGTGCTTGAGCCGGAGGTGACGACGGCCGGAAGCATGGGGCGGATGGTGATCACCATTCTGGGCATGGTCGCGGACATGGAACTGACGTTCATCAAGGACCGGCAGCGCGCCGGGATCGAGGCGGCGCGCGCCGAAGGCGTCTACAAAGGCCGGAAGAAAAACATCGATGACGATGAAATCCGACGCCGGATCACCGCCGGCGCGAGCAAGGCCAGCGTCGCGCGCGACCTCAAGATCTCAAGAATGACCGTCTATCGGGCGCTTGACGTCATTCCTTCAAGGATCGGGCTGCCGGAAAAGCCGCCTTCTGTCACCATCGCCCTGCATCTGACCATCGAGAACTTCAACAAGCATGGTCGTGGCAGAAAGCCCGCTCGCGAGCGCATTGAGGCGATGCTGGAGCGGGATTACCAGATGCAAAAGACCGGGAACTGCGATTACACGCTGACCGTCGCCTATGATCAGGGTGCCGATGGCGTCAGCCTCGATGATGAGATCGCATCTCTCCAGACAGAGATGTTCAACATCGCAGAGAGCTACAGGTGCTCGATCGAGACCGATGTTTACGAGATTGGAGGACAAGAGCGAGCCTGGTAGATCGCCATGTTCAATCTTTGTTCTTCAACATGGCCAAAATCGCAGCTTCGGGCCGACTGGGCCCTATACCCAGCGCCTGTTCTGGGATCTGGGCGGGGGATTCTTCGCCCTTCCGTAACATCGATTTCATGCCCGAACTTTTCTACCTGCTACCGGCCGTATCGAAGGGCACATTGGCGTTCGGCGGACAGGCGGGGCTGCGCCATGAGTCCAACGGCCGCGATGGGTTGGCGTCGCGCAGCCTCAACACCCTCTATGTCCAGCCTGTGGCGACGATACCGATCGGAGACTACAAGCTGTCGCTGGGCCCGCGCTACTCCTTCTATGTCGGTGACCTTGAAGACAATCCGGATGTGAAACGCTATCGCGGCCACACGTCCTTGTTCGCGGAGTTTGGCCGTGACGACGGGCTGCGACTGACTACCAACAGCCGCATTAATTTCTCGTCGGGCAAGGGCGCAATAGACGCTGAGCTTTCCTATCCGCTGGACAAGATCGTTGACACCAACCTCAACGTCTATGTCTTCGGCCAAGCCTTTGCTGGCTATGGCGAAAATCTGCTCGATTATGACCGCAAGGCGACACGACTGCGGCTTGGGGTCGCTATCGTCCGCTAATCCGGAACCGGGCAGAATCTATCGTAAGGTAGCGGGCCCGGCGTTGGACGTCCCCTTACCCTGATGCAAAAGTGATTTATGCATCATCGGAAGGCCAACGGCGTAAGAGTCTGTTTGAGAATTCATGAGATGATCGGGAGATTGCCATGTTACGTATTTTTATTGCTGCCACTACTATGGCAGTCTTGCTTTGGTCGCTGCCTGTATCCGCTGAAGAAATCCCTCGCTGCTCCTCCTCGTCTATTCCCGCAGCAGACAAGGCGCGCCTCACGGCGGAATACAAGCGGCGGTTTCTGGCTGAAGGGAAAACCAAGGCCGATGCCTGGGCCGGTGAGCAGGGAAGGCGCCAT
>NZ_CP015988.1 GCF_001658005.1 Sphingobium sp. EP60837 | reverse complement strand
GCTATGACGAAGCGCGCGCGGCACTCGCCAACAGCATGATCGTGGTCGATGAAACCTCAATGGTGTCGTCAAAGGATATGCTCACCCTCCATCAGGTCGTAGAGTCGCTCGGCATCGATAAGCTGGTGCTGGTCGGCGACCGTCAGCAGCTCTCCTCGATCAATGCCGGCAAGGCTTTCGCCATGATCCAGGCGAGCGGCGGCACCATGGCGCGGATGGACCAGAATATCCGTCAGCGCACGACGCTGCTGCGAACGGTCGCGTCATTGGCCAATGCCGGGAAGGCCGGCCATGCCCTTCGCCTGCTGGGGAATAAGGTCATTGAGTCGCAGAGTCCGGCGAAAGATACCGCCGATCGCTGGCTTGGCCTTTCGCCCCAAGATCGGGAGCGTACGGCCGTGTTTGCGTCGGGTAGAGACGCCCGGGCAGCGATCAACATGCGCATCCAGGAGGGCCTTGTTGCTGAAGGATCTCTGCGTGGCGAGGCGATTGAGGTCATGGTCTATGAGCGGGTCAATCTCACCCGGGAGGAGCTTCGCTATGCGAAGAACTATCGCGTGGGGCAAACGCTGGAGGTTGGGCGCGGCGGTATGCGGGATGCTGGCCTCAAGGCGGGACGCTATGACGTGACCAAGGTTCATGCCAATGGCAAGATCGACCTCCGTAAGGGCCAGCAGCGCGTGCTCTTCGATCCGCGAAAGCTCTCTCCCGAGGAAACTCACGACGGGCTTCAGCTTTCGGAAAAGAAGATTGTACAGATCCGGGAGGGCGATCGCGTCCGCTGGACCGCGAATGACAAGCCGCGTGATCTCCACAACGCCGCCATCGCGACGGTGGTCGCCGTGGACCAGAATGCGGTTACGGTCGAAACGGCTTCGCGGCAGCGACTGACCCTGGGCCTTTCCGACCCGATGCTGTCGCGTTTGGACCTCGCCTACAGCCTCAACATGCACATGGCGCAGGGGATCACCACGGACAAGGCCATCACCGTCATGGCGAGCTACGAAACAAACCTCTCCAATCAGCGCCTGTTCAATGTCGGCGTCACGCGCGTTCGGGACGAGCTGACGATGATTGTGGACGACAAGGCCAAGCTGGAGCGCCAGCTCGCCAGCAATGCTGGTAACAAGACGTCGGCGCTGGAAGCCACGGGGCGGCTTAATATCGATAATATGGCCGATGGCGGTCCTGAGCGGCCGAGGGCTCAGGATCTTGGCCTTCCCGATGGTCCCAAATCAGGAGCGAGCGACAAAGCGCAATATCGGGGCGCAGCAGGGAAGGGCGGGCCAGGCAGCGGTGAGCAGGGGCGCACCGAAAAGGATCGCTCCGATACTTTGTTAGCCCTCCCTGAGCGAAGTCTGGGCCTTGATCTTTGACCGGGAGCCGCGCGCGCATGTTGGACGTATAGTTCCGTGCGGCCGCGCAAGAAGCCGAAGCACGGGGGAAACTCGATTGACGCCTTGTGGGTTAGAACACGGCTTGGAACGCCGACAACCGCGTTGCGTTCGCCTGTATCCACCGTCATAGGCTGCGCCCATGGACGAGAATACCACCGACATGATTCTGCGAGTGATAGAACGCGCGCCACAATGGGTCCGGCATGAATTAGAGGCCAAGGACCCCAGCGCACGCAGGCGCGCCGAAGAAACCTTGGCGGCCATGATTGCTGATGCGCTCGCGAATGGAGCGGGCACGCAGCCTTTGGATTGAGTCCGGCCGGTTAAATAGGTCTCGCCTTGGCGGGATTTACCGCATCCGCGCCGAACGGCTGTTCTTCTTCGCCATCACGGTCCGTTCGGGAACGATGCGTCCGTACCGACTGCCTGCTCGCCTTCTCCCGTGGCATATGCTAGTGTCATATGCCAAGGAGTCGCCATGAACGCTGAACGCCACGTCAAACTGTTCAAAAATGGTCGCAGTCAGGCCGTCCGTATCCCGCGCGAGTTCGAGTTGCCGGGGGAAGATGCCATTATGCGCAAGGAAGGGGGCCGGCTCATCATCGAACCCGCGCCTGCCCTGTCGCTGGCCGACTATCTGGCTACACTCGACGACATCGAGGAAGATTTTGGTCCGATCGACGATCTTCCCGCGGATGCCGTGGAATTCTGATCATGTACCTTCTCGACACCAACATTCTTTCGGATCTGGTCCGGCATCCGCAGGGTGTAATTGGCGCGCATATCGCGCAGGGGACGACCGAGACCATTGTCACGAGCATCATTGTCGCCAGCGAACTGCGGTTCGGGGCGGAGCGTAGGGGATCAGAGCGGTTGACGGCGCAACTGGAAGGGATTCTCAAACGTCTGCCTGTGCTGCCGCTCGAGGACGACGCGGATCGCCACTATGGTGCTCTTCGTGCGGAGCTGGAACGTCAAGGCAAACCGATCGGCGGAAACGACATGTTCATTGCCGCTCATGCCCTGGCACTCGACGCTACGCTCGTGACGGACAATGCCCGGGAGTTTGAGCGGGTGCCGGGATTGCGGGTCAAGAACTGGCTTCGATAACCTGACGCGTAGCCGCCAGGGCGTGGTTTGGTTGGAGCGCTTGAACGTGAGGCGGTACCGCATACCCGGAATTGGCAAGCCTTGGGACTTCACGGTCGGTCCGGTTCGAAATGACACCGGTTGGATAGCAGACACTCCAAGCGGGCGACGGTATGCCACTTTGCGCCCAAATCTGGACGCTCGGCGCGTCTTAAAATGGCAAGCGATGGCTAACCATCGATCTAAGCTGCTAGCGTCGCAGTCATTAAAGCAGTCCTTGTCGTCCTTCCGCAGGATTATTCGTGAAAACTTCGATCTGCGCAAAATCTGCCACGTTCGCAGGTGCGTCGATATTATCGAAAATGACAATCTGACCAAGGTCACCGAGAGAACCGAGATGGCTAAGCATCCGCTCTCTTAGGTCAGAGCTCTTAATCGCTTCTTCATCATCGGCAAGATCGCCGCCCTTGGACTGGATCGGGTCGCGATAGGTGATCAGAGGACTATCCATCACGAGCAAGCCTGGATGTGGTAACCCCCGAGAGCGGCAGTATATCAGCAGCGCTACCTTAAAGGCTGCGTGCGTAATCGCTCGGACGCCCTTCCCATTATCTCGCCGGCGCTTGCCATCAATGATAAGGTCAAATGTGCCCTCCGTGTCAAAGAAAGTACGGCACTCGCCCGGAAACCCCCATTCCTGAAGCACTAGGCCTACTTGAACCGCGAAATCATTAGCAATTTGCGTCGAAAGTCCCGCTTGGAAATTCGAGTGTCGCCGAGTCTGCTTCTTTTTCTTGAGATCTGCGATCTGGCGAGTTAGCTCTACCTGCCGGCGCGCAAGCGCTAGCCCCCGGTTGATCCGATCGCGCCGTGGTATAATTTCGGAAATTCGACGTAGACTGTCAGCCGATTTAGGCGACCCGGCCGCCAAATCTTCTTCCAGTGTAGTCAAACTTTGTTGATTGAGAAGCAACCGCTGGCCGGATCGTTCGAGTTCAGCTGAAGTGTCCTTAAGGGTGGCGGACAACTCAATGCCATGAGCCTTCACCTTTGCGATTTCTATTTCAGCGGCGGCGCGTGCGGCTTCGATTTCAGACAGCGCATGCTTGTGGACGTGCGCTTCCGGAGGTGAGCCGCAAACAGGGCATGCATCATCCATATTCAAGCCAAGTAGAAAACCAGCCTCTTCGATCGATTCCAGTCGAGCGATATCGCTATCGTAAACCCGCTTCAGCTGTTCAAAATTTTCCAACGCCATTGAGATGTCGTTCACACGCTGCTGATCGCGGTTTATTGAAACGACAAGGCGTGCCTTGTTTTCCAGCTTCTCTCTTGATGAATCACGGACAAAGGCCATTTCTTTTTCAAGTTCTGTCAGTTCATCTTGAACGGCGACATACTCATCAGGCAAATCATCTATATCGGGAAAGCTGTCAGAAATCTCGGATTCGACCTCTGCGAGCATACCTTCGAGAAGGCCGACTTGAGCGTTCCGGCCAGTGCTGAAATCTTTCGGTTTAAGCTGCGTGATCATCGCAGCATCATCAACCCCAGTGAGCATATACTTGAAGATGTTGCGCTCAAGTGCTGCGAACTGAATCTCGCCGCTTTCAGCTGGAGACGTTTCAGACTGTATCGCAGTCTCGTCGACGATGCAAAGGCGGACAATATCACGAAAACTGAGGGCCTTCTTCGTTCCCGATTTATCCTTTGCGACCTCCTTGTCCGCCATTTTCAGGCGGTTCAGGAGATAATTTGAAAGATTCGCCTCGTCATTTCTGTTGTGCCTAGCTGAGAAAACAACCGACTCAGCCCCATTAATCGAGACGGAAAAATCTCCACCAGCAAGCGCGCGTTCGAGGGACAATCTTTCGCCTGACGATAGCGATAGCTCGAGTATCGCCCGTTCATATGGCCGTCGCTCGATAATATCCGGCAACTCGCGGTTGCCGCCCAGCATGAAATCCAGCGATTTAACGGCGAACGACTTCCCGGTGTTCGACGCGCCGAAAACGAATGAAAACGAATCCGAGAATGGAAGCTCCGCGCGCGCGCCGCCCGTGCGGTTAACAAATGCGAGCTGATTCAGTCGGATCGAGGGATTAGCTGCCATTAGATACATTTCCTTCGGATTGGAACTCGATGCTCCATCGGCCAATCTTCTCGCTAATCATGCGGACGAATTCAGCGCCATCGATGCGCCCGACATAATCCATTAGCCAAATTGCGCGATCTTTGAGGCGACGCCCGTAGTCAGATCGGACAAGCTGAGAAAATTGAGCGCCATCTTCGGTTATCCGGTACAGGATACCTTCGGAAGTGTAGTCTGTGGTCACGAGTTGCAGCCTTCGCATGAGGCGAAGTCCATCCTCTACGTTTCGACGGCGAACGATCAACTCACCATCTCGCTGAGGTATGTCGGGATGCAGGCTCCGCGGGCCGCCGATATCAGAAGTGTGAACGACAAGGTGGTCCAGCCAAGTTAGATGGGTAAGATCAAAAGCACGGAAATCCGCCGCATTGAGAATGAGTACGCTGCGGACGCCTGTTTCCAAAGGACTGTTGAACAGTGTGATTGGGGTGGCCTGAGTCATTTCGAGCCCTTCCAAGTGATCTCGCCATCATTGATTAGGTGATGGCAAAGACCCTGCTTGACCGGGATATAGGCATACTGAGCCAAAGGTCCGCTCGGTTGCAGATTGGCAGCCTGCGACATGGTTGCATGCACGCGAGCCAGTTCGTCTTTTGCAACTGCCTTCAATGTGTCATAGATGCCGAAGCGGATACCTCGGCGGAACTCAGCGATCGTTTCAGGTGAGGTGTTGTCACGGTAGAATTTTTGAAATCCTTCGGCCTCATAGTATCTTGATCGATGGACCCGCAGATCGTCGCCGTGTTCACTGTGGTCGAAAACGTCCTGATGGCAGGTGAAGCTGCCTAATTCTCGTTCGTTATACGCTCCGAGAAGCGCATTCATGTACACCATTTCGTGTTCTTGAACATCAACAGGCACGGTCCCTCTGGGATAATCGCCGGGGTCTGTACCGAACAACTCGAACAGAAGTGGCTTTGACGCAGAGTCATCAAGTATTTCATCAACATCAACATAAGTAATTTTTGAAAATTCGAAATTATTTATCGCATCAAGAACCTCTCCAGCGAGAGGAATGGTGAGGTTATCGACGATCTTTTTGGCACACGAACCGTCCCATTTAGAAATTAATTCTGATCTGAAGGACGCAGGTTTATTGATAAGTTTTAAGAGATTCGAATTCAGCCCCTTGGGAGCGACGAATATGAAGGACCTAGGATTTGTAAACTCTCCCTGCGATGCCCAGTACAACACCTTTGCAACAGCGAGCAGACCGTCGGCCGTACCGAGCTTTCCCCGATATTGCTTGCACTGATAGTTGTCCCAGTCGCCATCATGGCGCTGATCAGAGCAAAATCCAACCACATCACGCCCTCGGTCGCCAGATCCACCGAAGCGCTTCACTTCAAAATAGCTGGAAGATTTTCGTTCGACCCATTGCCGACAGAACTTTTCGAGTTCGGTATCGTCCATTTGCAATATCAGGCGATCAAGGCGAACTTTCAAATAATTCTTAGAAGCATGCAGGCTCCCTCCCTCTATGAATGTGCTAACCGGCTTGGAATAAACCCGCAATATTTATTTGGAAGGCGGCAAGCAGCCCGAGAAGCGTTGCCGGCAAAGCTGTCACGCCGAACAAATCCGGAGCAGCGTTTCGACATGGACCGTTTTGGTACATTTGCGCTTGCTTTTGTTCAGCCGTCAGAACAGCCCATGATCTTCCCAGTCGCTGAACTGGGCCTGGATCAGATGCGTGACATAGCGAATGCCGTCGACCCGAATCCGCCACACATCGTTCTCTCCGAGCCGTAAGGCAGGACCGGGATCGGGGACGGGCGGGACCGGCTCCCATAACTCTGCTAGCCAATTATCCTCTTCGTTGGGGATGTGAGCTTGGGCGGCAGCATTTTCGGCCGTTTGTGGCTCGAAGGTGATCAGATCGCGGTCGCGCTGATCGTCCTCGTCGGCATCTTCGTCAGTACGGGCTGGGCGGTGGTGGAAATAGCGGATTGTGCGCTCAGTTTCATCGTCAGCGCTTTCGACCGACGCGGCATGTGGGAATAGCACGACATTATTGGCGGAATCTGTGATCTGCGCCGAGCCGAATACGATGCCGTCTATACCCGGGACTGTACGCGACCAAAGATATTCAGCGATGACCTGAGTAGGCAAATATTCAAGCGTTTCGCGCCCGGGTATTACCGCGCGCCTAATCTCTGCATGGAAGCCGCGCATGAACGCCGAATAGGCCACGCGCTCAGCATAATGGGGGTCGAAATAGCTTAGCCGTTCGGGATCGGCTTCTAGCAATGTCAGGTCGAGCACGCGTAAGGGCCTCAGAATTTCGAAGCGACCGACGATCGCATAACCCCCAACCGGCGTGCGCAGTTCGGCGACGCAGGTGTCGCTGTCAAAAGAGCCGTAGAACACGCTGATTCCCGCAGCGTTCATACGTCCCGATCCCGCTACACCGGGCGGTGGTGCACCTAGTTGACGCCGGCGCTGTCGATAGATCTTTTCCTGCTCGCCGCGTTCGTTGGCGTCGCGTGCGCGAAAGAGATGGGTATGACCAGTATTTGGACCGATTGTCCGGATCGCGCTACCCGGAGGCCATTCTTCGCGCAGAATTGGTCCGAAGATCTCGTCGAGCACGTGCGTACTTTGATCGAGAAAGAAGCGCCGCTGATGCTTCAGTTCGTCGCAAAAGCTCTCCCACCCACGTCTGAACCATTCGTCCTCGGCGTCGAGGATCGTGTAGCTGTCTGATGTGTCGTCATAATAGTCAAACCCACCTTCATTGACGTCAAATCGATGCTGATGGGCGAGCATGGACACGAGGTCGCGGCCTATTTCATCGGTGTCCGCTTCAAGGATTTCGGTCATTAGATTGCTGGGATATTCGCCATCGGGCGCCCAGTCAGGATTGCCGTCGCGCACCACGAATCCGGGCTCGGCTTCACCGACGATGTGCTGAAATACTGGATCGACCCAGTGGGCAAGGTCATCAATTCGGATCGCCGGTCGGCGTGAGCCGCAATAGCTACAAATGCGGCGCGGCTGCTCCGCCTTGATTTCGGCACTGACGATATCCTCGCCGATACACTGCCAGCAAACTTTCCGGGTCATTATCGCATCTGGTCCTCGAGCTCATGGCATCGTGTCATTCTCACCATTAGGATGCCGCGCAGCAAGGGAATTTTGTTGCGAGAGTGTTGCCGAGGGCAACTGCTATTGAGCGAAAAAAGGATACTTCCTCGGGTGGGAGCGACCGCGCTCCATATAACCGCGCGAAGCTCTGCAATTTGCCTCACCCGCTGGTTGACCAAGCTCTATAAAGAAGAGCTCGGATTGAGGAATCTATTTGCATTCATCTCAAACGAACCGAAACCGCGCAAGAAACGGTAGAAAACGTTGGATGAGCGCTGCGCATTTTACGTCAGGAAGACCGAAAATAGCTCTGGAAATCGCCAAATATTAAGCAACCATCCCTTGTGACGGAGCATCACCTTGACTAAATTCGAGGCGGTCGGGATATC
This sequence comes from Sphingobium sp. EP60837, assembly GCF_001658005.1. Classification (NCBI taxonomy): domain Bacteria; kingdom Pseudomonadati; phylum Pseudomonadota; class Alphaproteobacteria; order Sphingomonadales; family Sphingobiaceae; genus Sphingobium; species Sphingobium sp. EP60837. Next base: position 261,101 of record NZ_CP015988.1, on the reverse strand, counting down.
TCTTTTAAGGGGGCGCTGATGACGCGGCGAATGACACCGCAGCAGTACAATGCTTGGGTCCGGCGTTACAACGCCGAGGTGGACCGCTTTAATCGAGCTAATCGGCAAGCTGTCGAAAAGTACGTTCGCGAAGTGAATCGCGAAATTGACCGTGTAAATCGGCACAATCAGCAGGTCGTCAGGGACTATAATCGCGCTGTACGGCAGCAAAACCAAAAGAACGAAGCAGCCGTCACGAAATACAACCATGCGGTCAATTCCCATAATGCAAAGGTCCGTCAAAACCGGCAAGCTCTCGCTCGGCAAATCGCCTCGCTGAAAAGCCAGGCATCGACAATGACCCGCTATGTTGAAGTACGGAACTCCGCCTACGACGTTTACGACAGATTCGAACGTGTTGAGCGGTCCGCACAAAATTCACCGGGTGTTTCTGACCTTCTGGCACTGACCGAGAAGGAAGCCAGCAACAGCGCCAGTGTCGCGGAGGCATTGACCTCTGAAGCGCCGCTTACACCGGAGCAGATGGATGACAGCGGCATCCTCGAATACCTTTCTGGGTTTTCTGAAGATCTCTGTGATCGTTGGAAAGGCGCGCTCTATGCCCTTAACCCCATAAATACTGACGCCGCTCGTCACTTTTGCACCAGCGTAAGGGAGATTTTCACCGAAATTCTCGAAAAGTGGGCGGATAATGCCGACGTGATCGCAGCGGAAAGCAATTACGACAAGACCCCAAACGGAACACCGAGCCGCCGTGCGAAAATCCGGTATCTCTTGAAACGCAAAGGCGCTGACTCTCCCGAGATGCTGGGCTTCGTGGAAAAGGATATCGATGACATCCTTCAGCTATTCCACGTGTTCAACGAGGCTACCCATGGCGCGGCCGGGAAGCATGGCTTTGCAAAACTCCAGAGCATCCGCCAGCGTGTAGAGGGTGGTATCATGTTTCTTGCAGCAATCGCCCTATAAACACTCAAAGCGAGGCACTAAGCGTGACCGATGGGGAAGAGCAGACCAAGCCATATCGCATTCTCAGCCTTGATGGCGGCGGCGCCAAAGGCTTCTATACCCTTGGCGTACTCGAAGAAATCGAAGGCATGATCGGTTGCCGCCTCCACGAGCGGTTTGACCTCATCTTCGGCACGAGTACTGGCTCCATCATCGGTTCAATGATCGCTCTCGGCATGTCGATTGGGGAAATTCACGGCCTCTATAAGAAGTTCGTGCCAGATGTCATGCGGTTGAAGAAACCGTACCAGAAGTCCGCCAAGCTGGCCGAACTGGCAGCAGAAATCTTCAAAGACGCCATGTTCGATGACGTAAAAACTGCCGTTGGCGTTGTCACTACGAAATGGGTGATTGAGCGGCCCATGATCTTCAAAGGGAGCATTGAGCAGGCTCATGGCCGCAAGGGCACATTCAAGCCTGGGTTCGGCGTAAAAATCGGGGATGCCGTGCAGGCGTCCTGCTCTGCGTTTCCGTTCTTCGAGCCGACTACCGTAACCACCGCCGCCGGGGATGAGGTGAAGCTTGTCGATGGGGGCTACTGCGCCAACAACCCTACCCTTTATGCCATTGCGGACGCGTCCCGCGCCCTGAACCGTGCACACATGTCAACGGCGGAGCAAAAGTCGGCCATTCGGCGGCGTAAAACCAGGCCATCGTGTTACATGCCGGGGGGAGTGGCGTGAGGGCGTAGCCCGAGGGCCACTCCCCCCGGCATTGGTGTAATTTTCAGGGTCTGGTTTTGGCCTTGCGGGCCCGGCTGTGCGCGAGGCGATAGCTTTCGCCGTTCATCTCGAGGATGCTGACGTGATGGGTCAGGCGATCGAGGAGCGCGCCTGTGAGACGCTCAGATCCGAAGGTTTCGGTCCATTCGTCGAAGGGCAGGTTGCTGGTGATGAAGGTGGAGCCGCGTTCGTAACGCTGGGAGATCAGCTCGAACAACAGTTCGGCGCCGGTCTTGGAGAGCGGCACAAAGCCCAGTTCGTCGATGATGAGCAGCTTGTATCCGGCCATCTGCTTCTGGAAGCGCAGAAGACGGCGCTCGTCGCGGGCCTCCATCATTTCGCTGACCAGCGCTGCCGCGGTGGTGAAGCCCACCGACAGTCCTTTCTGGCATGCTGCCAGTCCGAGCCCCAACGCTACGTGCGTCTTTCCGGTGCCTGATGGCCCCAGAGCGATGGCGTTCTCACGCCGCTCGATCCACTCGCAGCGCGCCATCTCGAGCACCTGCATCTTGTTGAGCCTGGGGATGGCGGCGAAGTCGAAGCTGTCGAGGCTTTTGACGGCGGGGAAGCGCGCGGCCTTGATGCGCCGCTCGACCATGCGACGCTCCCTGTCGATCATTTCCATCTCGACGAGGCGGGCGAGGAAGCGGATATGATCGACGCCTTCAGCGGCACATTGCCGCGCGAGCTTGTGATGCTCACGCAGGCACGTAGGCAGCTTGAGCGCCTTGAGATGGTGAGCGAGAAGGATCTCCGGGGCCTGATCGCTCATGCGGCCTCCTGCCGGTCGGAGAGCAGGCTCAGATAGGCTCTGGCAAAGGTCTTCTCGACCGTGGTGCGTGGCAGGAAGGGATAGACGTCCAGGTCCAGCCTGGGCGGTACGCGTTCGATCCGGCACAGGACGAGGTGCTTGACGGCATCGAAGCCGATGGCGCCAAGATCGATGGCCTGTTCGACCGCCGCCTGGAGATCGGCGAGGGTGAACGTTTCCAGCAGGCGCAGTACCTGCACATATTCGCGCCTGCCATGTTTGTGCATGCGCCCTTCCATCAACCGCTGCAGTGTCGTGAACGCTTCGGGCAGGTCCCAGCCCTGCAAAGGCGCAGCCTGGTCGAATGCGTTGATCTTCTGCTCGATCAGCGGGAGATAATGGAGCGGGTCGAAGACAACCTCCTCGCGGGCATAGCAACGAGGATGACGGGCGATGACTTCGCTGCGGCAGCCGATCACCACCTCATCGACATAGGCCCTGATCCAGACCTCCTGATGGCCCCAGGCCACCGGAACCGAATAATCGTTGGTCCTGTAGCGCACCAGGGATTGCGAGGAGACCCTCCCGCCTTTCTGATCGCAGGCCTCGAAGGGTGTAGCGGGCAGAGGCTGCATGGCCGCGAGATCGCGCTGCAGCCGCTCACCGATCGTCTCGCTCTGCCCGCGCACCTTGTCCTGCTGGCGCTTGCGGCATTGCTCCTCCAGCCACAGGTTGAACGCCTCCCAGGTCGGGAACTTCGGGATCGGCACCATGAAGTTGCGCCGGCAATAGCCTACCAGCCCCTCCACATTGCCTTTCTCGTTCCCCTTGCCCGGGCGAGCATAGCGGTCGCGGATCACGTAATGTGACAGGAAAGCGCTGAACAGCGTGGCACGCTGCCGCGTGCCGTCGGGCAGGATCTTCGTCACAAGGCAGCGATCGTTGTCATAGACGATCGAGCGCGGTACCGCGCCGAAAAACGCGAAGGCATGCACGTGTCCGTCCACCCAGGCCTCCGCCACCGCCGCCGGATAGGCCCGCACATAGCAGGCATCACTGTGCGGCAGATCGAGCGCGAAGAAGTAGGCCTTCTGCTCCACCCCGCCGATCTCCACCAGCGCTTCCCCGAAATCGGCCTGCGCATCTCCCGCAGGGTGCGCCAGCGGCACGAACATCTCCCGGCTGCGCTGTTCGCGCTCCCGGATGTAATCCTTGATGATCGTATAGCCGCCGGTGAAACCATGCTCGGTGCGCAAACGGTCGAATACCCGCTTCGCCGTATGGCGTTGCTTGCGCGGGACACTGCGGTCACCCTCAAGCCATCCATCAATGATCGCCACAAACCCGTCCAGCTTCGGGCGCTGCGGTACGGACTGGCGCCGGTAACCCGGCGGCGATGAAAACGACAGCATCTTGCGTACCGTTTCGCGCGACACATTGAAACGCTTCGCCGCCGCCCGTTGGCTCATGCCATCCGCGCAAGCCAGACGGACCTGAAGATAAAGTTCCACGCTGTAGATCCCCACACCTCCCTGACTCGGCAGAAAGGCTTCAAGGTGGACGACTTTTACGCCGCCCGCAGCAGGACTATCCCGCCGCTACCGTGGTCGAATATTGCTCCGCCGTTCTCACACACAAGGATTTGAGGGTGGTCAGCATCGGCGTCGGCGTTTATCCCAGCCCGAAGAAATCGATGTTCAGCATGATGTATTGGGCAAAATACCTTCAAAGCGTTCAGCTTCTCCAGAAGACTCTCGAAATCAATACGCAGTCCATGGATCAGCTTCGGGCGATCTTGTTCAAGGACGTGCCTACAGTACGAATAAGCGATACATTCGATCAGCCAGAAATGGCTACTGATCTATTCGAACACGATTTAAGGAAGCTCAATATTTTGCGACAGCGCGGACGAGAATCGTTCGCGAAAGCCGAAGCGACCCTGAAAGATTTCCTCCTGTAACGGATGCGACAATGGCCGTTGGTGAAGCACAATTGGAAACGTGGTCGGCGCAGGGCAGCGTCCAGCAGTCAGCAGCCACCTACAAGAGTATCAGTGGCGTCCTGAACGATTCAAGGTCTCCCTACTACCCGAAGAATTTCGATACATTCCTCCAAGGCTCGTATGGCAACGATACAAACGTATGGGCTGATAGTGATGTGGACATCATCATTCGGCTGAGTTCGGTCTACTATTCTGATACCAGCGAGCTTTCAGTGAATGATAAGGCCAATTTTGATAAGGGCTGGACGAAGGCGGAGTACTCCCTCGCCAAATTTAAGGAGGAGGTGACGGACTGGCTTGCAAAGAATTACGGAAATAGTGTTGATGGAAGCGGCAAGGCCATTTACATACCCGGCAACGCAAGCCGCCGGGATGCTGATGTCCTCGCGTGTGCCGAACATCGTCACTACATAAGCTATCCGACCTATGGTCAACCAATTTATCGTGAAGGTATCGTGTTTTGGATCAAGGATGGCAAGAAGATCGTCAACTATCCCAAACAGCATTCTGCTAACTGCACGACGAAGCACCAGCAAACGAACAGCTATTTCAAGCCGACCGTCCGCATCTTCAAGAACATCCGTAACCGCATGATCGCAGACGGCAGACTGCGAGAGGGTATTGCACCCTCATACTTCCTAGAGGGGATGCTTTGGAATGTGCCGTATGACCTTTTCGGAACCAGCTATCAACAGACGGTCATCAATTGCTTCAATCACATCTATAACATGCAGGATAAGTCGCAGTTAACCTGCGCAAACGGTATCCATTGGTTGCTCCGCCACGGGCATTCCGTTTGTTGGTCACCTGACAACCACAACACCTTCATGGAAGCGTTCAAAAAGTTCTGGAATGAGTTTTAGGGAGTTTCCCGCCCTTGTACCACCTACTACAGATCAGACCTTTCTCCGCTCTCGAGGATCGAGCTACCAAGGCATGGAGTCCAGCGCTGGTGGATCGACGCGCTACGCGCCAGGTGGGAAGCCCGCGACATCTACGTCAGCAAGGACTGACTTCCCGCCAGCCGTTCTTGTGCTAGGTTCGCATCAGCACGTGGGGAAGATATGTCTAATCAGCAACTAGCGGCACCCGTTGCCGCGCCTGCGCCGGTCAAGCCGGTGGTGTTGCCGCCCGGGAGGGTGGAGACACCTCAAGTGGTTCAGCTGGTCGTCGGCAGGCCCGAGAACGCCGATGAAGGCATGAGTGGCTTGGAGTTCACAGCGTCGGCCATCGGTTCGCTGGCTTGGCCCGTCGCCGCCGTCATCATCGCGGCCATCTTCCACAAGCAGATCGCCGGCTTGCTCGCCAAGATACGCAAGCTGAATTGGGGCGACGCTTCCGTGGAATTGTCTGAGCAGCTGGATAGGGTAGAGGACAAGAGCCGCGAGGTTCCTGGCGATCCGGCTGTAGACCTGACTTTGCCTGACGTGCGCTTCCAACAGCTGATTGCGATTTCACCGAGCGCAGCAATCCTGGATAGCTGGGGCACGATCGAACGGCTGCTCTACCAGCTTGGCAACGACATGAACCTCGACCCCAAGGAGATACGGAACCCGATCATCATTGGTGACAACCTCCTTCGTCAGAAGCGCATCACCCCCGCCGTGTTTGAAATGCTGAGAGATTTGCGCGGCATCCGAAATGCTGCAGCGCACCAGCAGGAGGTGACAACCACGGATGCGCTGCGCTTCTACGAACTGGCGGACAAGGCCATCCGCGCGCTCGAAAAGATCGAGATTTAGGCCGACATCATGGCTCGGTTTCGCTGGATCATGCCCGCATCATACTGGATCACTGGTATGTTCGCCAAGCGTTCCTTTGTCGATCTGCGTGGTGCCTGAGAAACGGCATCCGGGCATCGTGAAGGAAGGAGTTGGGCGCATTGTGCTCGTCCTCCATCGCCTCGACCAAATCCTCTAGTCCGTCCCGAGCGCACTCTACGGCGTTGCTGCCACATTGGACGGGCACTGGATTGTCGTGGGGCGTGTTCATGTTGCTATTAACCTTCGCTCTCTGGCGTCGAGTGGAAAGTCGGCTTAGTGGTCGACAGCCGCCGAATAGCAGACGGTCGACTCCTGAGGCTCGAAAATAGGGGGCTGAACGGCCACTTTGGGTCGAAAGCGCTTCACGAGACGCAGTGAAAATATCGCGAAGAAAAGGCGGCGTGCCGCGCAAGGCGGCACGCCTGAAGAGTCAATGCTGTGTCTGCGGCGCGCCGATCTGGATCCTGCGCCCCTTGTCCGGCGCATCCGATTTCGGAAGGCGCACGGTCAGCACACCGTCTCTGAAATCAGCGCCGCAATGTTCTTCGTCCGCGCCCGCCGGAAGCGCGATGGATCGTTCGAAGCGGCCGTAGAAGCGTTCCGACCAGCCCCGGTCCTTGTCTTCATGCTCGCTCTTCTTTTCGCCCCTGAGGGTAAGGACACCATTATAGATCGAGAGTTCGATATCCTTCTCGTTCATGCCGGGAAGTTCCGCGGTGATCGTCACCTGGTTTTCACTCTCCTTCACCTCCAGACTGGGCCAGCCTGGGCCAGACAGAGCGCTTCCGCCCACCATGGGCGTGCGGAAGAAGTCGTCAAAAATCCTATCCATCTCCCGATGCAATTGAGCGAAGGGGTTCTGTTCCCTTTGCTGATACATCGAAGGCGCCGTATTCTCCTGCCGGCGCCACGGAACCAAATCACGCATTGCCATGATTCATCTCCTTGGGTTGCTGGCAATCATCGCCGCGTATATTCAGCGGCGAAGAGCTTAATGCTTTGCCTCTAACCGAATATCTTCATCGCTCGCGATTGCCGGGGTGGCTTGCGGTTGATCGAGATCGCCATTCGCCGAACTGATCCGGATTTTCCGGGGCTTCATAGCCTCCGGAATCTCGCGCATCAGTTCGATCGACAGCACACCGTCCTTCAAGTCTGCGCTTCTCACCTGAACGTGATCGGCGAGTCCAAAGCGGCGCTCAAAGTCACGCGCGCCGATGCCACGGTAAAGCACATGGCCTTCGTCGCCATCGCTCTTACGACCGGTCACCAAGAGCATGTTCTGCTGTGTCGAGATTTCGATCTCCTCCTGGCGGAAGCCGGCCACTGCCAGGTCGATGCGGTAGCAATCCTCACCTTCACGGACGATGTTGAAAGGTGGATAGCCTTCGCCGACACTCGCGGCCAACCCGTTTTCCAGCAGATCGAACAAGCGATCGAACCCCACGGTCGACATTCGAAACGGGGTAAAGTCAAAGTTGGTCCTCATATCCAAGTCCTCCATTGAGCAACAAGTCTATGAAGATGCGCCCGAGAGAGCGGGCGCTCTCCATACCGGACCCTGCCGGCATCCGGCAGCGATTTATCTGGTAAGCCCTGGTAGTTTTTCAAGGCCCTCGATCTAGCGAAAAAACGCTTGATTTTGAAACCCTTGAGGGTTGATCGAGAATGGCAAGCGAGACGAATTCTCCGAAGTCGCCCCGCCTGCCATTTCATTTATGCATCGATTTTAAACCGCCTCTCGTCGAGGCAGGAGATCAGACGCCCACTGTTCGATCTGCCGCTCCACGGCCTGCGCCAGCATCTGCAGGTGCGCCATTTGGGGGCCGTCAGCCTGTCCGTTGGCCTTCAGCGTAGCGTTAGCCCGCTTCAGCCGGGTGTGCTCCTCGCTGAGATACGCCAGAAATCGGTGCGACATGGCTCAGTGCGCGCTCCCGTCGAGATGCCGCAGTGCGTCCATCACATCATCCACTGAGAAGGGACGCCGTACCTTAGGCTGCTTCCTCAGGGCGGGCTTGCCCTCAACCGCGTGAGCATCGGAGGCCCACGAGGCCAGAATAGATCGCTTTACCTCTGGCTCAAACTGGGGATGGTGAACTACATCTAACGGGTCGTGAAAATGGGAGAGGGACATTGCTTTGCCTCCTTTCTTCCTATCCTCTACCTTTAGCGGCCGATAAGGGCCGTCGCGAAAATTATGCTCTTCGCCGATGCTGTTCAAGATCCGTGATGTGAATAGGTCAGCGACCGAAAGTCGAAGGCTGGGACATAAACTTGAGCCAGAGCACAGCAAACCGGTGAGGCTAACCCCCTACCCCATTAAAGAGCTGACGGTCAGCAGCTGGAAAATAGAATCGGCCACTTGGATGGCAGAAATGGGTCGGATTCGCGTCCGGTGACGATCACTAACGCGGGCTTGGGGCCTCGCGCTAAAGCGCTTCGGAGGGTTCTGCCCAGCCCATACGAGCACCGGATTGGTTGCTTCAATCGCTTCGCGCTCGATTAGTGCGCCCAACAATACCGGCGCGGCCATAACTTCGCTTTGCAGAAGGTCCGGCTGCTCGTCTAAAGGCAGGCCGTCAGAATCATGAATCACAATGAATTATCGCCATTCCTTCCATGCCGGCAATAGCGCCGATGTCGTCAAGCACAGCCTCCTAATCGCCTTGGTGCGGGCCTTGCAGCAAAAGCCGGGCGCGTTGACCCTGATCGACACTCATGCCGGGTGCGGGCTGTACGACCTTGGCGGCGACGAAGCCCAACGCACCGGCGAGGCCACGCAGGGCGTGCTGCGGGCCTTTGCCGACCCGGACCCCTTGTTAGACGACTACCGCGCCGCTGTGCAGGCGGTGAACGTGGGTAGCGAACCGTGCCTCTACCCCGGCTCGCCGCAGTTTCTCGCGCAGCTTTTGCGCCCGCAGGATTTCCTGATCCTCAACGAAAAGCACCCGGAAGACGCTCACACCCTACGCGGCGTCATGCGGGGCAGCAGCGCGGCCGTGCATGAACGCGACGCCTACGAACTGTGGCTGGCTATGGTGCCGCCCCGCACCGCGCGCGGCGTGGTGGTGGTCGACCCGCCCTACGAGCAGCCGGACGAACGCGCGCGCATCACCGCCACCCTCGCCGCCGCTCACCGCAAATGGGCACATGGTGTGACGGTAATCTGGTTTCCGCTGAAAGACCGCGCCACGCATTGGCAGTGGAAGCAGCAGTTACGCAAGCTCGGCGTCCCAAAATTGCTGCGGGTGGAGCATTGGCTATATGATAGCGAGCAACCCGGCATCTACAACGGCGCGGGCCTCTATATCGTCAATCCGCCCTACGCTTTCACGCAGACACTGCCGCCACTGTTGGAAGCTTTGCGGGCGGCGTTAGCGCCCGAAGGGCACAAGGGCGAGATTATATCCGGTTGGTTAGGCGATTAAGATAAACCTCATCCCACCCTTCACCCAGAGGGGGAATTGCCGCGCTGCAGACGATTGTGCTTATACGCCCGTTGGTGATGGACTCGACCATATGATCCTGTTCGCTCAGAATGGCGACTGAGGGCGTCGAGAAAACCTGCCATACCATGGATGGAGTACCGCTGCTGACATGCTAAGGGTATGACATGTTTAAAGCACCCGGCCGCAGCGGCACTGTAGAGATCGACGGTTCCAAATATGATTGGGAACTCCTGAGCGAGCCTCAATTGTCCTCTTCCGATGGCTGGAAGGGAATGACTGTCTCCCTACGTCAGAGAGACATGCCGCGCGAAGCCGTGCTGGAATTTCCGGCACCCAAGCGCCTGATGAAAGGATTGCCGAAAGGGCGTTTGCACATAAACGATGCGATTGCTTCGCGAGGGGTGCGGGCAGCATTATCGGCAGGATGGGATCCGGCGTCCCGCGGCAAACCCACGGTTTTCGTGGTTGATGCCAACGGTGACTAAGGGGACGTAAATCGTGCACCCCCGCCATCGCAGATGTAAATGGGTCGGGCGGCATCGTGCCATCGCCCGCTCATGCACCTGGGCAGCGGTCAGTCCGCAGCTGAAAGACGGAATTTCGGCGTCGAACGTCTTCAAAGGGACCGAGAGCCGTCAGAATACGGGACGTTCCGCAGCTGGGGAGCGAAAATCAGCGGCTGAGTGTCTTGGAAGGACCCTGACGGATCGGGAACGGGATGGCTTCTGGACGACCGTTAAAAAGCTGGAGCGAGCTACCCCGACGTTGAAGATGCAGAAGCGAAAAGTGGCACGGTTACTGGAGCCGAAGCTTTAAGCGCGCGTGCGGCGTCTACGATGGATTCGCTGTAGCCTTAATCATCGCGGCGGCCCCCTAGTCCGAATGAACCATGGGTTTTCGTGCTTATCGAGCGTATAATGATCGGCAGGCACAAAGCCTGGGAAGCCCCGCTCGATTCCCCGCTGCGGGGCTTCTTCTGTAGCTGCGGTGCGCGACTCCAGAGAGGCAGTTGCTCAACCGCGATGACCCCATGCGGTGCTGCCATGATCGACGAAAAGACACGCGAAGAGCTGAATGCTTGCTTGCCCACCTTTAGCGTTTCGGAGGATGAGGCGGACAATTTCTTTGCCTGTCCCAGCTGCGGTCAGCTGGTAGACATGCGGCGGCTGGGCGACGTTCTGCATCATGAAGAGGAAGGCCATAAGCCGCTGCCGGTTAATGACCCTTGAGCTCGGAAGGTAGGACCTGCGTCGATGATTACCTTCCGATAAGTGACAAATCGCCCGCGGCCGCGGGCGGAACTGCAAACGATCTGAATGGTTTAAGGAAAAAGCCCCGCCTCACTGAAAGGAAGGCAGGGCTAAGTTGGGTCGCAATGCAGGTAACCTGCAAAGGCATAAGCGCCATCCTGGCTGATGGTTGCGACATAGCTCTCTTGCGCTGTCTAGCGGCGATGAAGTATTATAACGGAAGTTCCATAGCAAAAAGCCCCGCCTTAACTATGATGGCGGGGCAAGTTTGGGTCGCAATGCAGGCGTAACCTGCACCAAGAATCAAAGCAGAAGACGAAACGATTCGCCTTAAACTGCGATAGTTAGCAAAATTCTTTGCTGTTCCTGCAGGTGAAGGGGCAGCCGAGAGGAGGATGAACAACATCATCCTGCGAAATCTCCGCAACGAAACGGCGTGTAGAGCGCTGTTCCCAGGCAGGAGATGTTTCGATGATAGCTGAGTTTACCCTCGCCGATGGCAATCCGGTCACCATCAACATGGACCAAATCGATTATTTCCAGCCCTGCGATGATGGCACGCTTGTGGTGTTCGCCGATGGTCGAAAGCTGGAGCTTCAGGAGAGCTACGATACTGTGGCTGAGGTGTTGAACCCGGAGCGGCAGGCGGGCTGCTAATGCGCTGCCGTGCTGCCGTTGCCGTTCAGGATCATGGCGACACAGGTCCGGATCACTAGCCACTCCATGAGGAGCTGCATCTCGCATTCCTTGCCGCATGTGTCGATCATAAGTTCCAGAAATGCGTCTACATCGTCGCCGTACTTCTCGATCACCTCTCGCGCCTTTGCCCAGCAGCGGGCCTCGTCAGGCTGCGACAGGTCCGTCATAGCAGGGGCGCCTGGTCCGGACTCGCAACCGCCTTCCTCTGGAACCAAGGCGTGGTCGTATGCTCCACCGCAAGTCGATCGGCAGGGTAGGGCCGGTCAAACCGATATAGCTCCTCAAGCGGCGCGGTGAGCCAGAAGTCCCAATCTGCTGGATCGATGATAACGGGCGAGCGATCGTGAATGTGGATCAGGTCGGGAGCATTGTCCGTCATCACGCCCGTGAAGACGCTTCCCCATTCATCGCTGTTCGCCCATAGGCCCGCCCAGGCGAAGATTGGCTGATCCTTCACCGACAGCCATGTCTCGGTCATGCAGCCCGGCTCCCCGCAGGCTTCGCAGTAGCGCGCGGTCGGGATCAGACAGCGATGCTCGGGCTTTGAGGCAGCCCATTTCCAGAAATAGGTGTGCAGCTTGTCGAACCGCGCATTGTTCACGGGCTTGGGCTTGAGCGGCTTTCCGGTCTTTTTGCTCTTTTGAGTCAGTGGGAAGCCCCAGGTCATCTGCTCCAGAACCCGTTCGCTATTTTCCAGCCGGATAACGGTGCCAGGCTGCGCTGGATGGATCTGGAGCGGCCCCTCGTTGAACCGCGCGCCCTTCTTCGCGCCAAACAGGTTCAGCACCTTCTGCGTGTCGCCGCGTTCAGCCCGGTTGCACATGCCAGCAAGGTGGAAATTGTGCCCATGGGAGTCAACCGGGCGGGAACAATCCCGTCACACGCGGCCTATGCTTAGTCCAGGCAAGGAGGCGCCGTTGTTCCTGTTTTTCTCGAATAAGCTGGGCTGCTTCGGCTCCCTGCTCATCTCTGCCATCCTCACGATCATCGTCTTGAGCCTGCTCGGATTGATCAACCTGGGCAGTGGCTGGTGATCCCACCTGTCAAACCCTCTCCCATATGTTCTCTCTTTGTTCTATGATGTCCACCGACTCAGGAGGATATCATGTCGCAACCAGGAGGCACGCTGCGGGAGGCGGCGCGCGTCATCTACAACACAGTCTATCCATCGGAAGAATGGACGCCGGTTAAGTTTGAAGAGGCTGAGCGCCTTGAAACCGTTCACTACCGCAATGCTGTGACCGCAGCGCGTTTCTTCCAGCCCATCGAGCAGGGTGCGCTGCTGTGAGCAGGCGAAAAGGCGAGCGCCCCATAGCACGGCCGCTGGACAGCTTTTCACATGATCATCCTGTCGCCCGATGCATTCGCGAGGGAGATCCATGGTTCTATGCCTGGCAACGCCAGCGAGCCACACCCTTTGAGCGCCTCGCCCGGCAAACTGGCATCGCAGCCGCGCGGCTCATGTGACGATCAGCGGTGGCGACCGCGTGTCGCGCGCAGAAGTGGATGCGCTCGCCAGGGCATGGGAGATCAGCTCCGGAGATCTGATTGCTTCGATGCCCTCGCCGGATCTGGTTCAGGAATGATGTGGCGCGCTATCGGGACGGGCTCAAAGTGGCGACCTGCATTTTCGAAGCCGCAGCATGGCACTATTCCGTCAGGGTAGAATGTCGTTGCCGGCGCGAAGCGTTTTTTGAGGCTCACGGGCTGTGGTGGAAATTCCATCAGAAAGGCTGGAGCGATGACTTCGGGGAAGCCAAGCGGCGATTTTACTGCAAGACCTGCTCCCAGCGTTACGGCCGGAAGGTACGTCCGCTGGTAATGGAGACAAGCAACAAGCCCCCGCGTCATCGCTTTCCGCTACCAGACGAGCGAGAATGGAAGAAAGCGGTGAGCCGCTTTAGAGGATGAGCCAATGAGCATGAAAATGGTCCCGGAAGAATTGTTCGATATTCCCGACAACCTGTCGCCGGGCGAATTTAGACACTATTGCGCCCAGATTGCGATCCAGGCGGTCACCTACGCCATGGGATCGCGAGAGGTGCAGGAAGGCCATGCCTCCATCGCAATGCCGATGCTGTCGGAAGCCCTGGCCATGAGTATCGCGATGCTGATCACGGCCGATGAGACCAAGCGCACGCCGCGCGACATCAGGTTGGCTGGCGAACATTTTGGCAAGCTCATCGGTGGCTTCGCGGCCATCCTGCAAAATGGCGACGATACGACCGGTAGCCAGCTCATGGACATGCTTGGGGTGACCCGCACGAAGCTGAACTAATCGATCCTTACGTGTGGCTGCTCATTAAGATGTTCTTCTGCGTCTGTGAGGCGTGCGGCATCACCGCCCTAACGAGATGAATGAGCGCAGAAGAGAGATCATGTCCTGGGTAGCAAAGGGGTCAATCGTCGCTTCCGTCGATGCCAGGAGGGGCGCGAGACGAGGCTCTACCAATGCGGGTGGCCCCACATAGGCCATCGCCCAACTCGGGAAGCGCCTGCATGTAAGTGTTTCTTCTTCGAGCACCCGGACATTCCGGTGCCGTCGGTCGCAGCTGATGCTCGACATCAGTTCCTCTACGGCAGAACGTGAGCCTTCCAGAACGTGCACGAAATTGGTCTGTGCGAACATGAGCGCGCCGGTCACGCCAAGCGCGCGATTTCTGCTTTGTGACACATCGACGATGGCGTCGATTTGCCCTTCGTCGGACTGGAGCGAAATGTTGCTATCGCTCACATAGATGAGAGACCGTACCAACATGCGAGATTGCTTACGATATCTGAGTTTAAGGTAGCCAGCGTTTACGAGCATTGTCCCTTCGATGAAGCCGGATAGCGTCTCGGCTAATCGGGATAGTGTGCTGGGCAACGCCGTCGATTTGCTATACTCTGAAAGGTCCTAATGGTCGATAGCAGAGAAGGGCTGATCATGGGAATTGGGCAGCACCCGCTCCACCGCTTGTGTGTCAAGCTGAGTGATCGAACGGAACTGTCGCAAGAGGATCGAGAGGCGATCCTGGCCCTTCCCCTTACAACCAGCACCAGGTCAGTCGGGCAGCATTTGGTGCGCGCAGGTGAAGCGCCGTCGAGCTGTACCCTCCTGGTGAGCGGCTTTGCGCAGCGGTACCGGCAGCTGTCGGACGGCGGCAGGCAGATTGTCGGCTTTCATGTCGAAGGCGATTTCGTCGATCTGCATTTTTCGATGCTCAATCGCGCCAGCCAGAGCGTGCAACTGCTCACCCCCGCGAAAATCGCCGACATCCCGCACGGCGCCCTCATTGATCTTATGCGTAGTCGACCGGCAGTTGCAGAAGCGATCTGGATCGACTCGCTAGCGGACGCCTCGATCATCCAGGAGTGGGTGGTCAGCATAGGCCGCCGCAGCGCGCGCTCGCGTATCGCGCATCTTTTGTGCGAACTTGGTCTGAGGCAGGAGCATGCCGGGCTTGGACACCGGTCCCGAATTGATCTTCCTCTCACTCAGGAGCGCCTGGGGGATGCGCTGGGTTTGACGGTCGTTCACGTGAACCGCACATTGAAGTTGTTGGAAGCGAATGGGTTGATCAGGCGGGACAAACGCACTGTGGTCATTTCCGATTGGGAGTCGCTGGCGGATGTCGGGGGATTTTCATCTGCCTATCTTCACCTCGCTTCGCCCAAGAAGGCCCGGCAGTCCTCGACAATGGCATCTTCTAAAAGCCCGACGCTGTTCGAATAGTCACATTAAAGTAATGAACGCTCAAGTTTAACAAAATTTAAAAATAAATCCTGTGCGCTTCTGTTGACAGAATCGATGCGTTGGTTGAAGTTTCCGTTACGGAAGGGAGCGATACGGCTGCATTGTAGCGGGAGCCAGATGCTATCATTATCCACGCGATTTCTGAGCAAAACCTTTCTAGTATGAACTAGTAATATTCGATCTTGGAATTTTGACGTCTCACATATCTGAGAACGCGGATCGTCACCGCTTCGCAATAGGGTATCTGATCACCAAGATCCAGATCGCTGACTATATCTGTTGCGAAGTCATTTGTTGGCTGTGTGCTCTGGCACATGCCCATCGGAGTATTTGATGTCCTTGAACAAGCTTTGTCAGTCCAAGCACTATTCCCCCTCCCTGCTGAGCGCTGTCGAAGCGGTATATGGATGTCGTCTTTCCAATTCGGGCGATCGCATGGCACCTGCGGGTCAATCGACCCTAAAGAACCGTCAGAGCCATAGAATCTCGCGTTAACCGGCTAGAAGCTCCCCTCGAGCTCACGCAGCCGCATATTTATCTGAGGAGGCTGAATGACCAGAGTTGCTGTTGTTACCGGAGGTACACGGGGGATTGGGGAAGCGATCAGCCTCGCATTGAAAGAACAGGGCTGTATCGTGGCCGCCAATTATGCGGGAAATGACGAGAAGGCGCGCGCGTTCACGGATCGCACCGGCATTCAAGCCTTTCGGTGGGATGTTGCTGATCATGATGCCTGCCTCGTCGGTTGCGCGCAGATCGCCGAAACATTGGGCCCCATCGATATCGTCATCAACAATGCAGGCATTACGCGAGACGGCGTTCTCGCCAAGATGAGCTTTGATGACTGGAATGAGGTCATGCGGACCAATCTTGGTGGCTGTTTCAACATGGCGAAGGCGACATTTGGAGATATGCGGGCGCGCGGCTGGGGTCGCATCGTCAATATCGGATCCGTCAACGGACAAGCGGGTCAATATGGCCAGGTGAATTACGCAGCGGCTAAATCGGGCATTCACGGTTTCACCAAGGCGCTGGCGCAGGAAGGCGCAAAATATGGCGTGACCGTGAACGCTATCGCGCCGGGTTATGTTGATACGGACATGGTTGCGGCCGTCCCAGCAGCCGTGCTTGAGAAGATCGTTGGCAAGATCCCTGTAGGTCGTCTCGGACAGGCTGCAGAGATCGCTCGCGGCGTCGGCTTTCTGTGCAGTGATCACGCCGCCTTCATCACTGGAAGTACCTTATCCATCAATGGCGGGCAGCACATGTACTGAACGTGGCAGTGCTGTAGTCGGAGGAACAGAATTCAGGTGAGACCCCGAGTTCCTTGCGAGAAGGAACTCTCCTTGGGCTGGTGACTACGCCAGCCCATTTTTCTTGCTCGGGTAAAGTCTCTTTGCGCATGACGCCCCCAAGGAGTGCGGATCTGCAGACCCGGCAACTTGAGTGGAACCCGCCGGGTGCCGTTCTTTTGATGCTATTGAACATATCCAACGTCATGCCCACCGCTAGCTCACTGACGAAGAAGGCTTAACCTACATTAGTGCATATTGTTGCCCTTGTTGCCTATGATAGTTGAAGTGGCTGTTGTTGGTCGGCAAAAAAATAGGACAAGTCCTTGGGAGATGAGAAACAGCCGCTGAGAAAAATAGCCGCAAAACTCAGCGAGAGAGCGGAACTGTCGGATGCCGACCGCCAAGCCATTGGCGCGCTTCCCTATACAACACGGACAATGACGGCAGGTCAGCACATCATCCGTGCCGGCCAGAGCCCCACCTCTTGCGCTATCCTGCTGAACGGCTTTGCGCAGCGGTATCGGCTGGTGAACGATGGCGGGCGTCAGATTGTTGGCTTTCATATGGAAGGCGATTTTATCGACCTCCATTTTTCCATGCTCCATGGCGCCCCCCAAAGCATCCAGCTGGTCACTCCTGCAAAGCTTGCCGATATTCCAATGGAAGCGGTCCTACAGCTGACCCGTTCTCGCCCAGCTGTGGCTGAGGCCATTTGGATGGGATCAATCGCCGACGCATCGGTTTTTCAGGAATGGGTCGTCAGGATAGGGCGGCGGGATGCGCGCGCTAGACTTGCTCATTTGCTGTGCGAACTTGCGATGAAGCAGGAACATGCCGGCATAGGAAGCCGTTCCAAGGTCCATCTTCCCCTCACTCAAGAACAACTCGGAGATGCGCTGGGTCTGACGCCGGTTCACGTCAATCGAATGTTCAAGGCACTCGATGTCGATGGCATCATACAGCGGGGCAGGCGATCAGTGATGATCCCGGACTGGAGCCGTCTGGCAGAAGCAGGCGGATTCACGCCTGCCTATCTCCACTTGGCACACTAGCGAGCGGTTAGCCGAGCGAAGCAAAATCGAGCAAAGGCCTGACAACTGAGCGGATCATGTCACCGCGTTGGGCTGGCAGCGCCCCGAAGAACAAATCCAATAAGCTGCAGAGTTCTTTCAAGCGAAATCGGGAAGAGTCCCCTTGGCGACACCTAAAACTGGCCCCCTTTGATGATGGTTCGTTGCCTGCTGGTTCAGCCGAATGGAGCGGATGAGCTCAGTTCTTTCGTTGACGCGCTGTGCCAAACCCATTCTCTTCGGCCGTCTGGAGAACTACCCCATATCAAGAAGGACATGAGACGTTCAACACCCGCGAGACATTCGGCTTTTGATCTGGCGTTGATGCCTTCGCTATGATGTCGGCTAGCCAGTTCGGGACAGACCCCCATTGTGCTGCACATGGCTGGTGACGGGAGTAAGGGCGATGCCACTCAAAGCTTGCTGCGGCCATCCAAAGCGGTCGCCACGACTGAAATTGCATCCGAAAATTTCGTGACGCCGCATTTTCTCATGATGCGTAGGCGGTATGTCTCTATCGTTCTGACGCTAAGATGCAGTTCATTGGCTGCAGCTTCATTGCTCTTGTTGGATTGGATCAACCTTAATACCTCTAGCTCTCGTCTCGTAAGTTTTTTCAGCAAAGAGTCCGCGCGAGCTCTCTGCCTCTGGAGATCTTCTCTCGAGGCTAGAAGATCGGACGCCTGATCGATTACTTCCAGAAGCATTTTCTTTGAAAAAGGCTGCTCAAGGAAATCGTCAGCGCCTACTTTTATGACCTGAACTACTGTCTGGATATTGGCATTCTCGGCCGTAATCACCACCGGAATATCCTTGCGGGTCCATAGCAGTTGCGTCAGCACATCAACCCAATTGTCCGCAAGATGCAAATCTAAGAGTGCTACACCTGCGGGAAGGTGATTGAGAGCTTCGAGAAAGTCGCTACCGGAAGCAAATGGCGTTGGATGATATAGCTCTGCGCGAAGAGTCTCCACCAGGTGTCGGCGGATGCTGGCGTCTTTGAGAACGATATATACGGGACATTTTGCGCCCATCGCGAACGACTCTTGCTCCTCTCCTTAGCCGCGTAACGTCATTGTAGAGATGGTTGTCAACTATGCTTTACTAAATTCCGCTTTCGAAAAATACACCCACCATCCCGCCGCTCGACCATTGCACGCGGCCCATTCGCACGCCTCGTCCACGGCTTTTCACCAGGAGCCGCGTGCCTTCTCTCAGGCCTGCCGTCTCAATCATCATGCCCTCGACGGACAGATTGCGGATCGTGCCGACCATGACGGGCGCTGAAGTAACAATCGTAGCGGGCATGTCCACTGAAATACGGGTCTCCCTGGGTGGATCATCAGGTGCGAGTTGGTTCATGAAGGTCTCATGCCCGCCAAGCCAAAGCAGCGGCTCTTCCATCAGCAAGCCGCACTGGCTGCCGTTCGTCCAGCGGACTTCCGCGGTGAGAAAATCTGTCGCATTGAAGCTGATATGCACTTCATCGCGCAAGCCCAGTGACAACGCGCTTCGGCCGCTGAGGCCTTGGCTGGAGACATTCGTGATCGACAAGCTCGCTTCTTTGATGACGGGGTAGAGCAACGCCGATTTGAACACCGTCCGCCGAGGGTGACGTCGCAGGTCTGCGCCACCCTCAGTTGTGCTGAAAGCCTCGATTTTCTGTTCGAACATTGCGGACCTCCGAATTTTGGGAGGGGCGCTAGCGCTGCGAGCCTAAGGAACGGGGACATAGGGCTGTCGTATTTTTACGACAGTCGCGCTGGGTGCCTGTTAACCAAGAATCCGTAAGAGGGAGTCCTTCGATCGGTCATCTCCTCCCCCGAAGGAATGGCCACCGGTATAGACGAGGCGCACAGAACGGTCCCCACCGTGCGCCTCGTCTTTACTCCTTTTGTACGAATGTTCTATAGCGTTCACATGTTTGAGCGATGGTTTTATATCAGCACGAGCCGCTTGGGGGCCGTGCAGGTTGATGAACAAGTACGAGATATCGTCGACGTCTCAAGACCGCGCAATCGGTTGCTAGGGGTAACGGGCGCGCTTCTGTTTACCGGCCGCCGCTTCGCGCAATATCTTGAAGGCACGCCCGCCGCCATAGCCGAGCTCAAGCAAAGCATTATTCGAGACCCTCGACATGAGGATGTTCGAACGATTGCATCTGGACCTTACGACGTCCGGCGGTTTTTAACCTGGTCTCTCGCTTATGCCGGGCCTTCGCGGTTCATTGCTAATAAGGTCGAAGATGCATTGAATGATGCACTTCAGGGTAATATCGAGAGCGTTGAACCTTTGGCTGAAGTGCTTGCTGGCTTCGCTGTCGAGGGACATGGCTGACACGAGCCGGCGCGTCGCGGACCAGACGTATGAGGAGCGCCGCGTAGCAGGGGTAGACGCTGATCCACCGCAC
Source organism: Sphingobium sp. EP60837 (assembly GCF_001658005.1). Taxonomy (NCBI): domain Bacteria; kingdom Pseudomonadati; phylum Pseudomonadota; class Alphaproteobacteria; order Sphingomonadales; family Sphingobiaceae; genus Sphingobium; species Sphingobium sp. EP60837. The sequence goes on along the minus strand of NZ_CP015988.1, from coordinate 240,946 downwards.
CTCAACGCGGCTCTGACGGCTTTCAGTCTGAAATCATCACGTCCATCAACAGCTGAAGGTCAGCAGTTGGAAATATGATTTTGCCTTTTGAGCGGCAAAGAAGGGTGGGGCTTTATCCCCAGGCCGCGAACCCACACTTTGGCGAGCGACGCATGATCCGAGTTATGGGTGATGGTTCATTGCGGCACGCGCGATATCCGCCGCGCTGACGCGGTGGCTGCCGATCGCTCCGCCGATTGCCGCCTCGATGAGAAAAGCGGCTATTGTCCTTGCGGGGCTGATCCGCGCCATGGGCGGCAGGATGGGATCAGCGAGGCGCAGAACCTCGCCTAAAATATGTTCCATCGGCCGATGCTCCTTCCGTTCTCCGCCGATGAAACCGGGACGGACTATGGTCAGCGAGGGAAAGCCGAGACGTGTGACGGCGTCCTCCAACTCGCCCTTGGTCCGTGAGTACAGGAATTGTGATCGCGCGTTTGCGCCCATGGAAGACGTGAGGGCGAAGCGGCGCGCGCCGCCCTCTCGTATCCGCGTGGCGATGGCGAGAGCATAATCGAAGTCGATGGCGCGGTACGCTGCGGGCGATGGAGTCTTAGCCCTTGTCGTTCCGATCGCGCAGACGCCGCCATCAACGGCCCACCAATCGGCGGTCAACGGAAGGCTACCGGCCTCCACAATGGGATTGAGGAGCTTGGGGTGGGGCGTAAGCGGCCGGCGGGTTGGCGCTATGACTTTCGTCACCCGCTCGTTTGCCAAAGATAGAGCAAGTGCTTCGCTACCGACCAGTCCGGTTGCGCCTGCTAGCAACAGCTTCGTCATCGACCCATCTCCAGCATAGGTCGGCAGGGCGAAGGCTCTTCCCTTCCGTTCAGCCGTTGCAGCGCGTCAAGTGTCGCCAGCCCCATCGCCTGATAAGGCGGCAGGAGAGAGGGGCAGTCCTTACCTAAGGCGAAGATATGCCCGGCAATCGTCTCTTCATCGCCTCGCAGCAAAGGACCTGACAAGCCAGCCATGCCCTTGCCAAGACTGTTCTCCAGCGCGGCGCGGGCCAGCGGCGCGAGAAGCGCGGCGGGATTGTCCACACCAGCGACTGCCAGCGCCTCGCAGGAGCCGGCGATCAGCGTGACCAAGTGATTGGCGCCATGACACAGGGCAGCATGGTAGAGCGGCCGATGCTCTTCGGCGATGTCGACCGGAACGCCACCCAGATGTGCGACGATGGCATGGGCTGCTGCATTCGCCTGGCCCGTCGAGCCGGTTACAGCAAAGTGCGCCCCGATCATCTGCCGGACCTCCGCCTGCGGGTCACCGATGAAGGTCATGGCGGGATGGATGGCTGCGGTAAGCCATCCCTTGGCAACGAGTGGCGACAATATGGCAGCACCGGTGCGTCCACTGACATGGAAGACAAAGGGAGTTGCAGTCCCGCCAACGGCAGCGAGATCGAAGATGCTCTGTTCGAGCGCGTCGTCCGAAACGGCAAGGATGATGAGATCGCAGGTCTTGGCGATGTCGACCATTCGCTGCGCGGCAACGGCCCTTCCTATTAAGGCGGCCGCGCCAGAACATCGTGCAGGATCGCGGCTCCAGAGCGCAAGCGGCTCTACCGAGAGCTCGCCAAGAGCGAGTCCAAGGGCGGACGCTACCCGGCCGGAGCCGATGATCCCGATCCGTCGATAGGATGTAACGCCAGACATGATGCTCATTCCCGTGCAATAGCAAATGGCGGCCGCCTGCGTCTTGTACCATGATCGAAGCCCTTACGCCTTTCCGCCGGAGAGCTGGATGGACGCGCCCATGATTCAGTTGACCGGTTTTACCCCAAGTTCAGGCCGATCCAGCCTGTCAGCCCATCCAGCGTTTCGGCTTCTGCATAGCTGGCAGCGCGGCCGCTTTTTGCACTGACCTTGAAGCTATGATCCGCATGGTCGATGATCCGCAACGTGGCACGGTCGCCAAGAGGCAATGAGAGGCTTGAGCAGGTCCATGCTCGCCAATGTGTCGCGAGAGCCGCTGATGAAACGCTCAGGATCGGGATGCTTGCCAGATGCTGTGCGCGTTCGATCCCCGGCTTGCTCACCGAAAGGAGAGGAAGCCGAGGAACGCCAAGCCAGCGGCCGCTCCCGGCCAGCCCAGGCCGTTCGCAGAAGTTGATGCTCATCCAGCGTCGCTTCTTTTCAGTTCATTCGATATCGGCAAGAGAATAGCTGGTGCTCCTTCCGCCTGCGTCATCCCGAACGAGAATAGCCTTTTCGACAAGGTCCTGAATGTCCCGGAGCGCGGTATCAGCGGAGACTTTGGTGATCTTCGCCCATTTAGAGGAGTTCAGCTTTCCTTCAAAACCGTTGAGCAGTCGCTTTATGATGTTGCGCTGCCGGTCGTTGATTGGCGTCGTCCCAAATTTTTCCCAGAAGCGTGCCTTGTGCAGGACAGCCGACAATGTCTGTTCCGCGCCGTCGAAAGCACGTCCCAGACAATCAAGAAACCATTCCAGCCAGTCCGTGAGGTCGCCGTCACGCTTTTGCGTTGCCTCCAGCAGATCGTAATAGACATTGCGTTCCTGTCGGATCTGAGCGGACATGCTGTAGAAGCGCTGGGCAGTTTGTTCAGCCCTGGCGAGCGCCAAGTCGGCGATCGCGCGCGCAATTCGGCCATTTCCATCATCGAATGGATGAAGAGTCACGAACCAGAAATGCGCAATGCCCGCTTTAAGCACCGGATCGATACCCGTATCGGATTCTATCCATTGAACAAACCGGGCCATTTCCTCCTCTAGCCTAGCGGCTGCTGGCGCTTCATAGTGAACACGTTCCCGGCCAATCGGACCCGAGACGACCTGCATTGGACCTTTGTCGTCAGTTCGCCAAGCTCCTACAGTGATAGCGGTCATACCGCTTCTGCCAGTGGGAAACATTGCTGCGTGCCAGGCGAACAGCCGGTCTGCGGTTAGGGGCGCCGAATAGTTCTGCGTGGCGTCTAGCATCATCTCCACCACACCATCGACATGACGGTCCGCCTGCACCAGGCCGGCAATGTCCATACCCAGTCGACGCGCGATGGATGAGCGGACCTGGTCCTGATCGAGACGCTCTCCCTCTATTTCGCTGGATTTGAGAACATCTTCGGTAAGCGTAGCAAGGACCGCTTCTTCGCGCATCGCAAAGCCGAGAGCGCTCATATGTCCCACCAACCGACCCTGCCGATGTCGAACAGCGCCTAATTTGGTCGCAAGACGATCAATTGCCCATGTGAACGTGGGCCAGGAAGGACGTTCATGTAAATATGTCATATTTTCACCGCTTATTTTGCGGTGAATATAGCGCCTATTTGCCGCATGGCAATTCGCTTACACCGCGAAATGTGCGGAGATTAAGAGCGCTATTCGCCGCATCGCGCTAGAGCGTGCAGTCTCCTGATCCCCATTCGGGTGTCTCATCAATCAGGAAACGGTCGCGCTGTCACTGCTCCCGATCCGCCTAGCACATTGAAAACAAACATGAAGTGAGCTATTGGGATACGCTCGGAGGTTTGTGCGATGCTCGATGTTGAAACATACCTGATCACCAAGGACACCTTGAGTGCGCCGATCATCAGGCACGCTGAGCCGCAGCTTTCTCATAGATATGATGCTGATGATGCCAGCGAGGCGACGGTCGGTAATCTTATCGGGCACGGGATAAGCTTGCTGCTGATTTTGGGCGCCCTGCTGTACTTCTACGTCGCCCGGTGATCCTCAATCGTCTGGGGGTCGGCTTTGGAAGAACTCTCGCCCCGTCTGCCGATTGACATTGCTTTCGAGATCGCTGGCCCCTTGGATATGCCCTGCGCGCCCGGCATACGCCGCAGTCTTGTCGTTCGCGTAGGATTTCTCGCCCTCTGAAATGATTTTGGCGGCCGCTTCGGGGTCACCCAATTCGGGTCCCGTTGCTAACCCGGCGACACCTTGGGGATGGTAGCTCCTGCGCACATCGTCAAAGCCACCGGTGCTTCGATGCGGCACCTCAACAATCTCGGGTTCATGAAGGCTCCCCTGCACCTCTGCGCGGATGGCTTCCTGCTTATCGCTCATCCACCGGCTGATCATGCCATCGCGTGCCGCGCGTTGATGGTCGGTCAGCTCCGTGGCCCAGAGTTCCGGTGCATCTAGACCCGGATTGTTCATCTGTTCCTGTCGATACCACTTCGCCAGTTCCTGACTGAGATTTTCGCTGAGCTGCATCCCGTGCGTCTCAGCATAGCTCGCGTCGCGAGAAAGTTGCTGCGACAATTCTTCCAGCTTCTCAGCTGATTCCTGATAGGACCGTGCACGCGAGAGAGCATCTTCGCGGCCTAGCGACGATGAACTGGCTGTTGATGCGCGAGCGAAGGTCCCGCCCTTTTCGTATGTTCCATCCGACATTGAGGCGTTGTTGCCGGTCGAATGCTCATCGCGGACGCCACTGAACGAACTGCTGGACTCCTCGCTAGACCGCGTCTCCTTGAAACCTTGGCTGAGAAGATCATTCTGGCTCCCAGTAAGCGCGACGCTTCCACTTAGGCCCGAACTAAGCCCCGACTTACCGCCTCTGCCTCCCACGCCAAGTTGGCTGCTCAAGCTGCCGCTGACCTGTTCATTGCGATTAGTGGTCCAATCCCGCCCACGGCTCTCCGACTGCCCGAGTGCAGTCGAACTGCGCTGATCGATACCCGACGAACTGCTGCCCGATCGCCGGTCAGTCTGCTCGATCGACGTGTTCGAACTCCGCCCCACGCTCGTATCCCACCCGGATGAATGCTCCGACGACAAGCTGGAAGTGCTGCGGTCCGTATGGGTGCTGGTCAGAATGTCGTTTGCAGCCGCTCGGTATGCCTGGGCCTGCCGATGCGCCTCATGGGCCTGCTCGCGCATCTCCGACACAAAGCCGGTGTTGGCCGTCGGAGTAAACGAAAGCCGGGAGATAGCATGCGAGGTATCAATGACCTCCTGCCCATTGCCGAAGCTCGATACGATCCCGCCATTGTCATGCCGCCAGCTGGAGGCAGCGCTCCCCGCCTGATAGGAAGCTGCTGTGTTCCACTGGTCACTTTGGCGCATGTTCGACGTCTGATTGGCCCAGCTTACATTGCCGTAAGCATAGTTGCCGGTTGTTTCTTCCAGCGCCGCGGCTTCGGCCGCATTTTGCGCCGGCGCCAGCATCGACATGGACTGCCCGGCAATCGACATGGCTCCGCGCGCCAGACCCGCAGCGAGGAATGGCACGCTCATCAGCATGAACCCGGCGATGGTCGCGGTTTCCGCGTTGACCGCACCGATCCCGGCATAGGTGCCAAGCGTCATGCCGCCCTTGGCAACGGCGGTGGCGGCAGCTTCGGCTCGCGTCATACAGATCATATGCAGAATGACATAGAGCGGTCCCCAGGCTGCCAGATAAAAGAACCCCGTCGCATAGCCCTTGAGCGCCGACAGCCCGGTCTGTGGCATCAGGAAGAGCGGGAAGATGACCGGGAACATGGCGAAGAAAACAACCGTCAGCACGACGTTGAGGATCGGCACCCATGTCATCGCCTGCTGCGCGATGCTGTTATAGGTGTTTCGCGCCTGGATATCCGCACGCGTCTGCGCGAAAGCGTCGATCGCGCTGCCGCTCATGTTGGTGCGCGCCTGCATGAACGCATTAATGGCGGTATTTTGCCGCATCGTCTCGACAAAGCCGTCGCTTGATTGGGTGAAAGCCTGGTTGACGATTGGCAGATCACTGCGGAGCTTGGCCTGCGCCACCGCTTCGGAGAGCTTGGGATAGAGTTCCAGTCCCCAGATCTTCGAATTGGCTTCGATGATGGACGTCCATTGCGCATCCAGCATCGAGTAGGCTTGCCTACAGGTCACGATATAGGGTGTGACCGTGCCGCCGCTCCTCTCGAGCCATTCCTGCGACCGGGATTCCGCGTCGGAGGCGATCGCCGCCCAGAGGTTGGTGGCGTTGGCGAGATCCGTCAGCGACTTCTGATAGAGCATGATGTCGCCAAAGACGCACTGCTTCATATAATAGTCAAGATTGGCAGAAAACTCGGCATCGCGGATGTTGAAATTGCGCGTCGCGTCGAACAGACGGGCGCCGTAGATCAGGCCATTGCTGCTATAGTTGAGCGCGCTCGGGCTCACGAACACGGTTTCTGCCGTGCGGGTCAGATAATCGCCGATCTGGGTTGTGAAGCTCGCCAGCACCCCAAGCCCCAGGGGCACGTTGGCGACCGTTGCGGGCGCAAGGCTCGGATTAACCCGATCGGTCACCTTAATATCGACCGTGGGCACCATAAGGCAGAGGTAGATGGCGGTCGCCTGCAGGAACCAGTTGAGCCAGGCCTTATAGTTGAGCGTGAACGCCACTACGAGCAGCGAGTAGATGAGGCCCATCACCATGATCACGCGGATCAGGGAACGATAGCCGCCGCCTCCGGTCCAGGCGGACACCGCGTTGAAGATGTTGACGAGATATTCCCCGCCGCCGACCGTGAAGACCTCCAGCATGGTCCGCGCCTCTTTACCGGACGCCCTGGGCGCTCAGCCCACGCGAGAAATTGAGCGCTGCCGCCATTCCAGGCGACATCGTGTTTTGCAGCGTCGATTCCAGGAACACGCTCCGGTTGATCACCTGATAGGTGAGCTGGAGCTTGTTGTTGAGCTTCACCTCGCGCTGCCCGAACTTCTGCCGTGTGGCGGCGATCTGCGCCTTCCACTGCTCGGCGGTCGTCTGGTCCGCCGTCTGGTAATGGACCTTCGACTGCTCGACCCGGTCAAGCATATTATCAAGCATGGCATTGAGGATATCGACCGCTACAATTTCAGATAGCGCCTCTATTTCGCCGTCGGTCAGCGCATTATGCGCAAAGGCCTGCACGGTGAGAATCTTGTAGAGCGGGATCGTCGCCATGTTGAGCAGCTGCTTTTCCGCCGCGGTCAATGTGCCGTTGGTCCGAGCCTTGATGCTCATGTCGCTGATCATCCGCCGGATGCGCGGCCGCAGCGCCGAAGACGCCGGAACCGAGAGCCTGGTCTCCCCCACATCATAGCAATCGCTGTCATTGCATTTGAGTACCTTGACCGCTGGCGCATTGTCGGTGCCATCGAGCAGGGCGGTCACCACGGCTTCTTCGGCCGGGCCAAACATGACCACCTTACCGCCGACGCTCGAATCCGAAGACGGGCGGGTGACGATGGTGCCTACCAGCGTCATCACATATTCGGAAAAATCCTGGTCAAAGGCGCCAAATTTGGCGGACTTCTTAAGCGCCTCCCAGGTGTAATTGTGGTTTTCGCCGACGAGCTGATCCTTCATCGCGGTATCGCTGTTGCCCGCGATCGTGCTGTCCCGGCTGCCGCCATTGTTGCAGCCCTGGCGCGAGGCGGCCCAGTCGGAGAAGATGCCTTGGCTGTTCCCAACCGCTTCGCAGATGGTCGCGCGGGTCGTGTCCATCGTCGGCCAGATGCCGCCGACCAGCGCCTGCGCCGTCTCGCAGCTCGAGATGTTCATTTGATTGAGGAGCTGCGCCTTCTGGCTGAACTCGTCCATCACTTTGCCGATCTCCGGCGAAACGGAGTCGATTGCGAGTTTGAAAGCGAAGCCCAGTGCATTGTTGGCGGTCGCCTTGAGCATCGCCACGATCTCTGACGCATTGATGAAGGAGAAAGAGCCAGCAAAAAGATCAATGCCGCCGCAGCCGGCGCGAGCGCTTGGAAGCTGGAGGTTGAAGGGTGACACGCTTTTTTGCGGAAAGCGGGTCCAGACATTGCCGAGCGAATAATAGCCAGCGGACTGGCCCTGAAAGGCGGACGGGCCGGTGACGTTAGCCGCGCCGCCCGCTTCGCTGAAGAAGCTGTTCATTTCCGAAGCCACATTGGCATTGGCGACGCCAATCACCGCAAGATGGGTGGCAGCTATTATGGCGGCCGCCGATCCCGCCCCTTTGAGGAAGAGGCCGATCCGGCCGGCCTTGGTGCCCTCTGCCATCAGAAGTCGCTCCCCACCTTGGTGTTGGTCAGCATGAAGATCCGGTCCATGATCTCGTCGCCCGAGAGGATGCCAAAGCCCACCGGGATGGCGCGCTTGGTCGCGGTGTCGAACAGTACAAGCGCCGGCGTCTCATTGCCCGGTACGCCCATGCGGGACCGCTGCCCGGTATCAACGACATAGTTGGGGAAATCACGGCTGGGTCCGCCGTCCATGGATACAGCCATCACCGCCATGCGGTGGCTGTCCGCGACCGAACGCAGGATCGGCGCGAATATGTCGCAGGCGCCGCAGCTGTGCGCGTAGAAATAGAAAAGCCCGTACCGCTGGCCAAGGTTGGTCAGCACCGCATCGCGATCGGCCTTACGGTTGTCGAGCCAGGCCCGCTTGCCCACCGTGTTGACCGGGCGTTGCAAGGTATAGTCGAGGTCCGGGTTCTGCCAGAGCGCGCGCTGCCAGGTGTCCGAGAAGGTTGAGGCTCGGTCCAGCTGCTCACGCTGAAAGCGGACATAGGCGATCACATTGTCCTCGGTCGGGTCGAGGATCGCCTTGGCCTTGAGCTCATCCAGTTCCCTGGTGATCGCTGCCATGCGATCGGCCGCACTCGCCTGTGGCGCTGCCGGTGACTGTTTCTCCGGAGCCTTGGGTTTGCTGCAATAGAACCACTGGCCGAGCCGGCGTTCACCGCAGTAGAAATCATTGTCCTGCCGCTGGGTGTCGCCATGAGCACCCGCGTCCTGTGCGCGCACCGGCGCTGCGATAGGGGAGAGGGCCAGCAGCAGCATCGAGAGCGTTGCCGGGGTTTTCATGCGTGATTCTCCCGACCAGATGTCCAAAAGTCACTGACTATGCAGTTCATAATAGTCCTGTATTTTCTGTTGAATGTCGTTCATCGTCTCGACTTCGTCAGGCATCCGTGCGGCGTCCATGAAGTCGGAGTAGACGTCGGTGAAGTCCATCACCGATAGATCAAGGCGCGAGAATTCTTCGACCGTGAAGCCTTCGCACTGTTCGGATTTGGGCTTGCCGAACGGCTTGTTGATCTGCGGTCGGCCCTGCTCCTGAAGAATGCGCGAGAGCTTGCTCTCAAAACAGCAATAGGTCTTCCGCTTGGTCTTGCACACGCCAAGAACACTGCTCGAGCAATAGCTGCCCACGAAGGTGCAAAAGCCCATGCGATCCTTTACATCGAGCATCTTCTCATCGGTCGAGCAGAGGAAGGTCGTGAGGAATTGTGTGGCGACGCCGGCGAGAGCCGCGACATTGCCGCTGATCGCGCCGCTAAGCGCTGCTCCGCCGATGCCAAGCGGCAGCAGCCCGGAGACCTTGCCCGCGCAGCAATTGACGACACCGAAGATCGGCTTGTGGCAGGTGTCCCGGGTCCCGGGAAACACATGCATGTCATCGGGGTCGAAATCCTTGCCCGCCGTGTCGATCGCGTGCAGCGCCGTCAGCACATCCTTGAACTCGGTCGATGCCTCTCGGCTGATCGCTTCGCAGTCTCCGTTGATGCAATAGACATCATCGCCGCACACATATTTTGGGGGCTGCTGCACCATTGCGCCCGGTACCGGGCAGCGATAGACCTTCTCCATCATCTTGCACCCATTGGCGGACGGGGTCTCGTCTAGGCAATTATCATATTTCCAGCTGCACTGCGGGTTGCCTTGAAGGGCGCCGCAGTCATTTTGCGGATCCTGCGTAGAGCAGCTGCCGTCTGGGTTGCTGTTCGCGCCCTTAGGGCACTGCTGGTGTGAGGCGGCGGGCTGGCTTTGGGTTCGCGAGCATGTCTGGCCGGAAAGCGTGAAATCGGCGGGACAATAATAGATGGGCTGCGCAGCGACGGTCGCTGCGCATTGTGAGCCCGAAAGGACAAAGCCGGTCGGGCAGACATAGATGGGCGTCGCTGCCTGGTCTTCCGTCCTTGTGCAACTCGTGCCGCTCAGCGAATAGCCGGTTGGACAAGCATAGACCGGGGTGCCCGGCAGCGTGTCGGTCCGGGAGCAACTGGTGCCATTGAGGTGATAGCCCGTAGGGCAGGCATAGCTTACCGAGGCGGCAATTTGCTCTTTGACTTGGCAAGTGGTCCCCGAGCCGTTCCCGCCGGCCGGACAGCTATATTGGACGTTAGCCTGTTTATATTCGGATTTGACGCATGTCTGGCCGGACAAGGCGTAATCGGCAGGGCAGACATAGGTGACCGAGGCTCCGGTCACATCGTTGCGGTAACAGGCGGTGCCCTGCAGGCTGCCGCCTTGCGGGCAGGTATAGGTGACAACGCCGTTCTGCACGACGTTCGATACGCACTGATTATAGGCGGGATCGAAGTTCCAAGCGGCGCTCGGACAGGTATAGGTCGTGAGCGGCTTGTAAAGACAAAATGTATCGCCCGACGCTTTCTGCTCGCGCAGGAATTCGATACTCCCGGGTTTAGTGCCGGTGGGCGCGCATTTCTTGCCAGCGAATTCCGCCTTGCGCAGCACGCAATAGGGACCGCCGCCCCCGAACATGGTGCCTGGGTTGTAGTAATAATAAGGACAGGCATAGGTGGGCGTGGCCGAAGTCGTGTTGGTGGTGACGCACTGGCTACCCTGGACCGTTCCGCCGCTGGGGCAGCTATAGGTGGCGGTCGCCTGATAATTGGCGCTTTGGGAGCAGGTTCCGTTTTCCAAGCTGTAGCCGGTGGGGCAAGAATAGCTTTGCGTGGCGGGCTGCGTCAGCTGGCGCGAACAGGTGGTGCCATTTAGGGTCCAGCCTGGCTCACAGCTATGAGTCGCGGTGGCGGCATAGCTGAAATTGCGCGTGCAACTCGTGGCGATAAGCGAATAGCCGCTCGGACAGGAGTAGCTCGGCGATGCGCCGGTGGTGACGGTCCTCTGACAGACTGATCCGGCCAGGCTATAGCCGTTGGGGCAGCTGTACCCCGTTTGATTGGCATTCTCGCTGAGGGTTCGGCTGCACCTGCTGCCATTGAGCGTCCATCCTGCCGGGCAGCTATAGGCGCCCACATTGGCCGGCTGCGTCTGCGCACATTGCGCGCCATTCAAGGTCCAAGCTGCGTCGCAGCTATAGCTGACGCTCGCCGGAAGCGTCTCGACCATGGAGCAGGTGGTGCCGCCCAGCGTCCAACCGGGCGGGCAGCTATAGACGGTTTCCGAAGGCACCGAATTGACGACAAACCCCGTGTCGCAGGTGGCGTCGTAATAGATCTGGCTTTCTTCCGCGGGCAGGGGCTTGCACTCGCCACTGCCGCCGCTGATGCTTTCGCCGCCCAATTGGGTAGAGGGATCATTTTCGATTGCCGATGCATTGGCGGTGACGGCCTTGATCTCGTCACCGGAAAAGGTGGGACGGCTTTTGTTGGCGTCGGTCGCAATATGATAGGCTTCGCTCGATCCCTTGAGCGCGTGGGCGTCATTGGCGAGCTTGTCGGGATTGCTGAAATAATTTGCCTCGGGCAGGTCAGTCCCCTGGTAGCCCGGCACAATCATGGCTTGGGCGTTATTCTTAGGAACCCAGGCCTCATCGCTCCGCATCGCGTTGCCGAGGGACTTGCCCTCTTCGCGCGCTTGTTGTGGGGTCATCTGCGCGGGCGTGGGCACGGCGACGCCGAGCAGCACCAGGGCGATGAGCGAGGCAAGTCGCTTCATGGCCGCCCTCGCTTCATATTCGAAAGCGCCACCGCCGCGACCCGGGCGCCTGGCCCATTGCCATCGACGAAGCTTCCCAAAGCATAGCGCACCGTCACATTGCCGGTCATTCGGTCATAGGGCGGCAGCGGCGTGATGCAGTGGAAGCCCGAGCAGGGGTCAAAATTCGATGACACCGTGACATAGGTCGGCACGGCCTGCACATTGAAGGCGCGGAACAGCCGGGGATCAACGCCGATATTGGCAAAGTCGTTGGTGTCAACGACCTTGGCGAGCTCGGCGGCGAAGCGCTTCATGCTGTTGTTGGGAAAGCCGCGGAACACGACGATCCCGCGCGCCGTGGCGGTGTCGTGGACCATCTGCTTCAATGAGGCTGGCGGCATGGAGAGGCTGGCAAAGGCAATGAACTGCGGCGCTTCACCGGCTTTGCCGTTGAGATTGGCGGCGGCGCCCTTAACGATGTCGTCAAAATCTATCGCGCCATCAGGTCCCTTGGGAACATCGCTGGCTGCGATGCGACGCATATTTTCAGTGCCGCCGTGCTGCACCGCGAGCGCATCCTCGCGGAAAGCGTCGCCGCGATCCTTGACGTGATCGACGAACGCGGCCGCGTCGTCTTCAAGCCCAGCAGCCCGCCGCTTGATCGCCTGAATGTCGATGCCCTCGACCGTCTGGCCAAGCAAGGCAGAGATCCCGCCGACGCCAAGCAGCACCCCGATGCCGACGCGCACCCGGGAGGCGCTCATTGCGCGCTTTTTCCGATTAGTGGAGACGCAATCAGAAGACACAGCAATTTCTCTTTCTCCACACGAGATAGCCCATATCCTCGCCGCCGGCGGGGTAGGCGCGCCCGGCGCCGGGCGGCATGGTGGATGCGCCAATCGAGGAGCAGGCGTAGCGGCCCGACACGGTCGGGATCGGGTTCACCATCTGGAAGCGATATTGCTGCTTGCGCATGATCGGCATCACATATTTGCTGCACAGGCCCTTGGAGCCCATGGTTCCCCAGGCGAGCGCCTGCCGATGCATCTTGTAGGCAAAGCGCGAAAGCGCGAGGCGCGAGGATTGGACGTGGCCGATTGAGGACGGAATGTTCCCGTTCATAGGGTACATGGCTCCCTGGCAGCCCGCGCACCAGAACAGCGTGTCGATCGGCATCGCGGCGGTTGCGGTCACACAGTCGGCCGTGCAGGCAGCTTGCGCGATGGGATTGGCAAAGACGATGGCTTCGGGATTGATGAGGCCGGAGAGCGCGTCATCCTGCCAAAGCGGATCGACCTCGGTCATATAGGCGATGTCGAAGCTTGCCTGCTCGAAGCAGACGAAATCGGTCAGCAGCTCCATCCAATAGAGCAGCGGATAAACATACCAATGGACGTGCCATTTGGCGGTGCTCTGCGATCGTCCCCCGACCATGGAGGGACCAGCCATATAGCCCTGACCGATATCGAAGCCCGGCGCGATGCGCACACCGCCGAGGTTGGGAAAGCACCAAGGCTTCATGGTGACATCGGCGAGCCGTGCCGGTTCCCAGAAGCCGACTGAGATGCCCACGCGGGGGATCGGATCGGAGCAGGCGCAGATCGGCGAGGAGGGGTTCGACGCGTCGGGCCGATTGCCGGGCCAGATTTTGAGCCCGCCGACCGACAAGGGGAAGAGGCAGGACCAGCAGACGTCCGTGATCGGATTGACGAACTTGCCGTTGCAGGTGGGCGCTGCCTGCGCTGCTGGCGACAGGATGGATCCGAGCAGGAGCGCCGCGACGAGCAGGATGCCGCGTTGATGCAGCCGGATCACTCGGACGTCTCCCGAAGATCGAGGATGGCAGTGTCCGCCCGCTGCTTGGCGACCCAGTAGATCACGCTCTGGATCAGCGTCAGTGCGATCAGCGCTGCGGCGATGCACGGGGCGGCTTGGCCCAACAGGGCACGCAGTGGCGCTATCAGGCTGACGGCTACAGCGGTGAAGAGGCAGAGGAGCTGCCATGCCAAGCGCATGCGCCGAAGGCGGCGCGTCTCTGGCGCTGCCATCGGTGTGCGCAGCAGGTCTAGCCAAAGCGGCATTAGCTCGCCTTCTCTCTGGGAAGCGCAATCTCACTTACGCGCATGACCTTGCCCGCAGGCTTCACCACTGCCGGGACATGCTCGATGCCAAACCTGGTCGTGAGGCGCCCTTCCTGATCGAAATAGAAGCGGCGCTGGCGGCGGGTCATCTCGTCAATGGGTGACCCGGCAACAAGGATGAGCTTGGCTTGGGCGTCGCTATAGCGCGCTGTTGCCCATGCCATCTGTGCTTCATCGTCGCCGTCGATGAACACCAGCTGCTGGGCGAGGCTCACGAAATCGAGCGGATTGATGCGCTGCCCGGCGGCCGCGATGAGCTGGCCCCTCTGGTCGCGAATATCCTGCTCCAGCGTGACGGTCGGGTCAAAGTCCCATGACCGTGGCTGCTCAGTCTGTGTGATGCCATTGACCGGATGGGGCCGACGCACCTTGGCCTCTGCTCGCTTGGCGAACTGCGCATTCATCCGCGCCAGCTCGCCGGTGGCTTCCGCCCGCTTCAGCCGGGCTTCGATCGTCGCGAGCAGATCGGGTTCGATGATGGGAAAACTTTCTCCGGCTTGGCCAAAATCCTTCGCCTGTCCGCGCATCGGGCCCACCGAGAACAGCGCGCCAAGGAGCGCAGCCGCCCCAGCTATGCCTGCCAGCGTCGCCCTCATAAGATTGGAAAGCCCGTGCCGATGATCTGCCGCGAGCAGACAAAGCCGATCTCTGCATAGCGGCTATCGAAACCATCTTTGTGCGGTGTCCCGACATAGTAGCAGCCTTGCGGTATCGGCCCGGTCGCGCCGGGCGTCAGCATTTCACCCCAGCGCGTCTTTGGTTTCATGCGTGCGACTGGCCTGCCATTGATGGCGACGATGGCCCCGTCATGGCTGACAATGTCGCCGGGCATGCCATAGACGAGCTTGCCGAAGGGCTGCGCTTGCTCCCCAAAATGCCGGCGCACCAGCACCGTTTTCGGCGGGGTGAAGAAGACGTAATCGCCCCGCAGCGGGGCCGTGGCTCTGTGGATGACGAAAGCCCAGTTCGGCAGCGAGTCCGTGCTGTTGATCAACAACGCATGGGCGTCACGCCATTCGCTGATCGCCCGATAGCTGCCGAGTGCCACCAGGCTGAGCCCTAGCGCGCCCCACAGATGCCATCGCGGACGCCAACCGGTAGCGGGCATGTCACTGGCCGCTTGCGCCATCATAGCCTCCAAAAGCCGGGACTGGCGCAGAGCTGGCAGGGAGAGGGGCCAAAGCCGACGCGGCGGCATCCTCCGACGTCATCGCGAGCGGGGCAGCTGGAAGCGCCGGTGCCAGTGCTGCGGTGGGGGAGGGTGGGACGCCTGTCTGCCGGGCCAGCGCCTGCATGCCTTGAGCCGACGCCTGGCGCGGATAGGCGATGCCCGAGGCATAGACGGCCTTTTTGATGCTGTCGGTGATGTCTGGCACATTTTTGGTCAGCACCGCTTCTCCGACCATGATGATCTCGCCTTTGTCGGAGCGTCGCTGCACCTCCTTATCGAGCGCCGCCATGAAACGGCGCATCTCCCCCTCGACCTGGGGAGCCGGCGTAGCGGAACGGGCTTGCGCCTGCACATAATCGCCCACGATCGCGGAGAGCCGGGCGGAGACGATAAGGTCCTGTTTGGGCGTGACCAGCGTCTTGGTCACCCACATGCCCCAGATGGCGGTGCCCAGGATGAGCGTGCCAGCAGCGATCTGGGAGCAGCTGAGACCGGCAAACGCTGTCTGTCGGCTTTGCTGAAGCTTCGGTGCGGTAGGAGCAGCAGCAATGGGGATGTGAGGCAGGTGGAGTTGATCTTGTTCAGACATGGATATGGCTCCTGCGCGCGGTGCGGCGCGGCACGATCGAATGGCGGCGGAGAAGAAGGAGGCAGGCGAGAAGGAACAGCTGGACGCCGGCAATCAATGCGAAGAAGGCAGTCGCGCGCTCGCGATCGGCGGCCATGTAGCGCGAGGTTAGATTATGCAGCTGGTGCATCAGCCCATCGAAGCTGAAGTTGCCCAGCATCAGGAAGAAAAGGACAAGAAGGCCCCAGTTCATCAGCAGCGTGGATGTGATCGTGCCTATGACATGCAGCAGGCAATAGGCGGCGTGCCGCCAATCGAAGGACCGTGGCTGTTCGAAAGGGATCGCCATGGCCGTCACTCCGCCGCCAGGGCCAGCGGCGCCGCGCTGCCGCCGGTCCATTTGTCCGGGCTGTCGGGATAAGCGATGCGTTCGATCGCCTCCTCCATGGTGAGCCCGTCCTGCATCATTTTTTCAATCGCCGCGAAGGTCTTGGGACTCGAGGAGAAGAGGGTGGCGGAATAGGGGTCGAGCACCAGGCGACCGACCGCCAAAGTGTCGGGTCCCTTGATCATGATGTCGGAATATTCAAAGCCGTTGCGCTTTAACGACCGCAGCAAGGCGTCGGTATAATCGTCCATCTCGAAGCGATCATGCTTCTTGAAGTCGGCAATGGTTTCCGGCTTCTGCTGGAGGATCATGAACCAGTCGCTATTTTCCAGCGCAGCAATGGAACCTGCTGACTTATAATAGTCGTTGAGCGACTGGGTTGCCGTTACCAGCGACGCGCCATATTTCCGGCAGGTGCGCGCATAGGTTTCGATAAAGTCGGCCATCGCGCCGCCGCGCAACAATTGCCAGGCTTCGTCCAGGAGCAGGGCTTTGGGGACGGCGCGATCGACCTTGCGCATCATCTGCTGCGCCATGAACATGATCGCGGTCAGGACGACGCTGCGCAGTTCCTCGCGGGTGGAAAGATCCGAAAGCTCGAACACGGTCAGCTGCGCTGACAGTTCAAACGATGCCTCGCCCTCGAAAAATTTCCCATAGGTGCCCCTCGATGAGAAGGGCCGCATGGCGATGGCGAGATTGGTGGCGAGCGCATTGCCGGTCTGCTCGAGCGCCCCAATCACCGCGTCGATGGACCCATCCCGGCCTTGGACTTCCCAGACTTCATTGACGGCGCCATCGATCAGACCGCGTTCGGTGTCATTGAGGGTGTCGATGTGCCGGGCCATCTGGTTCATGATCGCCTTCAGCATCGCCATGCAGTCGAGCAGATAATCCTCGTCGCGCGCGGCGAGCTCGGCATCGATCATGCTGAAGGGATTGAGGCAAAAGCCCGACGACATGGTGAACTCGACAAAGGCGCCGCCCTGGAGCTTGGCGCTATGCTCAAAGGACCGGCCATCGTCGATCACGACCACGCGCGCGCCCGCGCCGCAGAGCGATGCGCAGAGTTCCTGAAGCGCAACCGATTTGCCCGAGCCGGATTTGCCGAACACTGCGACATTATGGTTGCCCGCGGCATTTTCGAATGGGGACCAGAAAAAGGGCTGCCCGCGCCTGCCGATCAGCAGCATATGGGGCACATGGCCGCCCAGATATTCGCCCTGGATCGGCGCCAGGTTCGCAGCGGTGCTGGTCAGCTGGGTGCGCATCCGCTTCATGCGAACGAGATCCTTGGACAGCCCGTTCGCCATCGTCATCGGCATGGCGCAGAGCAGGCCCATGATCTGGAGATAACGGTCGTCGAGCAGATCCCAGCCACAGGCGCGGTAGACGGATTTTAGGACCCGCTCATTGGCGTCGCCCTTCCCTTGCGGCGAAAAGGCGGTGACGCAATAGAAGAGTTTGACAAGCTTGCTGCCTTGCTTGAGCTCGTCATTTACCCGCGCCCACTCCTGGCTCTGCTCCTTGAGCTGAGGCAGAAATCTGGCCGATTTGCTGTCCGCAAGGCTGGTGGTGCGCATATATTTCATGCCGGCCTTGCTCGATGCGGCCTCCACATCGGGAAAATCGATGCAAAGATTGGTGGCGACGGGGCAGGGCATGCGCAGCTTGTCGGTGAACATGTCGCCGATGAGGCGGGTCATGTCCCAGGGCGCCCAGCGCTGGGGGAGGTTGCGTACAGAAAAGGAGCGGACGTCGAAGGCGTCGGGGTAGATTTCGCCGATCTCGGGCGTGCCGTCGATCTCCTTGCCGGTCGGGCGGAAGCGCTCGGTACGCAGCAGGATTTTGTCCGCCTCGATCCGCATCTCGATGTCGCGGCGGATGGATTGGTCGGCAATGCTGTCATAGGGGCTGTAGCTCACGGCATCGTCGCCGGGCGCGGTGGTGGGCGAGGTGAGATCGTCGATCCAGGCGATGAGCTTCACCGGATCCATTTTGCGGGCGGTGACGTTGATCGAGGCGAGGGCGGAGATCATCCCCTCCATCACGGCTATAATCTGCTCATTGGACACGCCCGAGGATTCCGGTGTGGAATAGGATATCGCCACGCGATGATCGCGCAGGTAAAAGGGCGCGTCGGTCGACAGCGAGGACCAGACGCCCTCGGTCAGAAATTCGACCCGGTGCTTGGCCATGCGTTCATAAACGCCGCGGGCAAGATAGCGGGGGACATTCCATCTGGAGAGATGTTCCCCCACACGCGGCGACATCCATTGGTGGAACTGGAGGCAGCCAGGCGTAGGAATGGCTTCGGAGATGAACTGCGATAGGATCTCGCCGGTGCGTTCGTCTGCGCCCACCATCGGCGCGACCTCCAGCACAAAGCCGCGCGAAGCGCTGTTGTAGAAGATGCCCGTCTTGGGATCATAGCTGCGATAGGGGAGCCAATGGGCGAGCATCGGCACGCCAATGTCCGGCCGATCCGCATCCGGCTTATCGCTATCGCCGAGCATAGTCGCCATTAGGCGCTGGAATAATCCGGGCATTACTTGTCCTCCGCAACCGCTGCTGGGAAGGAGGCTGCCTGCACGGTCGGTCGAACAGCGGCGGTTGTCGGCTGCTCGGCTGCAGATATTGTGGACTGCCCGCCCGTAGATGGCGCGACATCATCGGCCGCAGACCGCGGCGAAGGCCTCAGCCGCCCTGCCACCTCCGCCTTGGCCGCAGACCGCGGCGAAGGCCTCAGCCGCCCTGCGACCTCCGCCTTGATGGCCGCGACCGGATCGGCCTTGCGCGCCCGGGCGGCTGCGACGACAGCTGGATCGGGAAGATTGGGATCAACCTCCAAAGGCGCAGCCTCTTTGCTGGCCAGTGCTTCAGCGAGGCTCGGCATGTCCGGTGCGGCGGACATCGCATTGCGGGTCGGCGCCGCGTTATCGTCGGTCGATGTCTGCCATTCGCCTTGGGAAACGACGGCATGAACAGCGCTCGCCTCGTGCAGCCGCCCGCGCGCATCAATATGGGCAGGAAAGACGATCCGCAGCACCCGCTCATTCGAGCGGCCGGGCGTCGTGCTGACCGGGCCGCGCACCGGCTGAACAGCGGCGACCCGCACCGACGAGCTTTTTGCGGTGGGGGGTTTGGCTTCGGGCCGGTACGTCCCGGCGGGTGCCGGCGTGGCCGAGGGATCCTCGCTGATAAGGCGAAGGGCGCGATCGTCGATTACGGCGCTCGGCGCACAGATGCCGTCGGGGGCCTGACAGGCAAAGCTGCCCTTGATGTTGCCGCCAAGCCCAACGCAGCCGGACAGTGTGGTGATGGCGAAGAGGCCGGCGAGGGCCTCCGGCCAGCTAAAGGGGCGTGGCTTATTAGGGCTCATCATGACCGGCCTTCCTTGAGCCATTTCTCGAGGAAGGGCCTTGGCCGATAGCCCTCGAGCACGGCGCCATCGCTGCGCACGATCACGGGCGTGCCGTTAAGGCCATGTTTGCGCGCGAAGGCTTCATTGGCGTCGAGCCCGCTGGTGTCGCAGGCGGGACCGGCCTTGATCGGCTCGCCGGCATAGGCCGCGTGCAGCGCTTCTTCCCTGTTCTTCGCGCAGTAAACGCGGTCGGAGAGATCACGGCTGCCGAGCGAGGAGATGGGGCGCTCGATCACACGAACGTTCATCGCGCGCAGGACGCTAGAGAGCGCACGGCAATAGCTGCAGCGAAAATCCGAGAAGACGGTCACCGAAGGGGCGGCGCTATGGCCCCAGACGATCGCGCCCTCCTTGGGCAGTTCGGCGAGCGGCAGGATGCGCGGGGAGTCGGGCACGACATTGTCGGCGCGCGCAGCGCCCGCTGCTGCCTTCTGCACTTCGCCGCTGGTCGCCGCCGCGTTGGCGGACGCAGCAGCGCCCACCAACATGTCCGGGTTCATTTCGAGCAGGCGCGCCGCGGTGATGTCCTGCCGCGTTTCCATGTCATAGACGCGGCCGATGATCAGATAACGCGCTGAGCCATCCACATAGAAGAGGTTGGAGCCGGCGGTCACTTCGCACAGGCCCCGGATCTTGGTGCAATTGACGCCGCTCACCGCTGTCTTGGGGAGCCGAGCTTTCAGCAAGCCACGGACCGCGCTGCTCTCGTTGCTAACGTCAGCGGCAAGGGCGAGGCTGGCAAGGCCAACGCAGGCGGACGCGGCGATGACGACGCGCGAGGGGCGGACAAGCCCGCCGATGGGGCGAACCAGCTTAGTTGCGGACATAGACACCCTCCAGGAAGACAATCTCGACATCGATGCCGGTCGGCATCTCGATCACCGGCTGATATTGTTCGGCGCGCTCGATCAGATATTTGGACACCATGTCGCCGGTCTGGGCGACGCCCTCGCCAATGCCCCCTTCGAGAATATCGCCGGTGGAAAGCTTAGGCCGTTTGCCGTCGGTCGAGATGTTGGTGCCCTGGAAGATGCTGTTGCTGTTGGCGGAGAAGCCCCGGCCAAAGCCGCCCATCATGCCGGCGAGGAATGCCTGGGTGACCAGCGATCCTTCGCGCGACACCACGCGACCGCGCACGCCGGTCTTGCCCGCAAAGGCGATGAAACCCTTCACTTCCGAGACGGCGTAGCGGCCGCCGGGCTGTGGGCAGGTCATCTTCTGGAGCTTCACATAGACCTTCTCGCTCGAGAGATCGCCGCGCGCCGCGCCATTGACGAGGCAGCCCTCGATCTTGGTCGTGAGCAGCTTGCCGTTGGCAAAGACCGAGCGCGCGGGCCCCGTGACGCGCAGGACTACGGGCAGCGGATCGGTCTGGCTGTTGACCCCGGCGCTGGCATCAACGCCAACGATCACGCGCGCCCGCGCAAAGCTGTTGGGCGGAAGATAGTTGGGACTGTCAGTATAGACGGTATTACCCCTCTCGACCTTGGAAGCCGTCCCGCCCTCACCACCGGCGAAGCTAACCATCTTCACTTCATTGGCGCGGGTGATCGCTAGGGGCGCGCCCTTGCCTTCGATCCCGTCAGGCCGCTGATAGGCTTGCGTACCGCCAGGGCCATAAAGGGCCGTCGGCCCTGCTGCTGGCGCAGGCCGCGCTTGGGAGACTTGACGGCGCAGCTGGTCATTCTCAGCCTGATAGGCAGAGAGCACCCGCTGCCCGTCGGCCTGCATGGCCTGGTTCTGCCCTTTCAATGCCTCCACCTGCGCCGTCAGCGCATCCATGCGTTCTTGCTGGCCGCCAACCGCCTTCAGCTGATTTTCCTGGGCTTGAAACTGGTTCTCCGACATCGCCATCCACTCTTGCTGGGAGAGGTTGCGGTTCACGAGATCCTTGGTGGAGACATCGACATCCGTGACGCTGCCGGTTTCGACCTCGTCCGCCTTTTTGTCGTCGCTGAAGATCCAGAAGCAGGCTGCGATGAGGCCGACGCCCGCAACACCGGCGAGCAGGGTCATTTGCTTGCGCCGCACATCCTCATTGGCTTGAAGATCGGCCGCGACCGGGGACACGCCTTCGCTTGGCGGAATGGTGGATGTGGCTTTACGCGAAAAGAGATTGGCAAGCGCCATCATGGCCTCCCATTTTGCGATACGAGATAGGCGGTCGTGACTTTGCCTGGAGCGAGTTTGGGCTGGGCGATCGAAACGGCGAGCGCGCTGGCTGGCGCGACGGTCGCTTCATTAAGTTCAATGGGCGCTGCGCCCTTATTCTCGATGCGTAGCACCTTGCCGGTAAGGTCGGCGCCGCGATATTCCGCGATCATCTGAACCTTTAGGTCGCCTACATAGACGGGCCGCAGCGAGCGCTGGAGCATGTCATATCCGGCCGTCGCGCCGCCGGCATACATGGCCTGCATCAACTGCACGGCGGCTTCCTGGGGATCGGGGGCCCCGTCGCCGGGTGCCGCTTCGGCCGCCTTCTCGCGCGCGATGGCGGGATTGGAGACGAACAGCTGCACGGCGTCGTCGCCCCCGATGCGGCACGCGAATTTGTAGACATAGCCGCGCTTGCTGGTGCCGAAAAAGGAGAGCATCGGCCGCTTGAACCCGTCGGGCACCGAGAGATAAATGTCGCCGCGCACCGGTTCATTGACCACCGAAAAATCATCCGTGCTGTTGCCGGTCGAGATTTTGGACACGCTGGCGAATTCGTCTTCCACCAGGCTGATGCGGGTCAGGTCCTTGGCCGAAGCCTGGCAATCGACCTGCGCACTATCGGCGGCGACGATATTTTGGTCCGCCCAAGCGGACGGCGCCGCCAGCGCAGCGGCGATCAGCAACAAGGACGCGCCGATCGTCCGGTGACCGATGCATGGGCGTGGCAGCAGGGCGGCGCCCGTCGCGGCGCTGCCGAAGGCAAAATAGGACATCATCAATTCTTGGCTTCTTCTTTTTCCACGACGCCGAAGCCGATCAGCTTCAAGCTCAGGCCTGAATATTCCCAGTCGTAGCGGAACGTGCGCGGCTGCTTGGACACGACCTTGCTGCCGACGATTGTGGTGAGATCGCCGCTCACCTCCGAGTGAAGGCCGGAGGGATCGAGCTTCATCGACTGGATTGTGAAGAACTGCGCGATCGAGGACCCGCGCTGTTCCTCCACGATTTTGAGGAGATCGGCCTTGATCTTGCCGTGGACGCGCGGCGCTGTGATATCGAGCACTGCATTCATCCAATAGTCGAGATTTTGCGGGCTGCGATCCAGCGTGAGCACCACGACATCGCGCGTGATCATCTCAAGATAGTCGCGGCTGACACCGGCGCTGCTCACCGTCACTGGAGAGCTTAGTACAGGTTGCAGAACGATTTCGCGGTCGCGTGACATGCTGATGAACACCATCACGAGGGCGAGACCGCCCAGAGCGAGGCTGGTTGCTGCCAGGATGTTGCGCTGGCGCAGGATGCGCTGCCCTTGGGAATGTTGGAATGAGAGGTCCATATCACCCTGCCATCAGGCGGAGGTAGGAAGGTGGTGTGGCTCTAAGGCCAGTAAGCCCGGCCGGAAGATGCCAATAGGCCCAGTGCAAAAGCCATGAGGCGGTGCGGCCTGCCTTAGCCTTTCGAAATCCCCACCATGCAGCGCCGCCAGACGCTATGCCGATGATGATGTGCTGAGACAGGATCCCCCAGATGAACGGGGCCACCATCGCCAGGAACTCATCCAGTGTCCACAATCCGATCAGTTCAGGATCGTCTAGATGAGAAGGTATGACATATTTGCCCTGGGCCATAACACCACCCCCCAAAATGGCAGTGCCGGTGCTGCTAATCCCGGTCCTGCCAAAGCGCCTTAGATTGTTGCGGTCACGGTCGAGGTGACGATCGGAATCCCGGTTCCGGCACCCACGCCGACGCCCACGGGGATGGCGACCTGGGCAAGGCTGAAGCGGCCGCTGGCCAAGCCAACGATGCCGCCCGCCAAAGACAGGACGGTGATGATCTTGCCGCCCGAGCCTTCCAAAAAGCCGGTGAACTGATTGAGCGCGGTGTCGAAGGTGGCGTCAGCGCCGGCAAGGGCAGGAGAGGCCATGGCTGCAATGCCAATAGCGCAGGTGGCCACGCCAAGCGCTGCGACTTCGCCCCTTTGAGCGATTTTCTTGAGAGACTGCATGAGCAATTCCTTATTGAAGGACGGCACATCATTCGTGCCGAGAAGGAGATTGCGGCGGTCGGATTTCATTCGCCAAGGGAAAGCCGACCCGATAGATGTAGGGCCGAGAAAAAAACTCTGTTCGGGCGGCCTTAAGTCGTCATGCGTCCTTGGAGCCGGGACAGCTTGTCCCGGAGGTTAAAACGTATGTCCCGGCCACCGGGACGGCTTGTCCGAACATTCGGGACCGAATATCAAAGTTGTGCAATGCGATGTAATGCCTTGCCGAATCGGCCCGGAGACACATGCTCGCACGGTGCTGAAACAATAGACTATAATATCACTCACGGATGTAGGGACTGAGAATGACATCGGGTAAAGTCGCGTTGAAGTTCGAGATCTCAGTTCCCCTTCATGGACTGGCCATCGCCAGCTTCAAGCTCTTCTCGGCGGAAACTAAAAAGGAGGATGCGGTCAGCTCCATCATCACTGATCGGCTTCATAATCATAACCGCGCGATCACCCAGACTTCGGCAACTGACCTCAGGGATTATCTCGTCGTCGCCAGTGGTGATGCAACCTTGCCGGTGCGGCTCGATCTGACGGAGGCGGATCACGAAACATTTCAGCGGCACAAGACGATCATCGCCGCGCATCTGGGCCAGGATATCAGCGACGCCCAAGCCGTCACAGTGATGCTGATCGACTATGTAATTGAACACGCCGCAGTGTCTTTGGTTGACGCGATGGAAACCAATAAGTGACGTCAAATCAACTTCATATTGACCTAGAATCAACAGCTTATTGCAGAAATGGGGTCTTGCCACGCGCCCAATGATATGCTTTGCGAGTTGCGATCAGTTCGCAACAGGGGCAAGTGATGGACGCTAATGTACGGGATGAGGGCCAACATTCTGCGGTTCTCGCCGAAATGAACCGCTACATTCCAGTGATTCACGGCATGCTGGACGACCGGAAAATGACGCTCCGCGATCTTGCGATCCGCTCCCAAATTTCAAAAAGCCGTCTTGGCATCATCCTGCATCGGCAGCCGGCGAAGCGCGTCATCATGCAGCTGCCGGAATTTATCGGCATCCTGCGCGCCTTGGGTTTTGAATTGATCCATGCGTGGGCTGGCGCCAAGAAGCGGGAAACCGCAGACATAACGCACGATAAGAGCTTTGACGCCTTCTACGTGTTTCTGATGGAGTTCAACGCGACGTTCCCGGAGATTATGCTGAATACGCCCGAGCTGGAAGGCGTGGAGTTCCGAAGGGAATGGTCGCGGCCATTGGCCGAACTGCTGATCAAGCGGGTGCTCGCCGAGCTCGAACGGCGCCGCCGCGTCCGCGATGAATTTGCGCTCGAGGAAAACTAACGCCGGTTTCAGAAGGTTGATACCGCAGTGATACGGCTGACTCTCGCTCCTGAACTGCGCAACAATATAGGCTGCGCCTGGACTGGTCCGCTCAGCCGCTGCCAGAAATCAAGGATGTTAGCGACATAGCGGCGTGTTTCGGGAAATGGGGGCACCCGGCCATTCCGGACCTTCCCTGGACCTGCATTATAGGCGGCTAGAGCGAGATCATAACGGCCGAACTGGTCGAGGTGACTGCGCAAATATCTGGCGCCGCCGCGGAGATTATCGACCAGGTCGAAGCGATTGACGCCCAGCATTGCGGCGGTACCCGGCATAAGTTGCGCGAGGCCAAAGGCGCGTTTGGGGGAAAGAGCGAAGGGATTGTAGCGGCTCTCCTGGATGATCATGGCGTCGAAGAGGCCGATTGGAAGGCCATGTTCGCAGGCGATCCTGCTCATGAGCGCAAAATAGCTCTGGCGTCTGCCTTCTGCGTCGGGAGTGAGAAAGCCGGTCGGCCGGTAGCCCAGCGGGTTACAGCCGGGGGTGTAGCTTGGCAAAATGGCTGAGGGGAGGGGAGGACCACCGCGCATCCAGGCAGGGATGACGAGACCGTCCGTCATAGAGACGGCAAACTCAGCCGGCAAAGGTGGCTTTTGAGGTTCAGCAAGGCTGCTCGCCATCTGGAACTCTACCCAACGGCGGCTGAGGTCATGAACGCGGAATGCCGTAGCACTGGACGCGATTTTGGGCTCGGCCGTGGCGCGGTGCGGGCTTTCAGCCTGTGCAGCCGAGCTTGGCTGCTCAGCGGCGTTTGGCGCGCTGCCCGTCAGATCAATCAGCTGCACTGTGCGCGCCGAACTGTCTTGCGCGAGCGTGGGCGTGCTAGCGATTGCCGCGATCGCGGCGCTCACGGCCATTATCCGTTGCATGATGTGTCTCCCTGCGTTCAGCTAGAAGCCGAGAACAGGAGAAGGAGCTTGTCAACTGCACGCTTGTTCGCGGGGGAGGGGGGGCGTCCGCGCTATAACCGGACCGATCTGTGCTGCTGGTCGATAATACATCGGCGGGCTTATGCCCGCCAAATCTATGCCTCAGCGCGGCATGCCTCCCATGGATTGGGACCTGGCCCAGGCGACTATCGCCTGCTGCGGCATTGCGCCTGATTGCCTGGCAACTTCCCGCCCGTTTGAAAACAGGATCATCGTGGGTATCGAGCGGATCCCATAGCGTCCCGCGATTGCCTGCTCTGCTTCGGTGTCGAGCTTACCCAAGCGCATGAAGGGTTCTAGCTGGCGCACCGCCGCTGCGAAGGCAGGCGCCATCTGACGGCAAGGTCCACACCAAGAGGCCCAGAAATCGACAAGCAGGGGTATGCCGCTGCGACTTGCATGCGCATCGAAATTCGATGCGGTGAGCGTTATCGGCTCGCCTGCGAAAAGTGGCCGCTTGCACCGCCCGCACGTCCCGCCCGCCTGAAGCCTGTGAGCCGGAACGCGGTTCGCGGTGCTGCATTGCGGGCAAATGATGATCAGGCTCTTGTCGTCGCTCATGAAGACAGGCTTTTACTCCTAATGGTGCTGGCGCAGCCGCCTGAGTGGACCATCAATTCCCGTTGACGATTTCAGCTCGCTGCGCGGGGGACAGCGCGTCGGCATTGACGTCAGACCTGTCGATTGCTTCTTCCTTGGCCTCGCCGGCTTCTCTCGTTGCGTCGGCCTTGGCCTCCATCATGTCTTCAGCGGTGCCGCTCATATTGTCAGCCATCGCGTCCATTTTGTCCGCTTTGTTTTCCATCGCTTCCTGTGCCTGTTCACCCAGCTTGTCGTCTCCTTTTCCGCCGCAGGCTGACAGCGCCAAGCTGATCGCGAACGCAGTCATGAAAGTGGATGTGCGGTTCATGGTCTCTCTCCCAAAGCTGCTGGTGTAACGGATGACGATCATGTTGGGTCCCCCGTTCCATTCCAGCCTAAGGGGCCCAAGCCCCCGGTGTGTAGGCGGTGCATGCGCTGCCCGCCCCACCTTGCCAGATTTAGTGTTATGTCACTAGATTGGTGGCATGGAACGAGCAATCAGCGCTAGTGACGCCAATCAGCGTTTCTCGGAACTCTTACGCGAAGTTGCAGAGGGCGGGAGCTTTACTGTCATGTCGCGCGGCCGCGCCGTGGCAAGGGTGCTGCCCGTCGACCGTGCCCGCGAGCAACGATCGATACAGCATCTACTGAAATTTGTGGCTGCCTTGCCCGTGCGGCATGCAGGAAACTGGTCGCGTGACGATCTTTACGAATGACGCGCGTTGCCCTCGACACCAATATCTTGGCCTATCTCGCAGGGGTCAGTCGTGACGCTCGCGACGACGCGAAAATCGACCAGATTAGAAATCTCATCGCGCGGCTTAGTAGTGGGGTAAGCCTTATTGCTCCAGCGCAGACGCTTGGCGAACTGTTCGTCGTGCTGCGCCGGGGTGGCGCGAGTGCGGAAGAGGCGCGGGCGGTGCTGATCGAGTTTGCTCAAGCTTTTGGCAGTTCGGTTTCAGAACCCAAGACCATAGTTGCTGCCGCGGATCTAGTGGTGGACCATAAGTTGCAGTTCTGGGATGCATTGATCCTCACTGCGGCAGCCGACGCAGGTTGCACGTTGCTGCTTTCCAAAGACATGCAAGACGGTTTCGTGACGCGAGGGCCCACGGTCGTTAATCCGCTACGTGACAGTCTGAACACTAAACATGCTACGCTGCTTGAGGCCTCGCACTAAGCAGACTCATTCGCCCCCCAGCGCGAGCCTCATCGTCCCGCGGGAGCGTGGGCGTGCTATCGATCGTCGCGATCACCGCGCCCAACGTCACTATCCATGCATGATGCTTCTCCCTGTGTGTCGGAAGGTCGGCTAGCCTGAAGAATTGACACTTGCACCGTCCGCACGTGCTGCCCGCTCGCAGATTTTGGCAGGCCGAATTCAGTTGTAGTCGGGCTCTCCATCATCGTGCCCATGCGGATTTCACCGTTGCTTTTGATCATCCCATTGAATGAAGTGAGGTTTCAATTCGTCGGGCAATTCTTCATAGAAGGCGGCGTCCAGCGCGTAGTGCGGCATTGTTTGCCAAACGGCGTTCAGTAGCGCGATGCCTTGCTGGCGATCCTTGGGCCTTTTCTGCGGACTGCGCTCCGGTTTTTCTGCCATCCACAACTTTTGGAGAGCGAACCATCGTGGATCAGGCGCCACAATGCGCGCCGCCTCGCCATCGCGCACGCCGACCACCCGATCCACGGGCCGACCATTTAGCAGCCATTCCTGCTCGGGAAGTGGCACAGGTCGAGGCTTGTCGCGCGCAATTTGCCCGCCGATCCGACTTGGAGCGGACAGTATTTCAATTTCATAAGCGCTGGCGTTGCGAGCTTGGAAGGGCCGTTCGGCATTGACCGCATAGGTCATATCGACCTCCTTCAATATCTTCCACAATGTAGGCCGATCTTCATCAGCATCCGTTGCGGTAAGTGCGAGATCAAAGTCGATCGTTGCGTCCGGCGCATCGCGTATGAACCCGTTCGCTTCAAGTGCATAGGCAGTCAGCGCATTGGTGCCTACCACCATCGCTTGGGCGCCGAGAAAGCGCATGCGATCTGCCTGGCGCAAGATTTTGCCCGCTTCCGTCGGGAGCATGGGGAGGCGCAAGGCGCGATAGAGGCTGCCTTGCTCTTTGAGGGTGGCCTTGCTCCGTGTCAGTCGCGTTTTCAATTCGGCCTTGGCGGCCTTGTACTCATCGAATTCGGCTTGTTTTTCCGCATCCACTGGGCCTCTGCTTTTCATGCTTCCCAGTCGGTCGGTCACTTCGTAGAGATATTCCCGGCCGGACACCTCTTTGATACGCATATTGTAGGGCATATCATTGAGGGTGCGAAGGGTCTCCATCCAGACCTGGTAGGCCTGCTCAAGATTGACGATGACCCTTGCTTGCTCGTCGGAAAATGATTGAACGGCCACAGTTTACCCCGCGGATTGGCTTTCTCCCATTTTGCTGGGTAACTCACCTAATTTCAAGGTTTACCCTGCAAATTGAGTTTCTTCTCATTTGCGGGGTAAAGAACGCGTGGCCTTTGGTTTGACGGTCAAGGGGCGATTATCCACATTGTCCTTCGAGCCAACGTGCAATTGCCGTGATGATGTGGCGCTGCTCGCTTTGCGTCAGTGGCCGGTATTTAGGTATGGCGTGCCACGTAGCTAGACAAGAACGACAACAGGTTAGCGACACCTAAAACTGGCCCCCTTTCATGATGGTTTGTTGCCTGCTGGTTCAAGCGACGGAGTGGCCTTTTGCAAAAGGCCACTCCGTCGCTTTTCGCGCAATCGGTAGCTGTCGCCGCGTATCGTGATGACGTGGCTGTGGTGAAGAAGACGATCCAGGATCGCGGTGGCCACCACTGGATCGCCAAAGACGGTTCCCCATTCTCCCACGCTGCGGTTGGAAGTGATGAGCATCGCTCCTCGCTCATAACGGCGTGACACTAGCTGGAAGAACAGATGCGCGGCGTTTGGGTCGAACGGTAGGTAGCCCAGTTCGTCCACGATGAGCAGCTTAGGTTTGGCAAGGAAGGCGAGGCGCTCTTCAAGTCGCCCTTCGCCATGGGCTTTTACCAAGGCGGCAACCAGCGCCTGCGCGGTGGTGAACAGCACGGTATGGTTCTGGCGGATCACCTCCCGGCCCAACGCGATCGCCAGGTGTGATTTGCCCACGCCCGGTGGACCCAGCAGCAGCACTGCTTCACCATGGGCGACCCAGCGGGCCGTGGCGAGCTCCCGTATCTGAAGGGGATCGACGCTGGGCTGGGCGTCAAAGTCGAACCCGTCAAGTTCGCGGGCATGCGGGAAGTGAGCGATCTTCATCGCCATCTCTACCCGGCGCTCGTCCTTGCGCGCGATTTCGCGCTCACACAGGAAGGCCAATGTCTCGCGCATGGTCAGATCCTGCCGCGCGGCCTCATCGAGCAACGTATCGAGTTGGTCGCGGATAGCGGTGAGCTTCAGCCGGCTCAGCCAGCCCAGCAGCGTTTCATGGTCGACAGCCATCACCAACGCCCTCCTGCCAGCTGCTCATATTCAGCCAGGGGGCGCAGCAACTCGGGCAGATGCAGCCGTGGCTCCTCGATGGTTTCGGCACGCCGCACAGGACCGTTGGCGCCTGCAACGCCGACAAAGTGGGCAGGGTCTGTCAGCCGGCGATGGCGACCCGCAGCCTCGGCATGCTCGGCAACCAACCGCCCCACATGGAAGACCGACACACGTCCAGCACTGACTGTTACCTGCACGGTTTCGCCCACCAGGCGCCAGGGAACCGAGTAGGCGTTCGTATCGATCTCGACGGCACAGTCACTGTGCACCTTGCGCACCAGTTCGCGGATCTGCCGGAATGGCGGCCGGCCATTCAAGGGCTTAAGTTTGCTCGCTTCGTCACGGACAAAGCGCTGCAGCGGGGGTTCCCCGGTCGAACCATGGCAGCGTAAATCCGCGATCTCGCGCATCCACCAGGCCAGATGCTGCTCCAGTGCCTCCATGCTGGCAAAGCCATGACCCGCCAGTGCGTTGTTTTTTACGTAGCCGACGCCGCGCTCGTCCTTGCCTTTGGTGCGAGCACGATAGGGCGCGCATGCCCGCGGCCGAAAGCCCCAGTAACGTGAGAAAGCATGTAGCCGATCGTTGAACACAACTTCCCGCGTCGCCGCGTCATGGCGCGTGACCAGCGCCGCCGCATTATCCAGCAGCACCTCTTCGGTTACGCCGCCAAAATGGCGAAAGGCTGCCTCCATGCCATCGAACCAGGCCGACTGCCGCTCATGGCGGAATGCCATCGTGAAGGGGCGGCGGGAATAGCCCAGGGTCGCGACAAAAACATATATTCGGACCCTATCACCACCGATGCAGACGCGCTTTTCGCCAAAATCGATCTGAAGCTGGTGACCTGGCGGCGTCTCGAACCGTGTCGTCGCGCGCGCTTCTGCCGCCAGCTGTTGCCGAAAGCCAGCCACTGCTCGCTCAACCGTCCGCAAACTCGCTACGACACCGAGTTCACGGGCCAAATCCTGCCGAACGACATCGGCATTGCCCCGGTGCCGGAAAAATCGCTCACGAAGCCATGTCTCATGACCGGCCAACATCCCGCGAAGTACCCGCCGCTGATAGGGTTGCCACCGGCCTGCCCCAAGATATCGCTTCACCGTCGTGCGCGAACAGCCAAACTCTCGCGCCAGGCGCTTGCTGCCCCAGCCCAGCTTCCTCAACCTCAGCATCGCCGTCACCTCATCAGGCTCAAGCATCGCGTCCCTCCGCAAGCCAACTGCGGAGATCGTCTCATCATCCATATTCATCTGTCCCGTCCTCCTTCCGGAGGGGGCCAGTTTTCAGTGACGCGAGGGGGTCAGTTTTGCATGTCGCCTAACAACAAGTCCATGTGTCGCCGCGCGGGATTGAAGGACTGATGCGGCGACTGATGGGTCATGCGATAAATAGGGATCTCACGCCGAACAGAACAAAAAAAAAGGGCCGATCGAGAACGACCAGCCCACTAAGTCTTAGGAGAGGATGCCTGAAAGGCAGCCCCCCTTTCGCATCGCACCTTCCGGCCGACAACTGCGAAGGGCGGCAGAGCGATTGCAGAAAGTGCAATTGGCGGCGTGGCGCAAGATGCTGGCGCCCGGCCAACAGAATGCCAGAAGTGTCACTTTACCCGTTTAGAAAAAGTGACATTCGCATAAAAGGATGGAGCGCCGCCCCGTCCGGCGGCGCTCACCGTCTCAGCCGTTGAGCTGGTCCTTGACTGCCTTGGCAGGCGTGAATGTCAGCTTCTTTGACGCCGCGATCTGGATGGTCTGACCATTTGCCGGATTGCGGCCTTCACGAGCAGGACTATCCTTTACCTTGAACTTGCCAAAACCATTCAAGCTTACTTCGTTGCCATTGGCAGCCGCGCTGGCGATGGCATTGAACACCGCGTCGACATAGGTGCGGGCGTCGGCTTTGCTAAGGCCATGCTCGGTTGCGATGGCTTCAGCGAGAGCGCTATTGTTCATGAAGGTCTCCGGTAAAAATGGAGCGGCCATATCTATCGGCTTTTTCGCCTTGGGCAATGAGATTTGCGGGGCAAGACCTTCCTGCGCGTCCGGTAAAGTGACACGTGTGTTTTTTGTCGTTTGCTACTTGTGCAGGGGGATTCACATGCGGGCAGCTTGTGCTAGATTCCTGATATGTTCCAGCAGGCCGATCTTTTCGCACCCTATGAAGCAGCGTCCACCCTGGGTTCGCTGCCCGATCTCATCGAACGTATTTCGCAGGTCTCCAAGCGACCCCGTTACGCGTTCATGGTGCTGAACCTCATCTACAAGGCCGTAGGCAACGGTGACAGCGTTGGACCTTATGTACGTTATGGCGGCGCGCTGCTGCCGGTACGGGACTGGCTTTGCGAGGCGCTGATTCCGCTTGCCCAGCGTGACGGTCGGCGGCGTACGCTCATAGAGGCGGTGCGCGTGGACCTGGTCGCCAAAGGCCAGCTGCCGGAGGATCCCGCTGCAGCGGAGATTCTGCTCGCTGAGGAGGTCAAAGCGCGGATATTGCGGTCAGGCCGGACAAGCATCAGTCGGGCTGCATCAGACCTAGTGAGGGCGGGTTTATTGCGGCGTCACTATAAGGGGTACCGTATCGATCATGCGAACCGCGGCGCGCAGCGGGAGGCTGTCTATACGATCACCCCGGAGGCCAGGAGAGCTCTTGGCCGTGTGCATTAGAGCCAGCGCCGTCGCACCGGCGCCGCTTCAATCATCCGGTGGAATATAATCCGGCCAAAAGCCGGAATCCGGATCGGCTTTGTTCTCATGCAACTCATCGTGGGTCATGAGTGGCTCAGGTGGTGGCGGCGGTAGGGTAGGGGTGCCGCCATCAAGATGCACCCGAATGATCGCACCGTCCTTGGTGGCAGCCTGGAAAATGGCGCGGACGTCCTGACCTTGACTAATCTTGGAACCAATCCACCCGCACCGTTCTGCCGACAGATAACCGATCTGCAATCCGCGGAACGAGAACACCGCAACGGCGGAGCTGTCCGCCTTGTTGTTGGGTTCCAGCACAAGCGAAATTGGATCGCCGGGATTGAGCATCCGGATCTCGAACTGCCGGTTCGTGCCGTCGGCATTGGGGTGCAGTGCTCCCACGACGGCAAGACTGAGTTCTTGTGGCATCGGGCGCGCTTAAGCGAAACGCCGCTGCGCTGTCCAGAGCCGAAGGAGAGCAATGCGACCAACCAAGTGCGGGTCTGTCAGGTGCCCAAAATGGAGGCAGCCCCACCCAACGGCAGGGCTGCACAACCTTTTATCAGTTGGCTGCCGGCTCTGGGGTCTTTGCATCGATATCTGCCGCAGCAGCCTTCGTGCTGGCTTTTGGCGACTTTGGCTTGCCGGCTGCCTTGACCTTCGGCGCAGGCTTTGCCTTGGCAGCGCTCCCCTTGGGTTGGGTCGCCTTGCCAGCATCGCTCTGCGGAGCGTTCGTCACACTGTCAGCGTTCTCGGCTTTCGCGACGGCCGGAGTGGAGGATTTTTCTTCCTTGGCCAATGCAATCGAAAGGCGCTTGCGCGGGGCAGCCTTGGCGGCTGCAGGCGCCTTTACCTCGGCCTTCTCGGCCGATGCGGGGGGCGCCTTCGGTTTTGCGGCCTTGGCAGCTGCTTTGCTGGGTGCGCTCTTGCTCTCCGCTGCCGGTGCTTCAACAGCCGGGGCATTGGTGGCTACAGAGGTGGCGGCGGGCTTCCGGCCAAGACCCAGTCTCTGCGCTACAGCGCGACGGGCGTCAGAATAGCTCGTAGCCACCAAAGGGTAGGACTTGGGAAGTTTATAGCGCTCGCGATATTGTTCTGGGGTCAGCCCATGCGTGGCAAGATGCCGCTTCAGCGTCTTGTAAGGCTTCCCGTCAATGAGACTGATGATGTGCTCCGGTGAAGACAGGCTCTTGCGGACAGAGACTGCTGGCACAAATTCCTGTGCCGGTGTTTCGCTCACAGCAGGCGTGGGCTCTTCGGTCAACGCGGCCCGCGTCGTCTTGATCAGCTCGGCAAGACTTTCGCTGGAAACCGTGTTCTTCGATACGAAGGCGCTTAGCAGTTGAACGGTGAGTGCGGTGATGTCGGACTTGTTTTCGTCTGCCATGAGGAGGGACCTGTAATCAGTGAAGGCCCCTCCTTTAAACATATTTGTAGAGATGTAAATGTTGCGTTGTTGATGTGACTCTCTGTTCACCGCCGAAGTTCGACAGTTTCCATTCCTCAAACGATATGAAGCAGCAGTTTGCGAGCACATCTACAGCCCGATCAATCGAGCAGCCCTCGTGGCAAAAGGCATGTTCGGGTTCGGCGAACTTCGATTGCCACTTCAAAATGTCGCAATGCTCGCAGCTTGGCTAATTGTGACATTAGGGCATTGTCTGCTGAGGCTCTCTCACTTTTGCCTTATACCATATCGTCTAGGATGCACACAGCATTGGCCCGGAAAAATCCCAAACTACCGTTCGGAAACCTCGCCTTTGGACCTGTCGGCTTGAACGAAGCCCACCGTCGATCTCAATCTATGCGTTGCAACAGAGCTTGGGGCGGCACCCCTGGCGCAATCGACCTTTCATCCCTGTTTATTGCTCCGACCTGATCCCACATGACGATGCTCATTGTCATGCCCCACCACTGAACTTCAATCCTCCGGTGCGATAGTCACCCGCAGGCCATCGAGGGCCTGGCTAAACGGCAGCTGGCAGGAGAGGCGAGACGTTGCTGTTCTGTGATCCGAACTATCCAGAAGATCGCCCTCGTCATCGGTCATAGGCGGCAGCTTTTCGATCCAATCTTCATCAACATGAACATGGCAGGTTGCACAAGAACAACAGCCTCCGCAGAGCGCCAGCACCTCATCGATACCCGCGTCTCGGATGGCTTCCATGACAGAAACCTCCCGCGACTCCACAATATTGATCTCTGCACCCTTGCGGGTAGTGACAATGAGTTGAGGCATTTGGCGTTATCCACCGATGGTCATTGAGTCTGATCAGCCCGGGGCCGCTTCAGAAGCAGCGCCCAGCGCCCGATCGATATTGTCGAAAAGGATATGCAGATCATCATGTCCCGCATTTTCAGCATGGATGCGAACCGCGGAGGCGAGTTTATGAAGCTGGTGTTTCGTTCCATCATCAAGCTGGCCCACAGCGTCCAGCCGCTTGATGAGTACGCCAACCATCATCAGGGCCAGCATGGCGATATGATCGGTCTGACTTTCCACTTGCATACCGCGCTCCTCTTGTGAGTCGAGCACTTATCATCTGCCTAGCTAGATGAGTTTACAAGCGCGGCGGCCCCGCATTCTCATGAGCAATGCAAGAGAAGCCGCTCGATCCTGATATGGTAGCTTTCCGAAGGACGAGCGCCTGACGCTGTCGCCTAGACAGGCACTTTACGCCTTTGACGCGAACGCGTCGCCTTGCCGCTTGGAAGTGACGCAGCATCCGGAGCAGGGCCTTCCGCCTGCTCTGCTCTCTGCATGATCTTGGCGACGCCTGCCTCATATTTGAGGTTGTGGACGGAGATTGCCGTTTCCACGCGCTGCACGCCAGGTAAGGGCCGGATCTTTGCCTTTACTACGCGGTCAAGCTGTTCGATGTTGGTAAATAGGCCCATCGCCAGGATGTTGAAGCGGCCCAGTAGCAACACGACGCAGTTGATCTCGGGAATTCGCTTCAATTGCTCCGCTATTGCGCGCACACGAGAGGGATCGGCGTCGATGCCCATCATGCAAAGGTTGGGGGAGCCGGCCATTCGGAAATCGGTGACGACCGTGAATTGGATCAGCCCATCTTTCTGAAGCCGTTTGATCCGCTGCCGGATGGTGCCTTCGGTAACACCCAAGTCTTTGGCGATTGAGCGGTTCGAAACGCGCGCATCGTGCGACAATATGTCCACTATTCGACGGTCAATTGCATCCAGCTTGTGTTGGCTCATATCTGTCATAGGGGAACCACATTGAAGTGATATTTGAGGATATCGACTGCTACGCCGGAATCGATCTGGGAAACGCCTTTGACGCCGGCAATATGATCATAAAGAAATTCCTGGACCTCAGAGAAATCGTGCAGGGCGACCAGCAGCTCCAGATCATGACTCCCGTTCATCACGTTTACGCTCAGGACCTCAGGGAATTTTGCCAGGTCGCTACCAACCTTGTGAACGTCACGCCCTTGCACCCGCACCCCGACAGCAATGATGACGTTATAGCCCCAAGCGGCGAAATCAGAGACCGCGACGACGCGCATTGCGCGGGATTCTTCCATCCTCTGCAAGCGCGCCGATACTGTCGCGGCGGATACCGATAATTGCTCAGCGATGTCCTGGTTGGTCGCCCTGCCGTTTGTTCGCAAAATCGAGATGATCTCGTTGTCGAGTTTTGACAGGGAAGGTCCAGATGAGGGACGGCCATTTCTTAAGCGCATGTCGTGAAATCTCCCACGGCGCGGCCTCATAGCGTTGAGAAATGATGGCTGCTAGAGCAACGCCAAGCTCTTCGGCAGGAGAGTGAGAGCGGCGAGTCTTAGATTGCAGGAAATTGCATTTTAGAAGTACGAATTTCAGTATCCGGTCCCTGATCTCTGTTCTTCTTGCGTAGAAGATCCCCGTACTAACTTGCTTATAATTTTTTTTCCGAGGTGAAGTGAGCTGCATGCGGGCTACGGAGCTGGGATAAGGTCCTGCCTCGCTGTTCGCTCCGTTAGTCTGTCCGAGAGATGTGGCAGAATCGCTGGCAATCGGTTATTATTCCCGGCAGGCGCAAGCCTGGGAAGCCCCGCCGTATTTCCCCGCTGCGGGGCTTCTTCTGCGGTGGCGGACGCCACTCACCAGCGGAACGAGCAAGGACTGGTAGGATGCCATCCTCAATCGGTACACGTCTGACGGTCCGTTCGGCTTAGAGGCGATCGAACACAGAACCCATTCGCGGAGAAAACAGCCGTTCATATGTTTTGAGGAGATGCGTATCGGTCATCGCTGCGACATAGTCGCAGATGATCCGCAGATCGCCGCCCGCCTGTTCAAACTTCAGAAGTTCGTCGCGTGGTAAGAGGCGAACCGGATCTGCCTGCATCGCCTCAAAGACGGCAATCACCATGGCTTGGCCCTTGAACTCGAGATGCTGAACGGCGGGGCTGGTGATGACCTCACGCACGACAAAATCCTGGAGCGCATCGAGAAATTGACGCTGTCCATCTCGTACGCGCACGCGATAGCGCAGGAGCGGCTCTGAAAATTCCTTGTGCTCGACATATTCGACGGCGGTTAGAAAATGATGGACCAGGCGGCCGATGAAGCGCTTCCGGGACGCAGCGCCACCAAAGAGCCCGTCGAGCATAAGCGAGAAAACATCGTTCGCACTTTCCCCCGGATATTTTTCCTTGAGGGCATCGAGGAAGGTTGGGCAACGATCCTGTACCGCGCCCGCAAAGCCGTCCCGCGTGACCAAGCCAAGGACGATTGCGTCTTCCAAGTCATGAACGCCGTAAGCGATGTCATCTGCCGCATCCATGATGGAACAATCCAAGGACTTGTGAAGCGATCGGCCATGCTTGCCTGGCTGAGAAATGTACGACTGGAAGGCTTCTCGATCAGAAGCGGAGAGAAGCGCCAAGACCCAATCTACGATGTCCTGCTCGCTGTCATGATAGCTTTTGGGCGGCTTGCAAGCTTGGCCGTCGAGGATCTTGATGGTGGTCGGGGCATCGAGAAGGGCGGGCAGGATGTCGGGATTGTTCACCCAGCTGAATGCAACAGGATATTTGAGAACGCCAAGCATCGTCCTGCGGGTAAGGTTTGCCCCAGCTTTCTCAGAGA
Organism: Sphingobium sp. EP60837; assembly: GCF_001658005.1. Classification (NCBI taxonomy): domain Bacteria; kingdom Pseudomonadati; phylum Pseudomonadota; class Alphaproteobacteria; order Sphingomonadales; family Sphingobiaceae; genus Sphingobium; species Sphingobium sp. EP60837. Next base: position 203,240 of record NZ_CP015988.1, on the reverse strand, counting down.
AATTTTCCAGTCGGCCGAGGATACGCAGGGTCTGGCCATTGCCCTCGAAACCGCCAGCGCCGCGCATGCAGTAGTTCAGCGCGATTTCGCCGCCGTGCCCGAAGGGCGGATGACCGAAATCATGGGTACAGCCGATCGAGTGGATGGTGCCGCGATCAGGGAGCAGCGCCGAGGCGGGATGATCGGGAAAGCTTTTTGCGAGTTGGCGCGCGATACCGCCTGCGATCTGCGCGACTTCGAGCGAATGTGTGAGGCGGGTCCGATAGAAGTCGCTGTCGCCCAGGTTCAGGATCTGCGTTTTGCCCTGCAGGCGCCGAAATGCGGCCGAGTGGATGACCCTCGAGTAATCGACGTCGCCATCGTCACGGGCATCTTCACTTTGCGGGTTCCAGCCCTCGCGGCGCGCTGACCAGCTCATGGCTTATGGTAGCTCCATCTGCGCGTGTGTTGGTGTAATCGCGTTAGGCAAGGTAGTAGCTGCTCCAGCCCCTGCTGGGCCAACTTCTGGAGGAAAAGAATTAGGAAGCCACAGCCCATTGCGGCGTGAATAGGATTTCCGGACTAGTGCCGAGCGTAAATCCGCGTCCCACCCGTGCCAAATGCAGTAACAACATAAGATTGTTTTGGCTGGCCTGGCACTTCCATGCCGGGTGAACCGAGCGGCATTCCCGCAACGGCCAAACCGCGGACACCCTTGGGTCGCTGGGCAAGAACACGGCGCATGTCCGCAATCGGAACGTGACCCTCAAACACCATCCCGTCGATGAGGGCGGTGTGGCAGGAGGCGAGTGTGGCAGGGACGCCGCGGGCGCGTTGGAGAGCGGCTCTTGCTTGGTCATCGATTATGGTGACGCGGCGGCCCAGTTGGGCTTGCACCTGCTTTGCCCATTTCTCGCAGCAGCCGCAGCCAGGATCACGGTGCACGATGATGGGCGTGGCGGCGCTGGCAGCAGCGGAAAGCAGCATCAATGCGGCCGCAATGAGATGACGTTTCACGCTTTTGAGCCTCCTTGCAAATCACGCTAGGCATAGCGGCACTGGGTGCCTTAATCTACCGATCCTTGGAAGCAGGGCAGCCGATCTGCCCTCAGCAATCCGACGACCGGCCTTTCTTCGAAGCATCATTCTTGCAGGGGCTGGCTGCTTAAGCACCGGGACTGCGATGTAGCCTGCTCGCGGCGCCTACCAGCGCCAGGGGTGCCCATCGCAATCAGCGGACAACGGAGACGTTGACTCCCACGGCATCTGCGACGGTGCACCACTGCTTATCTGCAGTAAGTGCGGGAAGGCCATCGCGACGGGCGAGCGCCAGGCAAAACCGCCCGCCGAGCGACAGGCCGGCCTGCGCCGTCGCGGCGTGCAATCCTCCTGCGATCGTCGCCAGCGCCTGATCGGCCGCGACAACGTTCATCGGCAGCGGCCGGAGCATGGCATCGACCTGATCGGCAGGCATGCCGGCACGAATGAAATGGCTGACCACCTCTGCGTAGTTGACGCTCGACATGCGCACGTTGGCAATGGCGTCAGCGACCTTCGCCGCGCCGGGCTCGTTCCGGAGCAGGGCCAAGAGCGCCGAGGCGTCGAGCACCGTTTCGCTCACTCGCCGGATTCCTCGAGGCGGCGGGCGAGGAAGGCATCGACGGAAGCCTCCCGATTATGACCGGTATATTGCTCGGCCAGCGCTTGAGCATGGGCGATCGACTGTGTGACAGTGCGCAGGATTACCCCGTTTTCGGTCTCCTCAACCAGTAGGGCGCCGCCTCGAGTAAGGCCAAGCCGCCTGCGGATCTCGACCGGCAGGCTCATCCGACCGTTGGGCGTGATCGTTATTTGCACCGCCATGGGAGTTGCTCCAATTTGACTGGTGAAGGGCATCGTTGCATAAAATGGCAGTTGTGCCACACACTCTAAAATTTGTCGCGTTGTCCCTATCGCGACATGATGATCCGTCAATCGGAACTCGCGACCCAGTCTTCAACTCGAAGTCCCGGGACGCGCTCGAATTCCCGCTGATTATTTGTGACAATTATTAAACCCGCCGATCGAGCATGTCCCGCAATCATCTGGTCATAGGGGCCTATAGGCGTCCCAGCTCGCGAAAGTTCGGCACGAAGCTGTCCAGTGTGCGCAGCTGCTTCCCGGCCATAGTTGAGCACCTCCAAACGCGCCGCAAAGCCCTCCACGTCTGCCAAATTGCGCTCTGGATTAGAGGATTTTTCCGCGCCATAAATCAACTCCATCAGCGTGACAGAACTGATGCACATTTGGCCCTGATGCTGCTTAAAAGCGCTCCGCACCTCCTGAGGCCGGTTCTTGATAGTGAAAATGCAGATGTTGGTATCCAGCATGAACTTCAGCATCAGAAGGGCTCGCGGGTCTGATCTGCCGGCTGCTCGCGTTCTGACATGAAGTCAGTAGTGACACCTTCGCCTTCAAACCAGCTGTCCCAACCCTCACCTGCAGGGGTGATGATACGCGTTCGACCTAAGGCTATAACATCAACTCGCTTCACGTCGTCGGGGAGGGCGGCAGCCTTTGGCAAACGCACTGCTTGGCTCCTGTTGGTCTGAAATACAGAACCTTGTTCCACTCTACCCTCCTGCAGGATTGTCTGAGAATAGCTGCAATTTAGGGACTGCTTGGGATATGTCAATGGGATATACAGAAACCCTGGAGCACCTCTTCTGGTGCAGTGTGGCTCGTTCGGCCGGCTACCAGTGCCTGTGCAGAGAGGCCCTCGCGTGGGGCGAGTACCAGGCAGAGCGGGTTCATTTACTATCGGAAACTGACCCTGCTGGACAGCATTCCCGCCCGGTTTCCGGACAATCAATCGATTTCAATGTGCGGAGACGATAAGCCCAGTTGGTCGGGGGTGAAGGACAAGACTCCAGGAAGCTGGTCAACGACGGTATGAGCCGCAACGCCGTGCCAAAGGCGCTGGAAAGGGGTTAAGCCCCTGTATGTCCCTGATTTTCGCACTTCGATTTAGAATCCACCGCTTACAAAATTTCGGATTGATAATAGTAATTATGTTAAATTACTCGATCTTCGATGTTCTTGTTACTCGTGCAGTACCCAGCTTCAGCCCGTCGCATCGGTACTCTGGATTGCGGTACCAAAACCGCGTGGGTCCAAAATCCGTCAGAACACAGTCAGCCGAAAACCGCGGATTTATGCAGCTTTCCTAAAGCTGCTCTCGTACCCCGCCGCGGGTAAGAAAAAATCGCGTGCGCTACATGACGCTGGAGCGACGACAGGCTTAAGTCACCGCAGCCGTTGGCGCCGCCAGCGAAATCTGCAAGGTCATGGCTGTGCGCTCAAACGCAATCAACGATACTCTCGCTTGCCGCGCCCCCCTGACCATCGTGGTCGATGTCAGCACCCTTTCGGCGTTCGTAGCCCCCCATGAGCAGCTCATTCGCGCCGCTGCTACACGCGGCCCACGTACGGAGATCCCCGTGAACATTGATTAGTTTAAAAGAACTTCAACATGCAGAGCACGGCGTGTCGGATCGCTGGAATAAAGCGGACCGGGACAGCGAACCTATAAATCGGCATTAGGTCTAACAGAATTTGTGTCCCGAACAGCAGTTTCGAACTGGAGGCGCCTGTTTCGAACAAGCAAGACTTGGCTAAAGGGTTTCCGATCTCGCGGCAACTCGACCTTCATTGCGGTCGGGTGACTGGGGCCTGGGCTCGAGCTTGGATTTCCGGCCACCACGATGCCGATTCCTGGGGGATGAGCATATAGGAATCAGCCGTTTAGGATCCTCGAGAATCCTCTTTCATGTCGCTGTCTATTTCTCTCTAGCGCAAGGGGTACATTCCAAATATCGACTTTTCAAAAGGGACAATTGCTGGAGAGGTCATGTCGGAGCATTTGGTTATACTTCCGGGACTGCTTTGTGACGCGTGCATGTTTCAGAACCAGCTACAAGCTTTCAACGCATCAGTCGTGAGCGGCTTCTATGGCGGCGCGATTCGCATTGTCGACATGGCGAAATATGCCCTCAAACAAATGCCTGAACGATGCGCGTTGCTCGGGCATTCGATGGGCGCCCGAGTGGCGCTGGAAATCATGCGCATCGCACCCGCAAGGGTTACACGTCTTGCCCTTGCTGATACGGGAATCCATGTGCCCAAGCCGGGGGAGGCTGAAAAGCGGCACGCCCTGCTCGATCTGGGACGACGGCACGGAAGCGGCGCACTCGTTGACGCATGGCTTCCGCCAATGATCGGTTCGGCGCATCGTTCCGATCCCAAACTATTCGCAATGCTGCATGCGATGGCGGTGAAGGCGGGCGTATTAACCTATGAGGCGCAAATCGCGGCCCTTCTGTCGCGTCCTGACCCGAGCGCTATTTTGCCGAAGATTCGTTGCCCCACCTTCGCCATTGTGGGACGGGACGATGAGTGGTCGCCAGTGGACCAGCATCAACAGATTATTGACCAAATTCCTGGTGCGCAACTTCGCGTGATCGAGAATGCCGGCCATATGGCGCCAACGGAAGAACCAGAGCGGTTCAACCAGGCGGTCCGCGAATGGCTTTCCTATCAACCATAGTCTTTTCATGCTCTGAATGCGACTATGATGACCCAAATGATCGTTTCCGAAACTGCTCGAGGGATTGCAATAATGCTGTCTGTGCGCGATTGGCAGACAGTTGCAAACGCGAGCGTGCATGGAAAAGGAGGGTGACTCCTGTCAAAGGAGGTCGGATGACGCGTACAATCGGATCAGACCGATCGGTCGACGGCTGCCCGCGTTTCTGGGACCCTCTCCCGGTTTTTAAGTAGAGCTCGAATAGAAAATCGACCTGTTAAACAAAATTTCCACTCTTTTTGAGTCCGATCTCTCCGCTTTGAGTTAACGCGGCTGGACTCTAAAGATGGCTAATGGAACGGCGGTACTGCGGCATCTTTGAGGTACGGAAATGACACTGCACGCGCCCCTCGAACTGCTTCTGTGTCCTAGAGGATGGGGGGACACCAACCTGAACGTAGATTGCCGGCGGCGCCCGTCGCCGCCCGACGGATCACCCTTTCTGCTGCTGGATGATGCACGGGATGGTGGGTCCGCCTATCTGTTCCAGGAGCCCCTCGGAATCATCACAGCATTTGCAGCGGATGACGTTGCCCCTGCGCTCGAACGTGCACGCGCGGCGCTTGCTGCCGGATACTATGTCGCCGGGTATTTGACCTATGAGGCTGGCAATGCGTTCGATCCTGCGGGAAAGAGCGCAGGATTGGAAAGCGCCTCACGGGAACCCCTGCTTTGGATGGCAATTTTTTCCGCCCCGCTGCTGCTGAATCCCAAGGCATGGTTGCCGCCGCCGACCAGCGCGCGGCTGAACCTGATGCCGGACCTCGCACGATCGGATTATCTAGCCGCCGTCAGCGAGATCATCGGTTTTATCGAGGCTGGCGACATTTACCAGGCGAACTTCACCTATCAGAGTCGGGTCGCGGTTCCCGACCATCCGTTCGCGCATTATTCGCGGCTGCGCCGTTCGCAGGCGGCCGGCTGGGGTGGGCTGCTTCACAATGGCCGGCATCACTTTCTTTCTTTTTCGCCCGAGCTGATGGTCGCAGCATCGGCCACGGGCGATATCTGGTCGAAGCCGATGAAGGGCACGGCCAAGCGCCAAGCCTCGCCGGCGCGTGACCGAGAGGCGGCGCGGCAACTGCGCGCCAGTTCCAAAGACCAATCAGAAAATCTGATGATTGTTGATTTGATACGGAATGATCTCAGTCTAGTGAGCAGGGTCGGCTCTATTGTCGTTCCCTCACTATTTGAAGTCGAGGCATACCCAACTATCTTTCAGATGACCTCCACGATTAGGGCGAGTTTACTGCCCGGCCGAGACAGCATCGACATCATTAGAAACCTCTTTCCCTGCGGCTCAATAACGGGTGCGCCCAAGCTGCGCTCCCGGGAGATCATCTCCCGCATCGAGCGAACCCCACGCGGCATTTATACCGGGGCGATCGGCTTCTTCGCACCGAACGGTGCCTGCGCGTTCAATGTGGCGATCCGGACACTAGTTGTTGCGAAGGATGAACAAGCAGGAAAGCTGGGCCTTGGCTCCGGAATAACCGTGGGTTCAGACGGCGCGGCTGAATGGGACGAATGCCTTGCTAAAGCCAATTTCCTGCTGCTGTGAACGCCGTCAGGATATTTCCAAAAATTAAATTCAGCGAGTCTTAGATCGGACCTGACCCATTACACCCTGATTGCGCCCCTAGCGCCTCTGACCGAACGAGCCAGAGAAGACCCTTTTTCGCGGCGAACGACCCGTTTATGCACTCATGATTTTACAAACTATGCATGAGAGGCCGTCATGTACAAAATTGCAGGATCAGATCGAGGCGTTCAGCATTGCTATGACCCGCGATACAAGAGCGAAGCGATGTCATTGCTCGCTTGCACTGTGAATAACCCAACCATTCCCGAAGATCCAACGCTGCGTCACAGCTGCTCTCTTCTTGAATGCTCATAGGAACTGGGATCTGCGCCGTCGCCTGACCCATTTCCGCCCGTCATTCCAATTCTCAGGACATGACCAGTTTGGACGATCAAATGAGAGCGTGGATCACACGGCCGCAGTACAGAATAGTTTCGTCTTCCTGAGCCCATCCGCCGTAAGCGGGATATAGATACAGCCGTGACGAACGGCGAATGAAGTTGAGTTTGATGCTGGTCGGAAACGGCACCCGTCTTGTTGATGGACTCGAACCTCGAGTAATCACATAATGGAGTCCATGACCACTTATGCCCTTGAATCTTCATATTTTCTGTGACGCGCCGCGGCATTGTTGAAGATCATACCATAAAGTTTTGTTGGCTGAAAAACTAGTGTCCGTAAACAGCAAGCTGTTTGTTAATAAAGAATCTGCTCTGGCGAGGACTACCAGCATTAACCCTGCGCTAGCTGCACGCGCTGTGGCAAGTTGGGTAGGGGCGGATATGGTGACGAGTAGCGGGCAGTTTGCAATGGCTGCCTTCTCCACAAGTTCATAGGAGCAACGAGACGATAGAAGGGCAAAGCCGCCGCTCCAGCTGGTGCCGCTCTGCCACATCGCGCCGATGAGCTTGTCAAAAGCATTATGTCGCCCGACGTCCTCCCGGACCTCAACGATGCGTCCCTCGCTATCGACATGTGCGGCAGCATGAGCCGCGGCGGTGACACGATTGAGCGGCTGATGATCACGCAGCGCATCCAGTGCGCGGAAAATAGTCTGCCGCCCAGCGTAGGACTGCGCTGTGACCCTGGGAAGCGGCCTTATCGCCCGCTCGAGATTCTCGATCCCGCAGATACCGCAAGAAGAGTCCGTTGCGCGATGGCGCACACGGTCCAGCAGCAGTCCCGTTTGCGCTGGTGGCAGAGTGGCGCGCGCCACAATCCCATATTCGGTGCGATGGACATCGACATCTAGCGGGCGCTCGTCCGGCGTATTCAGCCGTTCCCCGAGCGCGAAGCCACAGACCAGGTCTTCAATATCCGCGGGCGTCGCCATGAGAACGGCATAGCCGATGCCATTGAACTCGATCGCAACCGGTACCTCTTCCGGCACCGCCCGATCAATCAAACGCGTACCGCCATCCCGCTCAAGCCGCTCGAACGGCATATAAGCGAGGCTCTCGCTGTTGCCGCAGATCTGGTCCCGCTCGCCCGGGTTCACCCCGCGTCGCAATGCCCTGCCTCATTGACAGCGTTGAACAGCGCAGGATCGGGCTGTTCAGCGCGGCCGTGCTGCGCCATCAGCGCTACAGCGGCAGCGACAGTTGCAGACAGCCTCTCGGGCTGCTCGCGGGCGATGGCGATGATCTGAGCCTTCATCCGAGGATCCCAAAAGCTGGTGAGATGCTCGCTGAGCGCAAGTGCTGCCCTCTCCTCACCCATCGGGGCCAAATTGCGGGCAATCTGATGCGCCATATAGACCAGGCGCTCGGTGGTCGACATGACATGGCCATCCTCGTTCATGCCAGTCCCCCTACTCCGCCGCTTCCGCAGGCGCGATGCGCCGGCTGAGCTTGGCCTGCTCGGCATATTCCTGTTGCCAGTCGCTCGGGCCATTGGAGAGGCTGACCTGAACCGCTGTAACCTTATATTCGGGACAATTGGTGGCCCAGTCAGAATAGTCGGTGGTGATGACGTTCGCCTGCGTCTCAGGATGGTGGAAGGTCGTATAGACCACGCCCGGCGCGACCCGTTCGGTGATGAGCGCGCGGAGCGTCGTCTCGCCTGCCCGGCTGCGCAGCGTCACCCAGTCCCCATCCTTAAGGCCCCGGTTCTCCGCGTCGCTCGGATGGATTTCGAGCCGGTCTTCGGGATGCCAGGCCGTATTGCTGGTGCGCCGCGTTTGCGCGCCGACATTATAATGGCTGAGGATGCGGCCGGTGGTGAGCAGCAGCGGGAAGCGGGGGCCTGTCTTCTCGTCAGTCGGCACATAGTCGATCACCACGAACTTGCCCTTGCCGCGAACGAACCTGTCGATGTGCATGATGGGCGTACCATCGGGAGCGGCCTCATTGGCGGGCCATTGCAACGATCCTTCCGCCTCTAGCCGGTCGTAATTCACCCCTGCAAAAGTCGGCGTGAGCGCGGCGATCTCGTCCATGATCTCGGATGGATGACTGTAATTCCAATCGAGGCCCATGGCCTTCGCTACCAACTGCACGATCTCCCAGTCCGCATAGCCGTTCAGTGGCGCCATCACCTTGCGTACGCGCTGAATGCGCCGTTCGGCATTGGTGAAGGTCCCGTCCTTCTCGAGGAAGGTAGAGCCCGGTAGGAAGATATGGGCGTAATTGGCGGTTTCATTGAGGAAAAGGTCCTGCACGACCACGCATTCCATCGCCGCTAGCCCCGCCGCGACATGATGGGTATTGGGGTCCGACTGGAGGATGTCCTCGCCCTGGATGAAGATCCCCTTGAAGGTCCCGTCAGTCGCCGCGTCCAGCATGTTGGGAATACGTAAGCCAGGTTCCGGGTCCAGTGGCACGCCCCAGGCCCGCTCGAACAGCGATCGCGTGGCATTGTCCGACACATGGCGGTAGCCGGAAAATTCATGGGGGAAGCTCCCCATGTCGCAGGCTCCCTGGACATTATTCTGGCCGCGCAGCGGGTTCACGCCCACGCCCTCGCGCCCGACATTGCCGGTTGCCATGGCGAGATTGGCGATCGCCATCACGGTCGAGCTGCCCTGGCTATGCTCCGTGACGCCCAGGCCATAGTAGATCGCGCCATTGCCACCTGTGGCATAAAGCCGCGCGGCCGCGCGCACCTCCTGCGCCTTCACCCCGGTCAACGGCTCGATTGCCTCAGGCGAGCGGCTGGGCTCGGAGACGAAATCGGCCCAATCCTGGAACTCGTCCCAGTCGCATCGCTCGCGAATGAAAGCCTCGTCATAAAGCTTTTCGGTCACGATGACATGGGCGAGTGCGGTCAGCATGGCGACGTTGGTGCCTGGGCGCAGCGGAAGATGATGCTCCGCCTCGACATGGGGCGACTTCACGAGGTCGGTGCGACGCGGATCAATGACGATCAGCTTTGCGCCCTGCCGGAGCCTCTTCTTCATCCGACTGGCGAAGACCGGATGCCCGTCCGTCGGATTAGCGCCGATGACGAGGATCACGTCGGCCTTCATCACGCTATCGAAGTCCTGCGTACCCGCCGATGTGCCAAAAGTCTTGCTGAGGCCGTAGCCGGTGGGCGAGTGGCACACCCGCGCGCAGGTATCGACATTATTGTTGCCGAACCCTTGGCGGATCAGCTTCTGGACAAGGAAGGTCTCTTCATTGGTGCAGCGGCTCGACGTGATCCCGCCGATGCTGCGTGTGCTGTATTTCGCCTGAATGCGGCGGAACTCCGCTGCGGTGTGGGCGATCGCCTCTTCCCATGTCACCTCACGCCAGGGCTCATCGACCGACGCGCGGATCATGGGATTGAGGATACGGTCCTGATGCTGGGCGTAGCCCCATGCGAAGCGGCCCTTCACACAGCTGTGGCCGCGATTAGCCTTGCCATCCTTCCACGGCACCATGCGCACCAGTTCCTCGCCCCGCATCTCGGCGCGGAAGGTGCAGCCCACGCCGCAATAGGCGCAGGTAGTGACGATCGCGCGATCGGGCGTGCCGGTTTCGACCACCTTCTTCTCGATCAGGGACGCTGTCGGACAGGCCTGCACGCACGCGCCGCAGGACACGCATTCCGAGCCGAGAAAATCCTCCCCCTGCGACGGCGAAACCTTGGACGCAAAGCCCTTATTCTCGATCGTCAGCGCGAAGGTGCCCTGCACCTCCTCGCAGGCGCGCACGCAGCGCGAGCAGACGATACACTTGCTCGGATCGAAGTCGAAATAGGGATTCGACTGATCCTTGGGCTGGCCCATGTTCGTCGCACCGTCATAGCCGTAGCGCACGTCGCGCAAGCCCACCGCGCCCGCCTGATCCTGCAGTTCGCAATCGCCATTGGCGGCGCAGGTCAGGCAGTCGAGCGGATGGTCGGAGATATAGAGCTCCATCACCCCGCGCCGCAGCTGCTTCAGCCGATCGGTCTGGGTGCGCACCACCATGCCTTCCGCCACCGGCGTGGTGCAGGAAGCGGGATAGCCGCCCCGCCCTTCCACCTCGACCAGGCACAGGCGGCAGGAACCGAAGCTCTCGACGCTGTCGGTGGCGCAGAGCTTGGGAATGGAGCAGCCGGTCAGCGATGCTGCGCGCATGATGCTGGTGCCCTCGGGCATGGTGACGCGCTCGCCGTCGATGGTGAGCGTGACGGACTTGGCCGTCGCGATGGCAGGCGGGGTGCCACGGTCGGCTTCGCGGGAGAAGGTCATTCCGCAGCTTCCTTAGCAGGCGCGGTGGCGCCGAAATCCTCGGGGAAATGGTCGAGCGCGCTCAGCACCGGATAGGGCGTAAAGCCCCCCAGCGCGCAGAGCGAACCAAATTTCATCGTATCGGCGAGATCTCGCAACAAGCTGATCTCCTGCTCCACCGTCTGCTGCATGGGCGAGGGTGAACGCGAATAGAGTGCCTTGGCAAGGCCGCCGGGCAGCGCTGGATTAGCCCGCGGCGACCCCTGCTCCCTGCGCGCCATGATCCTGTCCATGATCTCGACACCGCGCGTCGATCCGATGCGGCAGGGCGTACATTTGCCGCAGCTTTCGGCTGCACAGAACTCCATCGCAAAGCGCGCCATATGCGCCATATCGACACTGTCGTCGAAGACGGTGATCCCGGCATGGCCGATCAGTCCTCCCGCCTGGGCGAAAGCTTCATAGTCGAAAGGCAGATGGAACATGCTTGGCGGGAAATAAGCACCTAGCGGTCCACCCACCTGTACCGCGCGGACCGGGCGGCCGCTCGCGGTCCCACCACCAATGTCATTCACCAGTTCGCCGAGCGTGATGCCAAAGCCGATCTCGTAAAGGCCGCCATGCTTCACATTACCGGCAAGCTGCACCGGCATGGTGCCGCGCGACCGGCTAAAGCCGACCGCCGCATAGGCCTCTGCCCCTTCCGTCAGGATGAATGGCACGGCGGCCAGGCTCAGCACATTGTTGATGACCGTGGGCTGGCCAAACAGCCCCTGCAAGGCGGGCAGCGGCGGCTTGGCGCGCACCTGGCCGCGCTTGCCCTCGATACTGTCGAGGAGCGCCGTCTCCTCGCCGCAGACATAGGCCCCGGCCCCTTCGCGCACCTCCAGCGTGAAGGGCGCGATCAGATGCGCGCAGGCGTCGATCGCGGCGCGCATCGTGGTGATGCAGTAGGGATATTCGCTGCGGATATAGATGTAGCCATGGCGCGCTCCGACGGCATGAGCGGCAATTGCCATGCCTTCGATCAGGCAAAAGGGATCGCCCTCCATCAGCATGCGGTCGGCAAAGGTGCCGCTGTCGCCCTCATCGGCATTACAAACAATGAACTTTGTGGAGGAGGCCGCATCCAGCACAGTCTGCCACTTGATGCCGGTCGGGAAGCCCGCGCCGCCGCGTCCGCGCAGACCCGAGGCCTTGACGGCATCCACCACCGCCTGCTGCGACATGGCGCGCGCTGCTTCTAGCCCTGTCCAGCCACTTGTGGCGGCATAGTCGGCAAGGCTTAGCGGATCGACGATACCGCAGCGGGCAAAGGTGAAGCGCTGCTGCCCGGCAAAGAAGGGCAATTCCTCCACGCGGCCAAGCATATTGGCGTGCGTACCATCGAGCACGGCAGCAGCATCCGCTGGTCCCACCGGACCATAGCCGATCCGCCCCTCGGCCGTTTCCACCTCCACAAGGGGCTCGATCGAAAATAGCCCGCGCGAACCGGTGCGGATCACCTCGCAGCCCGTATTGGAGAAAGCCCGCGCTACATCGTCCGCGCCAAGCGCGACTGAGGCCATGTCGCGGCTGATGAACACGCGCGTCATGCCGCCACCTCGATCGCGATCCGCTCCAGCGCGGCTGCATCAATGCGCGCCACCGGACGGCCGTCCACCAGCGCATTGGGACCGATCGCGCAAAGGCCGAGGCAATAGACTGGCTCCAGGCTCACCTGTCCGTCGGTTCGGGTCTGGCCCATGGCCACGCCAAGCCGCCGCGCCGCTTGCGCTTCGATTTCCGCTCCTCCGCGTGCCTGACAGCTCTCGGCGCGGCACAGCTTCACCACATGGTGGGCTGGCGGCGCGCGATGGAAATCATGATAGAAGGTGATGACGCCATGCACGTCCGCGCGCGAAATATTGAGCGCCTTCGCGATGGCCGGGACGAGGGCATCGCTGATGTAGCCGCCCTCCTCTTGGATGGCGTGAAGCAACGGCAGCAGCCTGTCGCGTGAGCTGCCATGCCGCAGCGTCCAGGCACTGATAAACTCGTCCATTCCACCCCGCCCTCGCGGCTATTTTCTTCTCGCTATGTTGCGGCATTGAAGAGGCGCGTCAAATCGATCTGAGCTATGAATGATAGGGTGAGGCTATCAGGTGCTACGGAACTCTGGAGGAAGCCGGAGCTCCCGCGCTACACTCAACACTGCCTGCGCCAGTTGGCCGAGCGGCGCGCTATCGGCTACGATCACGCCCACCCTGCTGCCTTCCACCATGTCGGGCAACTCGTAAGTCCGCGCCCACTCCAGGCCTTTCAGCAAAGCGGCATGACTATCCGGGATGATGGAGCAGAGCCGGCCATGCTGCACAAGGCCAAGTAGCGCTATATAGCTATCAGCCGTGACACGAGGCTGGAGTGCAAGGCCCCGCTCAGCGAGGCGGGAATCAAGGATACGGCGGTTTTGCATCCCTTGGTGCAGAAGACAGAGCGGCAGTTGCGCAAGGTCAGCCCAGCCAAGCGGGTCGGAAATCGGGATCCCGCCGACCGCGCTCACAAGCATGGTTCGCTCGGAATAAAGCGCCACGGAAAGCGCGTGTGCGGGCGGCTCGAAGTCGAGATAGGTTATCCCAGCATCCAGTTCGAAAGCGGCGAGATCTCGTTCGATCTGTCTGGAAGTCAGCGCGCGCACTGAGATGTTGAGCCCGGGATGGCGGCTAAACATTGCTTCGACCAGGCTGCCTACTACAGGCATGGCCGCAGGGATGCATCCGAGCCGCAACTCGCCCTTGAGCGGGCCTCGAGTTGATTCGGCGGCGTGCTCCATCGCCTCAGCGGCCGCGACCAGCTGACGAGCCCAGGGAAGAATTGCCTCGCCTTCAGCCGTTAGACCGACGAATTTGCGATCGCGCCGTATCAGCCTCTTGCCGAGCTGTTCCTCGAGCGATGCAATGCCAGCCGAGAGGCTCGGTTGCGAAACATTGCAGGATGCCGCGGCGCGCGCGAAGTGACCTTCGCGCTCGAGCGCCAGAAAATATTCGACGAGCCGTGTCTGCATGAGCGACCTATAGATCAGCACAAGTGACCCTCATAGCCCGCGCCTATGAGAATTCACAACCATTCCTCGAGATCAAGGCCGGGCAGAGCTCCTTCCAATCAAACCGGTGAAGAAGTCTGAACGAGTAGGCGCCGGGTTGCGACGGCTCGCCGATCCGAATTAGGCAGAGTTCTACTGCTCTGGCCGCGCCAATGAAGCAACGTTCCTCTACCAACTGATGGCGCGCGCCTTCGGCACTAACAATTTTCCTGACTGCTCGAACATTTGCCATGAGGGGACCAGCGTTGGGCTTCCGCAATCTATCGGCGTCGGCAAGGGGAGGGTGAAAGCCGTACCGCCAAGCCTAGACCTGGGAAAGGCATCATTTCGAAGTTTAAAATTGTGAGGATTATTCCAACAATGCCTTGAGTTCGAAAGTTCACAATCCTGATTTTGGCGCCGGAGGCGGACGATCCAGACGACCGCTTCTTCTTTTTCGATGGCTCACGCGACAGGTTGCGGTCTTCATCATCGCGCGGCACCAACCCGAGAGCCGGTATGGGGTAGCGCCTTGATCATAGGACATTCCGCGGTCGCAATGCTGATCCTAAGCAGCTGATAGATGGAGATAGCTCAATTCATCGGCCCGATGGATTAAGAATGCGCGGCGCTTCTTTTCCATTGGGTCCTGGTAGAGCCGAAGCAGGTCTCCACTTGAAGGATCCACCTTTGCTCGGAAGGCGAGACAAGGTCCGCAGGTCATCGTTTGGCAGAAGGACCACGACTTTACGCGCCTGCCGCCACACAAGGTCATCACTAAGTTTCGGGCTATCCGAATTGATGAGCCGTAACGCCTGTTGGCTATTTGCCGCACGCATGAACACCGCTTAAAAAAGATCGGGCGCAGCACTCCCTTCAGGCGCATCGCCCAGTTATTGAAAAAGACTGGAGTGTCGGCTGCCAAAGACGCCCTCAAGGCCACCAATTGCAGCGGCCGGTCAGCACCCAATAAGTCCGGTCAAGTTTGCCGGACTCTTATACAGCTTGAGGAGACCGTTGGTGACGGTCAGGGGGAGGAAAGCGGTGAGGTGGGCACGCTAAGGTTATCCAGGCAACAACAAGCCGCGGCCGGGAAGACGGGCGAGTGCTTTCCCACTGCTGCGCCGCCTTTCGACGTGATAGCTCGGCGTCGGGTTCGTACGGCCACCCGCAGATGATGAACTGGCGTTCTTGCTGCCTGGCGGGCTTGCTCCGAGGCTCGCGCCAGAAGCTTGCCCTGATGGAGAATTGCACGCTAGACTGAACTAGGCAGGACAAACCAGCATCTTCAAGGTTAAGTTGGTGACACCCAGCGGCGGATTCCAAGCGCGAAGGCCCCGCGGGAACGGCAATGAACGATGTCGCAGGCCACGCATCCACTTGTCCGCACATCTCTCTTGCGATCATAGCTGCATATGGAGTAGCAAGGACCTGACCGGTCGTACTGCTGCCCTTAAGTCGCGAACGATCGATTGTCTGATCAATAGATGGAGCGGAAGGGCTTGATGATCCCGATGAAAGCCGGCCTTCGGCCGAAATGTGTCTGGCTCCCTCCGCACCCCACTCCTAAAAGTTGAAGGCAGGTAAAGATGAACATCATGGCGGTTCTGGCGGCATCGCTCACATTTCTTGGCGCTGCATCGGCGCAGGTCCCAGCCAGGCAAGTCGAGAAAGTCGCCCACTGTGGAGGCTTTCTTGAAGGAGCAGTGTTCGACACGGAGGGGTATTTGTGGGTCGTGGATCTCAAGAGCGCGAATATCTTCCGTGTAAAGGAAGGGACGTGCGAGGTCGTCGCCAATACTGGCGGAGCACCTAACGGCGCCCGCTTTCACAAGGATGGGCGGCTTTTCATCACGGACAACAAAAAGGGCCTTCTGGCGCTGGACGTGCACTCAAAGGCGTTGAGCGTCATTGCCGACTCCCTCGATGGCCAGCCCTTGAAAGGATTGAACGATCTGGCATTTGATCATGCTGGCGGCGCCTATATCACCGAACCGAATGGCTCTTCTGCCACGGACAGGAAAGGGCGCCTCCTCTACCTGGCAGCCAATGGGCAGATGTCGGTTGTCGCGCAGGGCCTTTCCTTCCCCAATGGCATCGCCATGTCATCCGATCCCAATTACGTCTTTGTCGGCCAGTTCACCGACAAGTCTATCCTCATGATCCCTTCTGTGACCAATCGGGAAGCGATGAAGTCAACATTCGTGCATGTCAGGACGACAGGAGGCCTCGGGCCTGACGGCATGGTGCTCAGCAGCGACGGTGGGCTCTTGTGGGCGCAGTTTGGCGGCGGGTCGTTGGGCCGCTCGGATTCGGCCGGAAATCTCCTTCAGTCGGTGTCGCTTCCAAAAGGCGCGGGCGACTTCGTGACGAACCTGGCCGTCAAGAATGGCTGGGCATATTTGACGGAAGCAGAATATGGAGACATCTGGCGCGTGCCACTGGACTAAATGACCGTACATGTTGGCATCGCTGGTAGGCTCTCCGACTTAGAAGTGCTAGAACGCTGTATTATAATGCGTTTCTTCCGCACTTTTTTAGCTCAATCATTTTACTTGACCGGACAGGTCGGCCGGTCTAGCTTCTCCCCAGATTCTGAAAACAGGGGAGAGCGATATGGCGACCGACCAAATCTCACATTTCATGCGAAATGCATCTCTTGCCAGTCTGGTACTGGCAACCGTTTCGGGGACGGCGCTTGCGCAGGACGCAACCACCCCCCAGGCGGCACAGGAGGCAACCGCCTCGGATATCGTGGTGACCGCACAGTTCCGTGCCCAGAATCTTCAGGACACACCGATCGCAATCACCGCGATGAACGCCGAGATGATGGAGGCACGCAGCCAGACCGGGCTGTCCGACATTGCACAGACCGCGCCGAACGTTACCATAAGGCAGTCGGTGAGCGCTTATGGCAACACCGCAGCGCTATCCATTCGCGGCGTCGGGCAATTTGACAATAATTTCGCTTACGAACCGGGCGTCGGCCTCTACGTCGATGACGTCTATTATCCTACTGTTTATGGGGCGCAGCTCGATCTCCTGGATCTTGATCGGGTCGAAATCCTGCGTGGACCACAGGGTACGCTTGCCGGCAAGAATTCGATCGGCGGAGCGGTAAAGCTTTACTCGCGCAAGCCACGAGGCACTGGCGAAGGGTTTGTAGAGGCGACCGTCGGCAATTTTGACCGGCTGGATTTCCGCGCGAGCGTCGATGTGCCCATCATCGAGGACAAGGTGGCGTTGCGCCTCGCGGGCGTTTACAAAAGTCGCCAGGGCCATGTCCGCCGCATGGACTTCGGCTGCCTCAATCCCGGGTCGGGCGTCCCTCGCCAGGCTCAGTCCGGGGCGAGCTGCCAGCTGGGCAGGCTGGGCGGCCAGGATTTTCAGGGGCTTCGCGGGTCGCTGAGCATCAGGCCCTCCGAACGTCTCGAAATATTGGTCATCGCTGACTGGACCCGCGACAATAGCGAGGTCGCCGGCACCCGCATCTCGGCTGTGAACAATGCGGCGCTGGCACCGGTCGCCGCTGGCGTCGACATGAGCCAGTTCCTCCAGGGCGCCCGTTACGTCAATTATGGGAACTTCGCCGACACATCGCGCAACCTCGTGGTGAGCGACCGCAACGGCTACAAGGGATGGGGTGTCTCGGGGCAGGTCGACTACGAACTGTCCGACGACCTCAAGCTGACGTCGATTACCGCCTACAGGAAATATTCCGCCAATTACGGTCTGGATCTCGATGGATCGCCCTATGCCTTCGCTACACAGGCATTCGGGTTGGGCTTCCGCTCCTTCAGCCAGGAAGTGCGTCTGACCGGCGCGGCCTTCGATGACGTCCTGAATTATACCATCGGCGGCTTTTATTTCGATGCGAAAGGTCGATATGATTCCGTGATCGACTTCCTCGCGCCTGCGAACAACTTCTATGCTGGCAAGGACCGCATCCCTTCAGACAGCAAGTCCGGCTTCGCCCATGTCGAAGTGCATCCGTTCGACAGGTTCACGCTGTCGGGCGGACTTCGCTACACCGACGAAAGCAAGGATTTTACCTTCGGTCGAGCCTCCTTTCTACCGGCGGCCTTCCCTCTTGGCGCGCTCAATGGCCAGACCTTCAAATATTCCGCCTCACGATGGGATTACCGGCTGAGCGCGGACTATCGCTGGTCCAGCAACATCATGACCTATGCGACATTCTCGACCGGGTTCAAGGGCGGCGGCATTAACCCACGCCCCTTCTTCGTCCAACAGGTGGTGCCGTTCTTCCCCGAGACGCTAAAAGCCTTCGAGGTCGGCACCAAGCTGGATTTCTTCGACCGGCGCGTGCGCCTGAACCTCTCGGCATTCCTGAACAAATATAACGACATCCAGCTCATCCTGAACCAGCGGTTCCAGGGAACTGCGCCTGCTTCCGTGCCCATCAATGCGGGGCGGGCTGAGATGAGGGGCTTCGAGGCGGAGCTCAACCTGAAGCCGGTCGATGCGCTTCTTATCGACGCTTCGGTCAGCCATTTGGATTTCGATTATAAGAGCCTGACCCCGGAAGCCGTTGCTTCTGGCATCCGCTTCGACATGATCGCACCCTTTACATCGGACTGGAAGCTTAGCGGCGGCATTCAGTATGAGATCGATGCAGGCTCCATCGGTTCCTTTACCCCCCGTTTCGACTATGCCTATCAGACCGAGTTCTGGAGCAATGCCTCCAACCGGCCAACGAACCGGACGCCGGGATATGGGATTGCGAATGCCCGGCTGACATGGCGTCACCCGGACGAGAAACTGGAGGTTGCCGCCTCAGTAACGAACTTGTTCGACAAATATTACTCCACCGTCAACTATGACAATCTCTACTCGATCGCGGGCGTTGCTCAGGCGACCCTCGGCCGGCCCAGAGAATGGGCTTTGACCGCGAAATATAATTTCTGAGCCGGATCGGGCGCGCGATACCTTTCCATCGCGTGTCCGATAACCGCGAGCAGGGCAGGCGCTCTATCATGCAGGTCCAGCAGATACTGCGCGACGGTCCCATGTCGCGCTACCAGATCGCCGTCGTGGCGATGTGCGTCACGATCAATATCCTTGACGGGTTCGACATCCTTGCGCTGGCCTTCGTCGCTCCCGCGCTGGCGCGGACATGGTCTCTTTCCAGCGAGCAGCTGGGCTTTTTGTTAAGCTCTGGGCTGCTTGGGATCGGCATTGGCGCGCTTTTCTTCTCCTTTCTTGCAGACGCAGTGGGACGGCGGCCGGTAATTCTGTCCAGCCTTGCCATAATGTCGCTTGGCATGGCGGCTGCTGGCTACGCCACGACACCCGATTTCCTTGCTCTGAGCCGCGTCGTGACCGGGCTTGGCATTGGCGGCATGACTGCTTCAGGCGGGGTGCTGGCAATGGAATATAGTTCCGACCGCAGAAAAACGCTGGCTGTATCTCTGGTTGTGATCGGATATCCATTTGGCGCGGTCGCAGGGGGCGCCGGCGCCCTTTGGCTGCTCGAAGAATTTGGTTGGCGTGCGGTATTCTGGTTTGGGGGCGGAGCGTCGGCGCTTCTGTTCCCGTTGCTGCTTGTCTGGCTCCCTGAATCGCCAAATATTCTGCTGGAAAAGCGCACTGCGAAGGCGCTGCTTCAACTCAACCGCTATCTATATCGCATGAGGTTGGAGCCACTGGCGCAGATCCCCGTGGACGTCCAGGCCCCGCGTCAATTCGGCATCCACGCGCTGTTGCGCGACCATCGCGGCATTACTGCCAAACTGGCTTTTGCCTATGCCGCGTTCATGTTCGCCTTCTATTTCATCATAAACTGGGCGACAAAACTGGTGACCGAAATGGGGTTGCCTGATCACTCTGGTGTCACCGCCTCCATCATCATCAACCTGTGTGGTATCGCAGGAGGCTTGTGCATCGGCCTCGCATCGGGCCGAACGAATCTCTCCTGGCTCGTGGCGACCGTACTTTGCGTGATGTGGGCGACGATCGCCATTTTCGGCTCGCTCCCTCCGACGACGGACGCATTTTATCTTGCGTCGGCGGCGTTGGGCTTTTCCATGTGGGCGGGATCGGCGCTGGCATACAGCGTCATCGCCCTTGCCTATCCAGCAGAGATCCGGGCCAGCGGCATTGGCCTCATCGTCACGATCGGTCGGATAGGATCGATCCTGGGTCCATATGCGGCCGGTCTGCTGTTGGGGTCAGGCGTTTCGCGGGCAATGACGACATTTGGCCTTGCCTCACCGGTTCTGATCGCCGCAGTCCTGTTTTGGGCAGTAGCAAATGGAAAGGCGGCGAGCCCATGCGAGTAGGCCCACCGCCCGGCAGGTCGCACCCTCGCTTGCCTCCCCACCGCCGGTCCTTATCGACTTCTGACAGGAAAAAGGGACAGAGCGGACGGGAGCAGCAACCGGAAGGCATGTCAGCCTGGAGGCCCTAAGCGGAAATGCCCATGCAGACATATTTGGTCTCTACATAATCATCGATTCCGTATTTTGACCCTTCCCGCCCGAGCCCCGAACTCTTGACGCCACCGAAAGGCGCCACCTCGGTGGAGATTAGGCCCGTATTCACGCCGACTATGCCAGCTTCGAGCGCCTCGGCGACCCGCCACACCCGCCCAAGGTCACGCGCATAAAAATAGGACGCCAGGCCAAATTCCGTGTCATTCGCAAGGTCGATGACCTCGGCTTCATCAGCAAAGCTGATCACGGGAGCCAGAGGCCCAAAGGTCTCTTCCCGGCAGACCTTCATGTCGGGGGTGACGTTGCTGAGCACCGTGGGTTCGTAGAACCGTCCGCCAAGCGAATGCCGCGAACCACCGACCTCCACCCTCGCGCCCAGAGCCAGAGCGTCGGCGATATGCTCGTCGACCTTGTTGAGTGCCCGATCGTCGATCATGGGGCCGATCGTCGTGTCTGGTGCAGTTCCGTCACCGACTTTGAGCTGCCTGACCTCTGCGCTGAGCAAGTCGACAAATCTGTTATAGATGCCTTGCTGTGCGTAAATGCGGTTGGCGCAGACGCAGGTCTGGCCCGCGTTTCGGAATTTCGATTGCATGGCCCCTGCGACCGCGGCTTCCAGGTCGGCATCGTCGAACACGATGAATGGCGCATTTCCGCCAAGTTCAAGGCTCAGTTTCTTGATCGTTGGCGCCGATTGCTGCATCAAGATCGCGCCGACCCTGGTTGAGCCGGTGAAGCTGATCTTGGCAACGTCGGCATTGCGCGTCAGTTCCTCGCCGATAATGGGCGAGTGGCCCGTGACGATGTTCAAAGCTCCCGCCGGAAGACCCGCTTCCATACCCAAAGCACCCAGCGCAAGCGCCGTGAAGGGCGTCTGCTCAGCCGGCTTGACGACAACACAGCAGCCTGCCGCCAAAGCGGGGCCGATTTTGCGCGTGATCATGGCCGCGGGGAAGTTCCACGGGGTTATGGCCCCCACGATCCCGATAGGCTGTTTTAGGACCACGATCCGCTTGTCTGCGGCATGCGAGGGAATGACGTCGCCATAGAGCCGCTTGCCTTCCTCGGCATACCATTCGATGAATGAGGCGGCATAGGCGATTTCACCTTTTGCCTCCGCCAGCGGTTTTCCCTGCTCGGCGGTCAGAAGATGGGCGAGCTGATCGCTATTCTCGATAATGAGATCGAAGAACCGCCGCAAAATACGCCCACGGTCTCCGGCCGTTCGCGTCTGCCATGCCTTCATGGTCTGCTTGGCAGCAGCCACGGCTTCTCGCGTCTCGGATGCGCCAAAGGCTGGAACCCGACCGAGATAGCTACCGGTAGCAGGGTTCTCAACCGTGATCCACTCAGAGCCTGTGCGCCATTCTCCGTTGATGAGGCAGGCCTGGTGCTGAAGGGGTAATGGAGTCATGATTAGAAGGCATCCTATCTTAAGGTCAGCCGGATGGGAACCTTGCCCCATCCCAGCGCGACATTGTTGACGGCGCGCTCGGCGGGACCGGCCGCTTCGATCCGTGCCACATGCTTGAACAACGCGGTGATGAGCACATCATATTCGGTCCGCGAGAGCACCTGGCCCAGACAGGCATGAATACCGTGCCCAAAGCTGAGGTGCGAACGCGCGGGGCGCGTAATGTCGAAGACATCCGCGTCATCCCATCGTCTGGGATCCCTGCCAGCTGCCGCAAGCAGGGTGGTGATCCGGTCACCCGATTTGAAATGGGCGCCTTCAAACTCCGTGTCAGCCGCGACCAGGCGACCGCCGAAACGATTGGGCGGAAAATATCTGATGCCTTCTTCGAATGCGGCGCGAACCATCTTGGGATCCGACAGCAGTTGCCACTGGTCCGGGTTCTGGGTGAAGCCATAGAAGGCAGCCGTAATGCCCAGGATGGTGGTGTCGAAGCCGGCAGCCAGAAGCGTCCGGACGAGAAGTCCTGCCTCTTCCTCGGAAATGTCAGCGGTTTCCGTGAGTGCATAGACTTTAGACGCCAGTTTGCCCGGGAGCACTTTCTCCCTCGAGCATTCCGACTGGACCCAGGCAAATGCTGGCCCTGCCCGTTCCAGTGACTTGATCGTGAGATCGTTCATCGGGCCCAGGGTGTTGAGTATGGCCTCGCCGAAGTTCAGGAGGAAGTGTCGCCCCTCCAGCGGGAGACCGAGAAGATCGGGAAATGCCTTGAGGACAAATGAGGCGGCAAGATCGCGCGCATCGAACTCGCGTTCATCGAGTATCTGTTCGATGAGAAGTTGCGCGGTCGTTTCGAAGTCCTTGCGATAGCGCGCCAGCGCGGCTGGCGAGACATATGGCATGATTGCGCTGCGCAGCCTCGTATGCTGCGGCGGATTGTCGATGATGATGACGGCGGGAATGAGAGTGTCCGGATTGAACGGGCTGCCAAAATTATGGAAATTCCGCCAGTCGGCATACATGGACTGAATGGCCTTGTGGCGGGTCACGGCATAAACGCCATGCTTCTCGAGCCAGACCACTGGTCCGATTTCCCGCAGCTCGCCGTCGAATCTGTGCGGGTCCTCCAGTACCTTCGGTGCAAAAAGATCAATCTCACTCGTAGGAACGCCAGCCGGCGCTGAAGCGGGCAAGCTCATCTTCTCTCTCCCAGATTTTCCAATTATACGGACATATCATTACCAATTGCCTGGCAGCTCCTTAGCCACTGTAAGGCCTTGATGTCTAGCTTTTGTGATGACATAGAGGGTCGATCACGGATGCCAATGAAAATATGTCCGGTCAGATTTTGGTACCGTCTTTGTTATGTCGCTAGGAGAGGTGCATGGAACAAGTTGGCGATGTTTTGATCGTGGGCGCTGGTCCCGCAGGCCTGCTCACCGCACTTGGACTCGGGCAAGCGGGCCTCAAGGTTGTTGTGATCGAGGCAGAGGACGATCTGTCGGAGGCGCCTCGTGCCATGGTCTACATGCAGTCGACGATTGCCGCGCTTGATGGCTATGGCCTGCTGGGGGATGTGACCGCGCAATCGCTCGTCGGCAAGCGCTTCGCCTGCCATATTCCCGAATTCGGGTTCAAGGCGACCGTGAGCCACGATGTCGTTACCGGCATAACCTACGACTACAACCTTCATTGCGGCCAGAACAAGATCGCCCGGATCGCCATGAAGCATGGTGAAGCGCATGGAGTCGAAACTCTGTTCGGCACCCGACTCACAGCCATCGAGCAGGATGGCCATGGCGTCGTCGCGACCGCCGAAACGCCGATGGGCGAAAAGAAGTTCAGGACCAAATATCTGATCGGGGCTGACGGCGCGCGGAGCGCTGTGCGCAAGCTGATGAATATCGAGTTCGAAGGCCACACTTGGGCCGAGCGCTTCGTCGCCACGAACGTCTATTATCCTTTCGAGAAGCTCGGCTACGAGGCGTCGAACTTCGTCCTCGATCCCAGCCATGGACGTGTCGTTGCGGCGATCGACAATGATGGCCTGTGGCGCGTTACCTACGCCGAGAGCAGTGCGTTGCCCGAGGAGACTTTCATGGAAAGGCTCCAGGAACGGTACCGGCATTTTGTGCCCGAAGGCGAAAAATATGACCTGCTTACTGCCCGGCCCTACAATATCCATCAGCGCGCCGCTGCGACTCTCCGCAAGGGAAGGGTTCTTCTGGTCGGCGATGCAGCGCATGCCACTAATCCGACCGGGGGCATGGGTTTGACGACGGGGATCTGGGACACCTGCATACTCTCGGACATTCTCCCTGCAGTCATTTCGGGCGAGGAGAGCGATACCATCCTTGATCGTTATTCCGACGAGAGGCGGCGGGTGTTCTGGGACATTTCCTCTCCCAATGCTTCCCAGAACAAGCGGATGATGGAGGAGGGTGACCCGGTCCAGCGCAAGCAAGATATGGAGACTGTCAAGGCGGGTTCGGAAGATCCTGTCGGTCAGAAGATGATGATGCTCTTCCCATTCAGGGTCATCGGCGACACATTGCGCGCCGACTCGCGGTGGAAGGACACGGATCCCACGCCGCGCGCGGGACTGGATCTTGGAGAAAGGGTCGGCCAGATTGCGTGACAACTATGACGGACCTTCCGCAATATGAGGTTCTCGCGCTGCGATATGCTGTCAATGAACGGCAGGTTGCAGCGCACAAATTCATTGATGGTGATGATCATGATCGCCGAATGCCGCTCGACTATTTCATGTGGCTTGTGCGCTCGGGCGATCGTGCTTTCCTGGTCGATACAGGCTTTGATGCGGAGGCCGCCACTGCGCGGGATCGCACTTGCGACGCCAAGGCAGCTTCTGCGGGAGGTCGGTCTCGACCCATCCGGCATTTCAGATGTCATCATCACTCATCTTCATTATGACCATGCGGGTAATCGCGATCTGTTTGGCCAGGCGCGATTTCATATCCAGGATCGCGAAATGGCCTATGCGACAGGCCGTTGCATGTGCCATGCTGGGCTACGCTCGGCTTTTGACGGTCGCGACGTCGCTGCCATGGTCGGCCGCGTTTTCAGCGGTCATGTATGTTTCCATGATCGTTCGGTGACGCTCATGCCGGGGGTCGAAGTACATCGGGAGGGCGGTCACACGGACGGATTGCAGGTCGTTCGGGTATGGACGCGCCGGGGATGGGGCGCTTTGGCGTTCGATGCCAGCCACTTCTATGCCAATATGGATGAAGGCCGCAGCTTCCCGATCGTCTACAATCTGGGCGACACGTATGAAGGGCACAGGACGTGCCTGCGCCTTACGGTCCCAGAATGTGATTCCAGGGCATGACCCGTTGGTCACGGAACGCTATCCTGCGCTGCGGCCCGGGTTGGAAGGCTTGGTCGTAAGGCTTGATGCTGACCCGGCTTAAAGGTGTATTGGCAAAGCTCGGCAACCGGCGGAACCCGTGGGGCCCCGCCGATCCGTCTTAGCGAGATAAGCCGCCGGGTCGTGGGCTTTGCATCGCTGCTTCTATCGCAGCGTGGCGGGCGATGACCGGGTCTGCAAACTCGGGATGGGTAATGACATAGGGTGCATTGGTCTTGATGGCCTGCACGACCATCTCACCCACATCCTCTCCCGACAGCCAGGGTACCGGACCGTCGAAGTGATTGGTGTCCTCCAGCTCGAAATCTCCAAGTGCGCCGTCCGTGAGATTGTTCGGGCGGTTCCGGCTGCTCCTGCCAATGTTCGTGCGAACCGGACCGGGGCACAGCAGGCTCGTACCTACGCCGTAGCCATATAGTTCCGATTCTATGCGCAGCGTCTCGGTCAGAGCTGCTACGCCGAACTTCGTTACCGAATAGGCGGCGAGATGCGGCACGATGCACAGGGCCGCCATGGACGAGGTGTTGACGATATGTCCGCCCTCACCATGCTCTGTGAGCAAAGGAAGGAAGCTGTGAACGCCGTGTATGACGCCCCACAGATTGACGTCGATCAACCAACGCCAATCTTCGAGCCTGAGATCTGCCACCGTCGCAAACGGACCCACGCCGGCATTGTTGCACAGGATGTGAACATTGCCGAAAGCCGACACTGCCGCACGCGCGAGCGCCTCGACGCTCTGGGCGTAGCTGACATCAACAAGCTGGCCTCCACCCCCAATTCTGCCTGGGTGCGCGCAAGGGACTCAACTTCGATGTCGGCGATCATGACTCTGGCCCCGGCCTGCTTGAGCGCGGCAGCTATTCCCTTGCCGATCCCGGAGGCGCCGCCCGTCACGACCGCAGCCTTCTGGGCGACGTCGAATGACTGCGCCATGGTCAGGCTCCTGCCGAAACGGCGATGTCCGCTAGGCGATGGAATCGCACGATATTGGGATTGGATGCCAGAAGTCCGGTGGTGAGACAGACGAACGTCATGTCCAGTTCCGGGTCGACCCAGAAGATCGTGCTGCCGGCGCCGTAGTTGCCGAATGTTTCCGGAGAGGTCTGCGTACCGAACATATGATTGGTCATCTTGGTGCCGCGCAGGGAGAAGCCGAGGCCGATATAGCCTGGCGACACTTCCCACTGATCTTTGTGAGCGAGCGTCTTGTAGAGTTCGTTCGGCTTATCCCCGGTATAGCATTGCCGCGCTTTTCTGATCATCGCCGGCGAAAGGATGCGCGACCCATCGAGGGTGCCGCCACGCCGCAGCATTTCCGCCATGCGGAAGATATCGGGCGCGCTCGAGACCGCGCCGACCCACGGCATCTCCGCCAGTTCTTCACGATAGGCGCCATTCTCGCCAAGGCCGCTGCTGCCGACATGGTCGATCGGCGCATTCCCGCGAAAATCCGGGAATATATGGCGATCCTTCAGGTCCTTGCGGACACCGATCGAGCTGCTGGTCATACCCAGCGGCTCATACAGATCCTCGCGCACGATATCACGATAGGCACGCCCCTTGGGGTCGGTGCGGCGCAGCACTTCACCCAGCAGCAACTGATTGAGCATGGGCGAGTAGTTGCATTTCTCCCCGGCAGGCTCGATCGCCTGGACCATTTCACAGGTCGTACGAACCATGTCCTCCAATATGTCGATCGGCATGCCCGGCTTGAGGAGAAAGAGCATGGGCAGGCCGGACATGTGCGTGAGCAGATGAAAGACGGTGATATGCTCACGAAGGCCGCCGGCAAATTCCGGTATCACCTGCGATATTTTCGTTGCGAGCGAAAATTGGCCATTTTCGATGGCCCGCAGGCACAAAATGTTCGTCATCGCCTTGGTCATCGAAAAGATCGTGAACACGCTGTCATGCTCGAGTGCGCGTGTCCGCTCCTTGTCGGCCCAGCCGATAGTTGCATCCAGGCCGACTTCGCCATGGCGCGCGACGATCACCCTTGCGCCCCAATAAGCGCCATTCTCAACATCCGTGCGGATGACATTTTCCAGATGCTCAAGGCGCTCTTGTACCAGGCCTGCGCTTTTCGCGGAGGTGGGGGTATGCATGTTCACGATTTCCTCTCCAGACTGTCTCAGGCTGCTGCGTCGACCTCGGCAAACGCCTCGCGGGCGATGCGGGTCGAATCAAGGCCCGCGGGCACGCCGCAGTAGATCGCCACCTGAAGAATCGCTTCACGAATTTCTTCACGGGTCAGCCCGTTGCTGAGCGCGGCCTTCACATGCAGCTTCAGCTCGTGAGGGCGGTTGAGCGCGCTGATCATGCCGATATTCAGCAGGCTGCGATCACGGCGCGACAGACCTTCGCGGGACCAGATATTCCCCCAGCAATATTCGGTGGAAAGCTCTTGCATCGGGCGGCTGAAATCATCGGCGTTGGCGAAGGAGCGTTCGACATAATCGGCGCCAAGAACCTCCTTGCGTAGCGCCAGTCCGCGATCATAGGCTTCGCTAGGCATCTTCATTCCTTTCAATTGTGGTGCTCCATTCGACCGCATCCGCGGTTGAGCTGAACGAACGGGGTCAATTAGCACTTGTCCGGGCAAATTTGCAACCAATGACATGTAGCCGGCAACGTCGGTGAAGAAATCATTTGCGATATACCCCTTTTGCAAAGACAGCAGTTGCGTTAGCATGTCCGTATAAGCTGGAGGGATGGCGTGGCAGTGCTCGTCGAGAAACAGCCGCACCTTTTGGACGGCGGACAAATCAGCGCGCTGCAGGTCCGGGCGGTCCTGATCTGCTTTGCGATCAATATAATGGATGGATTTGACGTACTGGCAATGGCTTTTGCGGCGCCGGCTGTCGGACATCAATGGACGCTGGAGCCGGCCCGGATTGGCCTGTTGTTGAGCGCCGGTCCTTTGGGCATGGGCGTTGGCGCGCTGTTGCTCTCCCCTCTCGGCGACATATGGGGGCGCCGGCCCGCGATCCTGCTTTGCGTCTCTGTGGTGGGAAGCGGCATGTTGTTGTCGGCGCTCGCCCGATCTTATGAAGAGCTGGCCTTCATGCGATTTGCGACCGGCGTGGGCATAGGCGCGGTCCTCACCAGCTCGTCGGCGATGGTTGCGGAATATTGCCCGACGCGCTGGCGCGGCATGGGTATGGCCCTGATGGCGGCAGCCTTCCCCACCGGCGCGGTTGCCGGAGGCGCCGCAGCGCTATTCCTGGCCGAAAGCTACGGCTGGCGCAGCATCTTTCTGGCTGGCGCGCTGGGCACCCTGGCTCTTGTGCCGCTTGCCCTGATCTTTCTGCCCGAATCGGTTGAATTCCTGATGGCAAAGCGCCGGCCGGGCGCTCTCGACGCCGTCAACCGGCTACTGGAGGCGATGAATCGCGAACCGATCGCGGCGATGCCCCGTACAGTGTCCACTGGCGGCGCTCCACGCTTCGCCACGCTGTTTCAGCGTTCGCAGCGGCCGATCACCCTCTCACTGGCTTTCATATTCTTTTCGTTCATGACATCCTTCTATTTCATCCTGAGCTGGTTGCCCAAACTCGCTGCCATGGCAGGATATCCTGGGAAGGCCGCCACGACAGCGGGATTGTTGCTCAACATCGGGGGAGTGGCCGGCGCTCTGGCTGGGGGCGTTCTCCTCGCTCGATCGACCTCCTCACGTGTAGCCATTTGCACGGTGTTGCTGATGTGCCTGGGCATGGCGGCGACTGGTATCGCTCTGGCGATGCAGGCGGCGCTCATCCCCTTCGTCCTGGTGACGGGCGTTGCGATGTTTTCCAGCATGGCTGCGCTCTACACCCTGATGCTTCAGTTATTCCCCGTTGCCCTGCGTGTCACCGGCGTCGGCCTTGTCTCGACCGCAGGGCGTATCGGGGCGGTGGCCGGGCCCAGCACGGCGGGCCTCATGGTCGCGGCGGGATCGCACATGGCGCTGCTGTGCGTTGTCCTCGCGGTCCCGGCTGCCGCAGCAGCACTGGCCGTCGCACTGATCGGGGCATATGTCAAAGCGCCACCTGGTGCACAGGGGAGCGGCCGTCGATGAGTCTCCAACACCGTCCATTCTCCGCAATTCTGGATTCCCTCGCAGATGAAGCGCCGGATGAGGAGGCCATTCTGTTCGTCGATCGAGGGGTCTGGACGTGGCGCGATGTCCGGCGGGAGGCACGATGTCAGGCTGCCGCACTGCAGCAGCTTGGCGTGGGCCAGGGCGACTATGTGCTCAGCTGGATGCCCAACTGCCCCACCTCCGTTGCGACGCTATTCGCCCTGTCCTATCTCGGGGCGATCTATGTACCGATAAATACGGCATATCGCGGGGCCATGCTCGCCCATGTCATACGGACGGCGGAAGCACGGCTCATGATCGTCCATGCCGGACTGTTCGATCGTCTGGAAGAGATTGATACAGGCCCGCTCGAGGACGTCATCGTCGTGGGCGAAAGGCCCGGCGTCTCCACCAACTTTACAATCCATGCGGCAGAAGCGCTGGAGGGCGACGCCGATGCGCTGATTCCCCCCGCCAGGGCGGTTGAGGACTGGGATACCCAGATGGTCATCTTTACGTCGGGCACGACGGGACCATCCAAGGCGGTACTGACAAGCTACAGGCACGCGCGCAGCGCAGCACTGGGGTTTCGCCATGTCGGGCCTGGCGATCGCAATCTGACCGCCATGCCCCTCTATCATGTCGGCGGGATATACGGGCTGTTCTGGGCAATGTTTCACCGGGGCTCCGCCGTCATCGCAGACGGTTTCAGCACCGCAGCCTTCTGGTGCATCGTCAGGCGATACGGCATCACGACGACGGGGCTGCTGGGATCGATGGTCGATTTCCTGAACGCCCTCCCCCCCGATCCCGGCGAAAAAAACCATAGCCTGCAAACCGCGGTGATTGCGCCCTACGGGGTGGCAGCGATGCAGTTTGCAAAACGTTATGGCGTGCGCGTCTATACCGAATTCAACATGAGCGAACTGGCCGTGCCGCTTTTCTGCGGACCTGATCCGGCAGTCGTGGGCACTTGCGGCCTCCCCTCGCCTGGAACCCAGCTGAGACTGGTCGATGCGTTTGACGAAGAGGTCGCGGATGGAGCCGTCGGCGAGCTTATCGTGCGCATGGATGTCCCCTGGACCACAAGCCACGGCTATCTAAACGACGATCGCGCCACGGCATCGACCTGGCGCAACGGCTGGTTCCACACGGGGGACATGTTCCGGCGCGATGCGCAGGGGCACTACCATTTCGTGGATCGCGCGAAGGATGCGATCAGGCGCCGGGGCGAGAATATCTCTTCGTTCGAGGTTGAAAATGCGCTGATGTCCTTTCCCGGCGTCGTGGAGGCGGCGGCGATAGGCGTGCCTGCTCCCGATGGCGCGGAGCAGGAGGTCATGGCGATACTCAAGGTTCATGAGCCGCAAGCATTCGACCCGGCAACGCTGATCGCATTCCTGGAAAAGGAGATCGCTCACTTCATGATCCCCCGGTTCGTCAGGCTGGTGGATCAGTTTCCAAGAACCCCGACCCAGAAGATCGAAAAACATCGACTGCGGGCCGAAGGCGTGACGCCACGGACCTGGGATCGGGAGACCGCGGGTATCAAGATTCGCCGTGCGAAATTGCAGGCGCTTTGATGCGGCGCGTGGCGAAAGGGCCGCTCAGCGGGATCAAGGTGCTCGAGTTCGCCGGAATGGGGCCTGCTCCGGTTTGCGGCATGCTGCTTTCCGATCTGGGAGGGGACGTGCTGCGCATCGATCGGCCGGGCGCGTCCTATGATCGCTATATGATCGAGACACGAGGCCGCCGCTCGCTTGTCGTGGATCTCAAGTCCGAGCAGGGACAAAAGGGCGTGTTGGCGCTGGTGGAGAAAGCGGACCTCCTGATCGAAGGGTTCAGGCCCGGGGTCATGGAACGTATGGGCCTCGCGCCTGAGATTGCGCTCCAACGCAATCCGCGCCTCGTCTACGGACGGATGACCGGCTGGGGACAGTCTGGCCCCTATGCCGATATGGCGGGCCATGACATCAACTACATCGCAATCACCGGCGCACTTCATGGCATCGGAACGGTAGAGCGGCCGGTTCCGCCTCTCAATCTCGTCGGTGATTTCGGGGGTGGCGCGCTCTATCTCGCCTTCGGCCTGCTGGCCGCGCTTCGCCACGCCGAACAGACCGGGGAAGGACAGGTGGTCGATTGCGCGATGAGCGATGGCACCATCGGTCTGATGGGGCTGCTCTATGGCCATCTTGCGCGCGGGACATGGCATGATCGCAGGGGTGTAAACATCATCGACGGTGGATCGCATTTCTACAATTGCTACCAATGCTCCGACGGGCACTGGATCGCATTGGGAGCGATCGAGCCGCAATTTTACGAGGAACTCCGGCGCAAGATGTCGCTGGACGATCCCGCTTTCGACCGACAGCTATGCGAAGAAGACTGGCCCGCGCTGAAAGAGCGCCTGGCTGAAATCATCGCAACCCGACCGCGCAGCGAGTGGGCCGCCTTGCTGGAAGGCACCGATGCATGTTTTGCGCCGGTTATGTCGATGAAGGAAGCCCCTTCGCACCCGCATAATGTCGCGCGTGGTGCCTTTGTCGCCGTGGATGACGTCACGCACCCCGCGCCCTCCCCGCGCTTCTCCAAAACGCCCGGCTTCATCCAGTCGCCACCGGTCGAGGCAGGTGTCGGTGGCGAGGAAGCTGCGCGGGAATGGGGCGTAGAACATGATTGGTAAGGAGAAACCCGAATGAATGATCTGGAAAGGCTGTCGGCCGAACGGGCTTGCGAGAAGATCGTAAAGCAGTTCGCCATTTTCAACGACCTGGGCGAGCTTGAGAAGCTCGCCAACCTGTTTGTCGAGGACGGTTCTTTCGCCCGGCCGCTGGATCCTGAGAACCCGACCGTCGGGCGATCGGAAATCCTTGCGATGCTTGAAGCACGCGCGCCGCGTCTGTCGCGCCATATCATGACGAACATCGTCATCGACGTGGAAGGCCCGGATGAGGCCCGGGGCATCAGCTATGTAAGCTTCCTGTCAACAACCGATGTCGAAGCCGCGCGTCCGGTTGCCGCAGAAGCTCAGCTTTTCGTCGGTGAGTATCACGATCGCTTTGTGCGGATGCCGGAGGGTTGGAGACTTAAATCCCGCAAGGGCAGCATGACCCTTATCCTCAACAGCTGACAGGTCGCTGCCCGGCGCGCGCATGCGCCGGGCAGCGTCATCATGCCGCGTGCGGAAGCTCGATCGCGGCGGGAGCGGCGCGGCCCAAGATCAGATCCGACGCCTTCTCCGCCACCATTACCACCCCGGCATTGGTATTCCCCGCGATCAAGGTCGGGAAGACAGAGGCATCGACCACCCGAAGCCCGTCCACGCCACGGACCTTCAGATCCCTGTCCACAACCGCAAGCGGATCGATGCCCATTCTGCAAGAGCTTGCAGGATGATGAACCATGGTGCAGGTGCGGCGGATATAGTCGTCCCACTCGTCGTCCGACTGAACGTCCTTGCCGGGCAGGATTTCGTGCCCGTGATACCGGTCGAACGCTTGGTTCGCCAGGAGCCTGCGACCGAGTTTCAGGCCGGTGCGTATCTTGATCAGATCCTCTTCTTCGCCGAGGAAGTTGAGGTCGATGAGCGGACGTTCGCGCGGATCGGTCGATGCGAGGGTGAGCTCGCCCAGGCTCTTGGGCTTCACCAGCGCGGATATGATGCCATATCCGTGCCCGCGCGGAAGGGCCTTGGGCTCCGCATTGCGGTGCGCAGGCATCATGATGATCTGCATGTCAGGCCGGGAAAGGCCCGGACCGCTTCTCCAGAAACCATGGGCCTCAAACATATTCCCGGCCAGAGGACCGCTTCTGAAAAGCAGGTAGCGAAGTCCATCAATCGCGTTGGGAAGGGCCTTGCGCCAGGATATGCCGTAAGAACTGATGTCGTTCGTCCGCATCTGCAAAGCGGCGGACGGATGGTCCCGCAGTCCCTTGCCAACGCCTGGCAGATCGTGATGTACGGCGATGCCCAGCGCACGCAGCTCATCGGCAGGACCGATGCCGCTGTGCAGAAGCATCGAAGGAGAACCATAGGCGCCGCCGCTCAGGATGATCTCCCTGCCTGCCGATATGGTTCGGTCCACGCCATCTGTTTCAAAGATGACGCCGGATGCGCGACCATTCTCGATCAGGATCTTCTTCACCAATGCGTTGGTAATGACCCGCAGATTAGGACGCGAACGGGCTGGATTGAGAAACGCGGTGGTTCCCGATTCTCGCCTTCCCTCGCGGATTGCGGCCTGTCGGGTGCCAAATCCCTCGGGATCGGGACCGTTGAAATCATCCTGCATCCGCAGTTGCAACGACTGTGCCGCCTCCAGGAAGCTCAAAACCAGCGGGTTGAACGACTTGAGAGTCGTCACATTCATAGGGCCGCCAATATTGTGATAAGGGCTTCCCGCGTAGCTCTCGTTATTTTCTGATCGCAGGAAATAGGGCAAGACTTCAGCATAGCTCCACCCCGCCGCGCCTGCCGCTGCCCAGTCATCAAAGTCGCCGGGATGCCCGCGAAAATATACCATCCCGTTGATCGAACTCGAGCCGCCGAGCACACGTCCGCGCGGGATCATGATCTCGCGGTTCTTGCAATGCTTCTGCGGCACGGTCTTCAATCCCCATCCAAGCTTGGGATTGAGGATCGTGAAAGCCACGCCCGCAGGCACGCGGATGAGCGGGTTGGAGTCTGGCGGTCCCGCCTCGATGAGGCAGACCGAATTGCGGGGGTCCTCGCTGAGGCGGTTTGCCAGAACGCAGCCAGCGGTGCCGCCGCCAAGTATCAGATAGTCGTGCTTCTCATTCGCTTGGATGCTCATGGCTCCAGCTTCCTTCCAACACTTAAGCCGAAGCGATGATGCCGCCATCGACGGCCAGGGTCGCGCCATTTACAAAAGACGCCTCGTCTCCGAGCAGGAAAGCGATGGCGCTCACGATATCGGACTCGTGACCAAGGCGGCGCAACGGGATGGTGGCGGACCGGCGTTCATATTCCTGGGCACCGACATATTTGAGGGCGCCCGGCGTCGGAACAGATCCAGGCGCGATCGAATTGACCCGAATATTCTGCGGCCCCAGTTCGGCCGACAGGGTACGGGTAAGGCTTGCGACCGCACTCTTGACGAGGCTGTAGATGGCCGTTCGTGGATAGCCTTTGAAAACGACGGGCGAGCTGAAATTGACGATGGCTCCCGGAGCGCCCTGGCGGCGGCATTCAACCATGGCCTGGCAACCCCAGATCGTCGACTTGATCCCTGCGCTGATCATCTTGTCCAGGGTTTCTTCCGTAACATCCTCGATCGGCTCATAGACGAGATAGGACGCATTATTGATAACGCCGTCCACACCCCCCGCCTTTTCCGCAAGGGCGCGCACGGCCCGGAACACGGATTCGCGATCCCCCATATCGGCCTTCAGGCTTACACAGTCGGCGCCAGCCTCCCTGATCTGCTCCGTAAGCGACGCAAGGCCATCGCCGTCAAGGTCCGCAATCCCGACGGTAGCGCCGCGTTGGGCCAGTCCCAGCGCGATTGCGCGGCCAAGCCCATTTGCCGCTCCGCTGATGAAATAGGCCTTCCCCTTGAAATCCGTCATGCCGCGGGTTCCGAGAGGTCCATTTTGAAGAAGCGCGCGACATACAGGCTGTCCATATATTCGCGGACATGCAGGATGCGGCCGTCACGAATCTCGAAGGCCCAGGCATAGAGGTTGTTATAGGGATGACCATCGGCCCGGCTGCCAACGGCATGGGTCTCTGCCATCACCCTGTCGCCGCTCGACACCAGGCCGTCCACGTGGACCTTGGGATCGCCGTCCTTGAACATTCCGCGGACCGGCGCGAGGAAATTATGGAGGACATTCTCACGTCCGTCATGGCGGCCGGCGCCAGGAACGCCGGTGATCATCGTCGTCCAGCTCAAGTCTTCATGCAGTTGGAAAGCAAGTGCTTCAAGATCGCCGGAACTCAGAGTGGCGAAAAAATCGAGAACGAGCTGCTCGTTCGCATTGCTAGCTTCAATCATTTGTCTCTCCATATTGAAAACGGAATGCCGCCAATTCAGTCGGCGTTCGGCCGCTCCGTCACAAAGCGCCATGCGTCGCCGTCAGGGATAATCCACCCGGCGCTCGGATCGCTGAAATGCGAACCGATGACCATGATGGTGCCGTCAGCATTTTCCGATACGAACTTTTGCCGGGTCTGCGCGCCCTTGACGGGATCGTGATCGAAGGAACCATGGCGCGCGGGAATCGCAAACTGGATCGGATGATGCAGCAGGTCGCCGGTGATGACGGCGCGCTCGCCCCTGGACTCTATATGAATCGCGCAATGCCCGGCGGTGTGGCCTGGTGTATGTTCCATGCGAATCTCGTCGCAGACCTGATATCCGGGAGCGGATATGAATTCATGAAGCCCCGCGGCCATGATCGGATCGATCGCATCCGGCAGATGGCTGCCATGCCAGTCGCCAATCTCCTCAAGATGCCGGATTTCCTGATATTCGGTGGTATCGAAGAGATATCTCGCATTGGGAAATGTCGGCATCCACGCGCCATCGACGAGCTTTGTGTTCCAGCCTACATGGTCGTAATGAAGGTGGGTGCAGCAGACCGTGTCCACTTTGAGTGGGTCGATCCCACTGGCCTGAAGATCCTCCAGGAAGGATGTCTGCATGTCGTTGAAGATGTCGAAGTGCAGCTTGCGATCATTGCCGATGCATGTGTCGATCATCAGCGTGCGGCTTGGCGTCTGAACCGCGAACGCCTGCCATTGCATGAGCATCAATCCGTCTTCCGTGACGAAGTTCGGTTTCAGCCAGTCCAGATATGGTTCGAATATCTCGGGTCCCGCATCCTTGAGCAGCATGCCGATATCGGCGGCATAAGCGGCGACCTCGACAATCCGGGTGATCCGAACATCTCCGATTTCCCAGTGCTTGACGTTCTCTAGCGCCATTCAACTCTCCTGCTTCCGTCCTGCCCTCCTCCACTGAGTCGCAGGAAGAAGCGGCAACTTGTCCGGTCATATCTAGCAGGATGGTCCAGGGAAACTCAAGCGTCAATCCGACGCCCTCGCCTAGCCGCCGTTTCGGACCCGGCGCAGTTTCATGGAGAAATTGAAATTGGCGGCCTTGTAGTAGTTGAATGTGATCTCGGCGGGACTTCCGTCCAGCAAGCGATAGATGCGCTTGATTTCCACGGCTGTTTCGCCCTCGTCAACTTTGAGAATGGCAGCGAGATCCGGCCGGAGCGGCGCTGCTCGCAGGGTCTGATCGACTTCGCCGATGCTTTCCCCATAAACATCTTCGACCAAACCATAAATTGGGCCGGTTCGACGACCGAGCAAGCGCCCGATCCCGGCAAATCTTCCGGGCACAAAAATTTCCACCGCACAAATCGGGTCTTTTTTGCCCGGCTCGTAGCGGGTCCCGCCGATCTTTAGCCAAGTTTCGCCCTTTTCGACACCAAGCCGGCCAGCTGTTATGCCGTCGAGCTTGATCGTCTTTGCCTGGTTATCATAGCGCGACTCGACGTTATAGTCGTGAAGGTCAGCTATCGAATTGACCTGGTGGACATAGACCTGCGGTCCACCGGGCTGAAGAACTAATGTTCCCTTACCCTGGTGAGATTCCACGAGCCCAAGATCCTTCAAATGCCGCAACGCTTCCCTCACCGTATGTCGGCTTACGTTGAAGCGGCTGACGAGCGCAAGTTCGGAGGGCAACGCAGTTCCGATGGGATAGAGACCCTGGAGAATCTCCGATCTCAGCTCACCGACGACCATTTGATAGAGAGGTGGCGATGTGCCCGTGAGTGCCGCGCTTTCTAAAGGCTGCTCTGAATTGGATGTCATCTGCTGAAAATGCCTCACCTTCGCTTGTCTGGGCAAATTTAGCAGAATCGGACGAGGCCGCAAGCAATGCGCTCGCTCCTGACCACATTTAAGAGCGAATGCTGGCACCTGCGCATTCCACTTGTCCGGTCAGGCTGAATGTGGCATGCATCGCCGCGATAGGTAGGGGAGAAAAATGATATCGCCGTTCGTCTATAGCCCGGCCTTTAGTCGAGTCCGGTTCGGCTCAGGTAGCCATCTAGATGTTTCCACCGAAGTCGAACGGCTGGGCCGCAAGGTTCTAGTGATCACGACAGTGGGGCAGGCGGAGCTTGGCGTTCGGCTAGCGTCTACCTTGGGGTCGATACCCACACATCTTCTGCCCACAGCAGTCATGCACACGCCGGTTGAGGTGACGGTCGAAGCAGTGAAGGTGGCCCATAAGGCCGAGGTTGATGTTATTCTCGCGATCGGCGGCGGTTCGGCAATCGGCCTCGGCAAAGGGGTCGCCAAGGAAACCGGACTGCCGATCATCGCAATGCCGACCACATTTTCCGGATCGGAGGCGACGCCGGTCTGGGGTGAGAGTGCGCACGGCAACAAGACGACAGGTAGAGATGCTCGCGTTCTCCCTCGAACGATTATCTACGATCCCTTGCTGGTGCTCCCGCTGCCCGCAGCCATTGCCGCTGCAAGCGGCATGAATGCGATCGCTCATGCAGTAGAAGGCCTCTACAGCGCGGATGCCAATCCCGTCACGTCGCTGAAGGCCGTGGAAGGAATTCGCGCATTGGCAGGCGCTCTACCCTACATCATCGACGATGATGCCGATGCTGGGCCCAGAGGAGACGCGTTGTACGGCGCTTGGCTCTGCGGGACAGTATTGGCGGAGGTCAGTATGGGGCTTCATCACAAA
This sequence comes from Sphingobium sp. EP60837, assembly GCF_001658005.1. Lineage (NCBI taxonomy): Bacteria > Pseudomonadati > Pseudomonadota > Alphaproteobacteria > Sphingomonadales > Sphingobiaceae > Sphingobium > Sphingobium sp. EP60837. The sequence goes on along the minus strand of NZ_CP015988.1, from coordinate 165,294 downwards.
CTTTGCCATACGCTCGGCGGAGTCCTGGGCCTCCCGCACGCCCAGACGCACGCGATCCTTCTCCCGCATTCGCTGGCATATAATGCCGCTGCGGCCCCTGAGGCCAATCAGAGGGTCGCTCGGGCGTTGAACGCGCCTGATGGCGTTCAAGGGCTGTTCGAGCTGCTTCAGCGACTTCCCATAGCGAAATCGCTCCGCGAAATCGGGATGCGTCAAGAAGAAATCAGCAAGATTGCACGTCAGGCCGTTGAGAAGCCTTATCCAAATCCGGAGCCTCTTCGGGAGGATGGTATCGCGGCACTTCTGGAGAATGCCTGGGCCGGGCGAACCCCGCGAGCGGTGGGAGTATGACAATGACGACTGACGAAGAAGCGCTGACCGCCGATGTGTTAGAAGCAATGAGCCATAGCGGCGAGCCGCGACTGCAGGAAGTCATGACTTCTCTGGTGTCTCATCTGCACGCTTTCGTCCGGGAAATCCGGCCGAGCGTGGAGGAATGGAGGGTCGGGATCGACTTTGTGACGGCCCTGGGCCATCTGACTACAGCTCATCATAATGAGGTTATCCTCGCCTCCGATACGTGGGGCGTGTCGACCCTTGTAGACATGATCAACAGGCCTGGGGATGGCGCAACCGAGTCTGCGCTACTCGGGCCATTCTGGAAGGCTGAGGCGCCGTTCCTGCCACTCGGTGAATCGATCGCGCATGCCGGAACCGCGGGCACATCCGTCGTAGTGTCCGGGCGCGTGCGAGATCGCAGCGGCGCGGCGATAGCAGGCGCCGTGATCGACGTCTGGCAAACGGACGACAGCGGCTATTATGAGAACCAATACCCGGAGGGATCCGGCAATTTGCGCGGTCGCTTCAAAACTGACGAAAATGGAGAATACAATTTTAGGACGATAAAACCGGTCAGTTACCCAATCCCGACACACGGACCGGTAGGCGCACTGACTTTGCGACAGAAGCGCAGCATTTTTCGACCCGCGCATTTGCATGCAATGATTTCTGCGCCCGGATACCGGACGCTTGTCACCCAGATTTTCTCGCCTGGCGATCCCTACCTCGAAAGGGACGTCACGTTTAGCGTGGTGCAGGGACTTATCGGTTTATATGAAACTGCGCCTGCGAACGCCGATTACGACGAGATTATCCAATTTGATTTCATCCTGGCGGAAGGGACTTCGGTCTTGCCTGAGGCACCGATTGGCGGAGGAAAACTAGAGAATGACTGCCAAGAAAATTGACGGCAAGGCAGTTGCGGTCGCGATGACGGAAGAGACTCGTATCCGCGTAGAACGGATCAAAGCTGCGACAGGCATCGTTCCCGGTCTTGCAGTGATTTTGGTGGGAGAGGATCCCGCCAGCCAAATCTACGTCCGGCGAAAGGCTGACCAATGTCGTGCGGTAGGAATGATGTCGGTCGAGCACAGGCTGCCGAGCGATGTCACCGAGAGGCAGTTGCTCGATTTGGTGCAGCGGTTGAACGCTGATCCAGCTGTTCACGGCATACTCGTTCAGCTTCCTTTACCGCCTCACATCGCGGCTGCAAAGGTAATCGAGGCAATTGAGCCGGCAAAGGACGTTGATGGCTTTCATCCGACCAATGTTGGCCGGCAGGTTGTGGGGAGCGGCGGCATCACCCCCTGCACGCCGATGGGCTGCATGATCCTCCTCAAGCAGGAACTAGCAGAATTGGCCGGAAAGGACGCAATTGTGATCGGCATGTCCAACATAGTGGGCAAGCCGCTGGCGCGACTGCTATTACAGGAAGAATGCACAGTGACAGTGGCGCATAAGGCAACTGTCGACCTGGAAGAAAAGGTTCGGCGAGCAGACATCATCGTCTCAGCCGCTGGCGCGCCGGCGCTGGTAAAGGGCAGTTGGATCAAATCAGGGGCGGTGGTGATTGACGTAGGCATTAACAGGGTTGAGCGGAATGGAAAGAAGACTGTCGTGGGAGATGTCGCCTACGAGGAAGCGGGACATGCGGCAGCCATCACTCCGGTGCCCGGTGGCGTTGGTCCAATGACAATTGCATGCCTGTTGCAAAACACTGTCGAAGCAGCAGAACGCGCGCTCGGCCTGTGATGGGTGAATTGCCGACGTCCTTACGGTCGAGGGCTATCCGGATTGACGATCTCACCGTCGACGCAAGGATTGGCGTCTACGCGCACGAGGTGGGGCGCACGCAGCCGCTCGTTTTAACGATATGGCTCGAAGTGACCCCGGCCGCGACGGATGATCTGTCGGCCACCATCGATTATTGCGAGATCCGTGATATCGCGATCGAAATAGGCCGATCGCCCCTCAAGCTAATCGAGACTTTCGCCGACCGAATGGCGGAGCGTTGCCTGGAATATCCGCTCGTGCACAGCGCGCAGGTTCAGGTAGCCAAGCCACAAGCCATAGCACCCGCACTCGCGTCGGTCTGCGTCACGCTGCGAAGATGACATGATGTGCTTTTGTTGAATTTGAATTTCTACAGTTCCTTAGGTTCTACAGCGGCGCAGTGGCTCCGCGCGCTTAGCTTCCGCTAACTATTCCAATAAGGGGTGAGTATCATCTGCTGTTATCGTCCAGCGGAGACGCGTTAGATGCCTATTCTCGTCCTTATTCACCATGGCCAGTCGGCGTGGGACCTCGAAAACCGCTTCACCGGCTGGTGGGACGTTGATGACAGAAAATGGCATGGATGAAGCTCAGGCCGCCGGGCGTTTGATGGCGCAAAAGGGAGTGGATTTCGACCGGTGCTACACCTCTCTCCAGACCCGCGCGATCAAAACGCAGCGCCATAGGGAAAGCGCGCGTCCGTCCAGCACCGCTACCGCCGGAACCTACACCACGCCTCGGGACACTACCGTCGGAGCGGTAAAGCCGCCATGCGCTGTAACGGCGCTGAAGCAAGCTTTGAGCCTCGATTGATGGGGGATGAAGCGTCAGGATCAGGTGAGTTCCTGCCCGATAACATCATTCCCCAGCTCCCGAAATGACATCTGGTCATTTGAATCAAATTGATAGTCGATTTTGCGACCGCTCTCCTATGGAGGGACCGAGCACAGTGGACCACATCTTGACCGGACATGTGGATACCGGTATCCAATGTTGAAGATCGATCGTGGTGCAAAGAGTGATGGCAAGCTCCACGGTCCGGCTTCGGACCAGACGGCAGGGACGAATGTGGCAGCATGGGAAAGCAACATTCAGCAAGTTTCTATTATCTTAAATATTCCTGCTATGGATCGTGTCAACCGGCATCTATCGAACCTGCCAGGCACTGATCTCGAACTGGTATAGTTAAATTGCTGGAGAGTTTATGCTTGAAGTCCATGAGCCTATGTTTACGTTGAATAGCCCCCTATTCGAGGGCGCTACCTTATTCTTTCCCTTCGGTGATGGCCTCATCGTACCCTATGAGTTTGAGGGCGTGCAGGTCGAGGCCGCCGCCGCACGCACATCCGCATGGATCGGCACGCAGTTGATGATCTCGCCGGTTCACGATGTGAAGGGGCCGGATGCAATACGCTTCCTCAATTCCGTTTGCGTCAACGATTTTACGACGATGACCGATAAAGGGGTCCGGCATGGACTGATCTGCAACGAACGTGGTCAGATCATGAGCGAGGGCGTCGTCATCAAACTGGCCGTCGATCACTACCGCACCTATTGGCTCAATCCCCCGCTGCAATATCTGATCGACACAAGTGGTATGGATGTCGTGGGCGAAGATGTGAGCTTCCAGGAATATTTCATCCAAATCGACGGTGAGCGATCGTTGGAGATCCTTGAACGTGCTACTGGCCAGGACCTTCACGACATCGGATTTGCCCGTCATCGCCTGGCGAAGATTGGCGACAAGGACATGCGAGTGCTGCGCCTGGGTATGGCCGGCGGTCTAGGGTATGAGGTTCATGGGCCTATAAAAGATTTCGATGAAGTTTACAGCAAAATATGGGAAGCTGGCAAAGCACTGGGCGCCAAGAAGCTGGGCATGCACGCCTATGCCGGTCTCAATCATACGCCCGGCGGTCTGCCCAACATTCTGGTTCATTACCCAGCCCCCTTGTTCGAGTCCGACGAAGGGCGTTTTTCAGGTTTATCGGAATACCTTTCGACAAGACCCTACGAAGGCATTTTCCAGTATAATCGACGGTTGCGAGGGAGCGTGGGCTCAGATCTCAACGCGCGGCTCGTCACGCCGTACGACTTAGGCCTGGGCGGCCTTGTGAACTTCGCAAAGTCTGACAACTTTCCTGGCCGGGCAGCGCTTAAAGAATTATCCGAGTCGCCGCCCAGAAAAATTGTCACACTAGAGTGGAATGCGGAAGATGTCGCCGCGATCTACGCTACACAGTTATCTGGCCGGGAGATCGAGCCATGCGAGAACATCGCTCAGCCTACCGACTATTCTTATCAAGACTTCATTCTGGGTCAGGGTCAGCCGGATAAGGGATACACCTACCGTGCCGACCACGTCATGTCTGGTGGAAAAATGGTGGGCATCAGCACCGGCCGCGTGATGGATTATCATTATCGTCGCATGCTGTCGCTTGCGTTCATCGACGCTGAGCATGAGATTTGCGGGAGCGAGCTTAATCTGTTGTGGGGCACGCCCGGCACTCCGCAGCGGGAGATTAGAGTCAAGGTGTCGAAATTCCCCTTCCACGACTCGGTGCCTAATAGGCTGCGGGATGTATCGGCCATCCCCCGCTTTGGCGCATAGCGATCGGCGCATCTGCAGAGCGAACGCAGGTTTAATCCCAGTCGCCACTGCCGGCGCGCCATAGCGAAACAGCGCGGACGTTCGGTCCGCGCGGCTTTATCAAGGAGAGAAAGATGACAATGGTGGATTCGAAATCACGACTGGAAGAACTTGTGAAAAATGCGCCTGAGAGCGTGGAAGCGAGTGTTCGCTATACGCTGGACGATGAGGAAATGCCGATCGTCTACAATATCGAATATACGGCCACGACCATCAAGTTCGAAAGCCACGATGTTCGCATGAACAATGCCCGCAAATCGGCGAATGACTGGAACACGGAAGATAACGGTTTCCAGCTTATCGAGATGAAGAGTGCGCTAAAGGACACCTCCGATACAGCCAGCATCAAGACCATTTATCACGCCGAGTGCGAAGAGAAGCTGAAGGAGCTGACCGGCGCCCGTAAGGTCATCGTTTTCCATTCGGCCCTGCGCGATCTTGGCCGAGAAATCTCCAACGAGAATTTCCACGCCGCCGCGAATGTGCATATCGATTATAATCAGGAATCCTACGAATATAACATTCGCCAGTTCATGGGCGCCGAGGCTGATGAATTGCTGGGAGGACGCTGGGCCGCTTATAATATCTGGAAGCCGTTCGCCCCCGTAGAAATGTCGCCTTTGGCTGTGTGCGATGCGCGCTCGGTTGAACGGAGCGATCTTGTGCTCTGTGGCATGGGTACGCGCCCGGGTGAGCCGCTGTGGGAAGTTCACGGCGTGAACGTCATGTACAACCCCCGGCACGAATGGTATTATTTCCCTTTCATGTCGGTCGACGAGGCTATGGTAATCAAGCTTTGCGACACTGATACCAGCAAGCCGCAGTTGACCGCTCATACGGCCTTTGACGACCCCACCACGCCTCGCAATCCTGTTCCGCGGGTCAGCATAGAGGCACGCTGCATCGCGTTTTTCTGAACGCGTCTGCCAGAACAGGGATTGCCACGGCAACAGTCGGGGAAAAGGGTGGGGCGGCTGCAGTCGAGATTGCAGCCGCCCTGATTTCATATTGGGAAATAGATATTTTCCATATCATCGCTGGCGATGGCCCTCGTCAGGCAACCTTGCTCGCCTCCCCGTCCGCCAAAGCGATTTCCACGATCTGTAGACCAGCCTCGGTCAGCCGAGAGGGAAAAGTGGTTTTCAGCCTGTCCTCATGCACCGGGATGACCCGGCGCACCTCGCCTCCCACCTCTTTCAGCATTGCCGCGGCAGCGAATATCAAGTTGTGCTGACTGCCCACGGCAAGACCGATTGGCACGATCTCGGGCGCATCTGGATCAAGTCCGGTGAGATTGTCATAGCTGTAAATAAGGTCGCCAGCGAAAATCCATGTATCCGCGCTATTGCGAGCGTTGTCGTTTCGCACCGTTACATACATGCTACCGTAAGTATGTGTGTCGGCCGCAAGATGCAGGTCGATGCCTGGAAGCACATCTTCCATCTCGCCATCAACCATTTCCAGCCGTCCCTTAGTGGCAAGTTCGGTTGCCTTGACTATATCCGCGGGATCGATGCCGCCAATTAGGAATCGATATTCCGTTCCTAATCCCAACGCCCAGGCCCACTGCTCCAGTTCCCGCCGCTGCACGAAGAATCGGGCATTGGGAAACCGGTGCATGGCGCCCATATGATCGAAATGGGCATGGGTGATGAAGACGGTAGTGATATCTTCGGGGGTCACCCCGCACTGGGCAAGAACCTCTCGCGGCCCGTGAAAATTCGAGACGCCGTAACTGTCGGCGAGAACTTTGCCATAATTTTCGTGATCATATCCGGTATCGACCAGAATTGTTTCCCCATGCCCCTTAATAAGAACATAGCCATAGGGTAGCTTGCGGACGCCCTCATACTGCGCGCCGTACATCATAACGCCGAGGGAAAAATTCTCCACCGCCGCATATTCAAGAACCCATATGGAATAGTTGGCCATCGGTTGCTCTCGTTATTCGCTGTTGATGATCTTGAGGCCCGCTTTTCGCGCACCGGGGAGCGGCACAGCAGGCATGATGGATGTCGACGCCTTCAAATCCCGGCAATATGGATGCTGCCGCGCGCCGGTGCCGAACCGCCAGGGAAAGTGCATCGACCAACCTTCTTCCTTGCTGGTCGTCCGAATGTGAGGACATCGCATCCTCCAGAAGGCGAAATCCCAGATGGATGGCTTTGCAGGACGAAAACAGATGATGAAAATGATGCACGGCAGGGTCACTGACAATCATCGCGTGCAGCTGCTCGAGGCACTTGTCTGCTGCCAATCTGGCCTGCGCCATTGCCTGTTCAAGGCGCAGTTGCGGGCCGTTCCGATTGAACCGTAGCAAGGAGCAGGCAGCAAGTTGCGTGAGGGTCTGCCCAAGCATTTCATGGATGGGATGGGCGTCTGCCATGTAGGCCCGAAGCTGGTCGGTGGTGTTCGCATCTAAAACCGGTTGCACGCCCCTCTCCAATGCAGCGAATAGGGCAAGCTAGCACGGAAGGATACCGGTAACCAACGCTAAAGCGCCGGTGGTTCGCCGCCAGGTCGCGCTGAGGCGCGACCACGGGACGGATCGGCCCGGGCGCCGAATATGGCAGGCTCGCCTTGGGTGCAGCATGCTGGTCATAAGTTGACCGGACAAGATTGTGCGAGGAAGGACTGTCGTTTATCTTGCAGGCCTATTTTGGGGGGAAGAGATCCACGATGTTTTCGTTCACCAACCATCCCTTCCGCGTGTTCCTTTCGACCGAGATGCACGTGCGAAAGTTGCCGCCGATCAGCGCGCCAACCCGACTTGTGCAGATACTGATCTTCCTGCCACCCGACAAAATGGAGCAGGAAAGGCTACGCTTACTGGCGGAGCTTGATTTCGGCCAGGATGAATATCCGGATCGAAACTTCCTGAACCTGTCCGTTGACGGCTATCAGATCATCTGGGAGCGTCATACCGAGATACTGAGCTATACTTTCATCAGGCCCGGCGCTCTGGATGCTCCTTTCGACGCGGACGCAATCCGGTGCCTGCCCCACGATTATTTCAGCAAAGGAGACGGCCAGGTCGTACGCGCGACCCAGATTGCCTTCTCGGATCGTGAGATGCCCGAGGTGGTCGCCGCTTCGTTTGAGCAGGATGATCTCGTTATATGCGAGGTCGTGGACGGCGGCGCCACCATCTGGTCGGACTTCCGCCTCAAGCCTGACGGGTTCGGTCGGTTGCTCGTCGTCAACCGGAATATGTCCGGCACCGAGGCTGCACTGACTATCCAGCGCGTTCAGGAATTGGGCAATTATCGTAACATGGCTTTGCTTGGCCTGCCCGTCGCGCAGCAATGGGCCAAAACTCTGACCCAACTGGAGAGCCGGTTGGCAGAGCTGACTTGTCAAACCGCCATGATAGACGCCGATGACGCCACACTCCTGCACGACATTTCGGACTTGAGTGCCGAATTGGGGGCCATCGTGGCGAGCACACGTTATCGGATGAGCGCGTCAAAGGCTTATGCTGCAATGACGACGGAGCGCCTGCAGCAGCTCCGGACAAAACGCTTGAGCAGCTTCCCTACGTTAGAGGATTTCACCGACCGCCGACTATTGCCGGCAGTACGAACCTGCATCTCCTTTTCCGACCGGCTAGAAGATCTGTCCCAACGCGTAGCATGGACGACAGCACTGTTGAGAACGCGGGTGGATACGGCACTTTCACAGCAAAACAGAGACTTGTTGAGATCCATGAACCACCGCGCGAGACTGCAGCTGAGACTCCAGGAGACCGTCGAGGGCCTCTCGGTGGTTGCGATCACCTACTATCTCGTTGGCATTCTTGGCTATGTTTTACATGGCATCGAACATTCCATCCCCCTCCCCCACGACCTTATGTTGGCCATGCTGGCGCCTGCCGTGCTGTTCTTCTTATGGCTGGCCAAGCTGAGGCTTCGACACCATATCGATGCGGGGGAGGATGCCTGAGGAACATTGCGATCTGGGGTGTTGCTCGACGAGGCACATCCCAGAATGCTTAGGCCAGCTTGAACCCCTTCAAACCGGGTCGGCATCGAGCCTTATGATCATGCCTTCGAGTTCAGGTCGCAACGCTGGATAATATTTAATGACCAGGGGATCATGACCTGGAATGACATTTTGCGGCGCATCGGCCAGACGAAAACATGTGCTGTGGCCCTCGTACATGTCTCCCAGATTATAGACGACCGGGAAGCTGCGGCCTTCATTCATGTTGGCATAGAAATGACTGGCGTCCGAAGCCAGTACAACCCAACCACGCCGGGTCCATACCCGCACGACCTGAAGCCCGTCTGTATGTCCCCCTACCCGGTGCAGTTCGACACCTGGGGCAAGCGTTGCCGAACCGTCGTGGAAACAGACATGGCCGCTGAACACACGTCCCACCATCGCCGCGACATCGCGCCCGTCAAACGGAGAGCGTAAGCTCGCATGGCACATGCAGCGTCCAGTCGCATAGGCCATCTCGCGATCCTGGATGTGGAACCGCGCGCCGCCAAAAAGGTCACGATTGCCCGCGTGGTCGTAATGAAGATGGGTGATGATGACGTCGGAGATATCGGACGGCGCGAGGCCGATCTTGCCGAGCAATTGCTGAGGCGTCGCAAGCAATCTTCGGCCCCGCTGGGCCGCGGCCTCCGCATCAAAGCCTGTGTCGACCAGAAAGGCACGATCACCCGACCGAATAACCCACATATAATAATCCAGCGGCATCAGGCGATCATGATCGTCCCCATCGATGAAATTATGCGTCGCCACCTGTCGTTCGTTGACCGCATAACGGAGAGCGAGGATTTCATATTGCGGAAAATCTGTCATCGTCTGCACTCATGCATCTGGGAAGACCAATATCAACCGGGTCATGCCCACCGTCCGGGCAACCCATCTTAAATCCCGCATGCTCATCATACCAGAAGATTTGACCGGACATGCCTTGCTGCTGCGTCGCTATCCGCGGGGTTAGCCAGTTTCATCAATATCGAGGCTTCCGGTACATCGCGCACATTCCACAGCGCATCCGCCAAAGGTTCGCAATCCAGTCCCGGGCAGCCAAACTTGGCTGCAGCAGTCATTTTAGCGGACAGGTCACCATCGTCCATTGGGCGCGCTGCGCTGCCCCGGGCGCAGACCTCCTCCACATCGACCGCTTCCCCGTTCGTCAATTCGATGCGCAGCCTCACGGCTTCAATTGGGATGTCTTGATCCACCTCGACTGATCGCACCTTGGCTCGAAACGCCCGCAAATGCGGATCGGCGACAGCGGCATCGCTAAATTCGGCTGCGCCAGCCGCGCCTTTAAGAAGGCTCGCCGCGATCGCGTGTTGAGCGCTGACCTGCGCCTCGCGCCCGGCGGTAATTGCAGGGCGATCCGCCCGGTTCCTCAGCAACGGGTTGCCGGTCACAACGATAGAACTGACCTGGGCAGGGTCGATGCGCAGAAGGTTCCGCGCAGTCAGGCTTGCATCGATGACAGGGTTGAGGACAACGCCACAGGGATAGGGTTTGAACATGGTTTGCAACATGTCCCATTCCTCTCCCAGGCCGGTGTGCAGGCGTTCGAATTCCGGACGATCAGAGGTGACCTGCACAAAGCCGCGCGGCCCCTCAAGAGGAAGCGGCGGCCCCTGCACGCCGCCCTTTGCCATGATCGCCGACATAAGGCCGCCCCGCGCGGCGGCTCCCACCCCCACGCTCTTGGACATAAAGCCGAGCGTTTCGACCAGGCCGCCAGCTTGCGATGAGGCGTTGCCGAGCGCCCACAGGGTGGCTTGCTCATCCAGGCCTAGCAACTTTGCGCAGGCCGCCGCTGCACCGAATATGCCGCAGGTCGCCGTGATATGCCAGCCGCGGGCATAGTGACCCGGCGTAACCGCATTGCCAATTCGGCAGGTGACTTCCATGCCCAGGACCAAAGCGTGCAAAGCCTCGGCACCAGACAGCGCAAGTCGCTCGGCCAGGGCGAGCACGGCCGGGGCCACCACGGATGTGGGATGGATGATCGTGGGTATGTGGGTGTCGTCGAAATCGAGAACGTTCATCGTCGCGGCATTGATGAAGGCGGCTGACTGAATATCGTGCCGGCCCGCGCTGCCGATGAGACCATGATTGCCCGTCCCTGACACTGATTCGAACGCGACGCCTAGTCGCGCGATGACGTCGTCACCCGCCCCCGCCAGCCCCGCGGCAAAAGCATTGAAGAGCGCCAGAACCGCATGGTGCCGCACATGAGCAGGGATGGCTTCAAGCTGGGAGCCTGCGACAAACGAGGCAAGCTGACGGCTCATCGTCGGCAACATTTCTTGCACTTGACCACCGTCAGAGATGAGATCGGCCACTGGCTCAACGCTCCTTTCGGTCGCCGGACACTTCCACGCCCGCCTGTTGTTCGAGCGGTCGGATGATCTCGGTGAGATCTGCGGCGGGTCCAAGATGCTCGACCGCGGCGTCGACCATCTGCCTCACCGCGCCGCCCACCGCCATCGGCGCGCCCAGCTTCGCCGTCTCCTCAATGCAAAGGCGCAGATCCTTGGCCGAGAGCCCGAGCGCAAAGCCAAAGTCGAACTGACGAGTCAGGACGTATTTCGGAATTTTGTCCGTCGTCGCATTGGTCCGGCCCGAACCCGCATTGATCACGTCCATCATGATCTGCGGATCAAGACCTGCCTTCACACCGGCCACCAGAGCTTCCGAGCATATCGCCAGCGAAGTGACTGAAATGATGTTGTTGAGCACCTTCAGCATCTGCGCCATGCCCACCTGCTCGCCGACATGGGTCAGCGTGCCCAAATTCTCGAGCACGGGGCGAATCCGCGGCAGAACATCGTTTGCGCATGCCGCCATCAGCGCCAGCGTTCCGCGTTCGGCACCCGCGACCCCGCCACTGACCGGGCAATCCACTGGCAACATGCCGACGCTCGACAGCATGGCGGCCATTTTTTGCGCCACGCTCGGGCCCGTGGTGGAAAGATCGACCACGATCCGTTCGCCTCCTGCCTCGATCATCCCATTTTCGCCGCCGATCACTTGCTCGACGATGTCGGGCGTCGGCAGCGACAAGAATATGATGTCGCTGTTTTTTGCCAGTTCGGCAGGCGTCAAGGCAGCACGAGCGCCCCTCTCTTGCAGAGAGGAGACAGCCTCCGCGTTCGGATCGAAGACGGTCACCTCATAACCGGCTTCGAGCAATCGCCGCACCATCGGCGCACCCATTCGCCCAACCCCAGCGAACCCTATTTTCTGACCTGTCACTCCATTCTCCTCAATCTATGTTCAACGTGGCCGGTCCGAGCGATGCGTCCAGACGACCGCGAAACCCCGATCCTCCAGGCTGCCCGCCCCTTGACCCATGGTTCAACTGGCCAGCCATCCACCTTCAACCGGCAACAGGGATCCGGTCATGTCCTGCGCGACCGGACCGCACAGAAAAACAAGCAGGTCAGCCACACTGCTGGTCGATACAAACCTGCCGCTGGGTTGCTTACCCTCAAGGAACCGACGTTCGGCGGCCGCTCGATCAAGGCCCTCAGCAACCATAGCCTCGACGCGCTCTTCGGTACCCGGCGTCAGGACCGACCCCGGACAGAGTGCATGGCAGGTGATATCATAGTCCAAGTTTTCCAGTGCCACGGCCCGGGTTAGCCCGATGAGAGCGGCCTTGGCGGTCACATACCCGACCCGGTCCGGTGTACCCCTCAAGCCGTAGACCGAAACCATATTAAATATGCGGCCAAATCCGTTCTGCCGCATGGCCGGTAACACTCGGCGGGTACTATAAAACGCCGCTGACAAGTTGACGGCCAAACCGTGTTCCCAATTCTCTGGCGACAAATCGGCAATCGGACCGAAGTGTCGGACGACCGCGTTATTAACGAGAATGTCCACCCCGCTAAGCTGCTTGGCAGTTGCATCGACGAGCGCATTCACGCCGTCGATCGATGAAAGATCAGCTTGCCGATAGGCTACGATTGAATCCGATTCCAGGCGTATCGAATCAATCTGCGGCTGAACTTTGGCACTGGCTTCCAGGCCGCTAAGCATCACGTCGCAACCTGCGCGGGACAATGCCTGGGCGAGCGCCAGGCCCAGTCCGCCGGTCGATCCTGTTACTAGAGCGCGCCTCCCTTTCAACCCGAACGCGCCGTTTTCGTTTACCGTTGCCGTTGTCATTTTCTTCGCCCGCCCCTGATTTTGACTGCGGCACTATCAAGCCGAAATGTCGCGTGGATACCGGTAACCATTCCGCTCCGATAGCGAGCATCTTTCGCGGAGGCAATTCTCTCATGTAACTTTAGGTGCTGCCGCGCTGAATGATTTCGAAATTCAGTTTGATCACCCTGCCTCGCGCATCATCAGCGCGCCCCATCATTCGGGAGGTCAATAGCATGGCGGACTGCACGCCAATTTCTCCGCGCGGAAGGCGCAGTGTGGTGATCGCGGGGGTAACATGCCGAAGTATTTCCACATCATCGAAACTTGCGATGGCAAGCCTCTCAGGCACTGCCCAGCCCCGCTTCTGACACTCGAATAAAGCACCCAAGGCAATGACGTCGCCGGCGCAGAACAGCGCATCGACTTCCGGCGCCGTTTCCACGAGATGGCTAACCATCTCAGCGCCGGCTGTCACGCCGCGCCCGCATTCGATGATCAGCCGCGGATCGGGCGAGTGACCAAGTTCTTCGAGCGCCAAGCGATACCCCTGCACGCGATCATGCGCCCGGTCATTATTGACTGATGACAGCGTGGCGAGCGCTATATGTTTGTAGCCCAGTCGCCCCAGATGCATGGTCATTGCATGCGCCGCATCGAAATTGGAGAATCCGACAACCATATCTAGAGGATCGAGGGGAATATTGCCGTTCTCCACGACCGGCACGCCGGAGGCGCGGATGAGCTTAATTGCGCGCTCCGTGTGCCTTGTCCCATGGAGGACCAGTCCGCCGACACGGTGCGCGAGAAACGCAGTAACAAGCTTCTCTTCCTCGTCAGGGCTGTTGTTGGACTCCGCGATCATCACATGGCAACCGGCCTCCCTCATTATCTGCGATAGTCCTGCCACTGTCGAAGTATAGATTGAGTTCTCGATGCTCGGAACAATCAACCCTACGATCATCGACCGATTGGACGAGAGGCTGCTTGCCAGCTGGTTCGGCAGATAGCCGATCTCCTCTACGGCGCTAAGCACCCGCTCACGCATCGTTGCGGAAACACGGCCTGGCTTATTCAACGCGCGTGACACAGTCATCTTCGATACCCCGAGATGCTTGGCCACGTCCCCCATGCGAACGGTTGCTTCTCCCCCGTTGCTACCTGTCTTTCTCTGCTTCGGCATAATTTTCCCTTCACGAAATCATATACCGTTCGGAAGGCGCAAGGCCAATCTCGATGCGCACGCGATCGCTAGGTCGCGGCGAAAGGTTGGGAGGAAGCCGCCGGGTCGCTTTCGTATTCAACGGACATCCATCACCCGCCAAAATTCGACACGCCGTGCTAGAAGCCTTGAATCCCAAGCAAGCGCCGCTCCCCGTCGTTCCCAGGGGCATCCCCCCATTTTGACAGGCGTTGAGTTACTTTCCGATCCCTCCGGATTCAGCGAAGACGAGCGCAGTTCGCCATTCAAGGGAAGTTTATCAAGTCGCAAGTGCCGCGACCTGGCTCAAGACCGCGATGCTCCGCGATCGGTCTGCCGTCGCGGAGGTTAGGATTGGTATTTACAGGAAGCCACCAGCGGTCGCTTGATGAGCCGCCCCCACCGACTGGGGCATCTACTCTTCGTTTCGACCTAAGGTAGGCCGAACTGTATATCACACTAGTAATCGGCAACAGAAAGATCGCTCATTGGATGCTTCCTGACCGCCAACATGCAATCCAACGTCGCAGCAGGATAGCAGGGTCCGTCAAGGAAGTCGACCGAGGAGGAAGCAACATCGGAGGCGCTGAATTGCGAAGCTGATGCTCGTGCGAAGCTGAAGTCCGCTTTCACCCAAACCCTACAGCCGTCAGCTCCTGCGCGATGCGACGTAGCGCAGGGAGATAGCGCGTCCTCAATTCAGTCACCGGCACGCGAGCCGCCTGAGTTCCGATGTTGAGCGCGGCTACAACGCCACGGCGACCTAGGATTGGAACAGAGACGGAGCGAAGCCCAACTTCCAATTCCTGGTCGACGATCGCATAGCCTTCCTCAGCGACGCTCGCCAGTATCTCCAGAAGGTCGGAAGGCTGAGTGCATGTGTAATCAGTCCGGGCAATCAGCCTGGTTCGCCTAAGATAGCTGATCTGGCTCTGCCGATCCTGCGCAGCCAGCAATATCCGCCCCATGGACGTACAATAAAGGGGCAGGCGGCTTCCCGCTCGCAGAGCAATCGACATGATCCGCGAGATCTCCGCGCGCGCGACATAATAGACCTCATCTTCTTCGAGCACGCCAACCGAGCAGCTTTCGTGAAGCTCGTCGCGCAACTGATCGAGCATCGGCTGAGCGCGAATCGCCAGAGGGCTGGACGACAGGTATGCATAACCCAAGGCCAGCGCTTTGGGCCGAAGCGTGTAACGTGTGCCGTCCAGCGCCGCATATCCTAGCCGCACCAACGTATGCAGGCAGCGCTTAACGGAGGGGCGGCTCAACGCTGTCATTTTCGCGGCTTGCGCAATGGTCATAGGTGTCTGCGCGTCAGCAAAGCAGCGCAAAACTGCCAATCCCTTTGCTAGCGACGTCATAAACTCCGGATCGCCGTCTGCATCCAACACTGTGCGCTCCAATTTTACTAACCGATAACCGGACAATATAACGTTTATCGGTTGACGCAATAGTCGGTCGCGCCGACACGGCGGTAGTTCGGACCGAGAGGAGGAGTCGCGTGATCGACAAGGAAAGAGTCAGCGCGGAGGCAGCTGTATCCGACATTCCGAACGGGGCATCGGTCATGATCGGAGGCTTCGGTACGGCTGGAATGCCTGATCAGCTGATCAACGCACTAATCGCGAGCGGGGTCGGTGACCTGACGATCATCAACAATAACGCCGGCAATGGCGAAGAGGGCCTTGCTGCGCTGATCCGCGAAGGCCGGGTGAAGAAGATCATCTGCTCCTTCCCACGGCAGTCAGACTCGCATCATTTTGATACGGCTTATCGTTCAGGACAGATTGAGCTGGAACTGGTTCCGCAGGGTAATCTTGCTGCCCGCATTCAGGCTGCCGGTGCTGGTCTGGGCGCAATCTTCACACCTACAGGCTACGGAACCTTGCTGGCGGAAGGCAAGGAAACCCGCCAGATCGACGGCAGGGAGCATGTGCTGGAATACCCTATCCACGCCGATTTCGCCCTAATCAAGGCGCATGAGGGGGATCGCTGGGGCAATCTTGTTTATCGCAAGACCGCTCGCAACTTCGGCCCGATTATGGCGATGGCTGCCAGGACGACGATCGCGCAAGTGTCTCGGATCGCGCCGTTAGGCGAAATGGATCCGGAAGCCATCGTGACGCCAGGTATCTTCGTCCAGCGTATAGTTGAAATCGCCCCCGCCCTCTCCACTGCCGCGTGACCGGGAGACGAGCATGAACCGACTGACCCGTGAGCAGATGGCCGCACGCGTGGCTAGCGACATCCCAGAAGGCGCCTATGTCAACCTTGGAATTGGCCTGCCGACAAGGATCGCCAATTACCTCCCCGTCGATCGCGACATTTTCCTTCAGAGTGAGAATGGCCTGCTGGGCATGGGACCTGCGCCCGCGCCGGGCGACGAGGATTGGGAGTTGATCAACGCAGGCAAGCAGGCGGTCACTCTGCTCGCCGGCGGCTCCTTCTTCCACCATGGGGACAGCTTCGCGATGATGCGAGGCGGCCATCTCGACATCTGCGTCCTTGGTGCGTTCCAGGTGTCAGTGAAAGGCGACCTTGCCAATTGGCATACAGGGGAACCAGGTGCGATCCCGGCCGTGGGCGGAGCGATGGACCTTGCCATCGGCGCCAAGCAGACGTTCGTGATGATGGATCTCTTGACTAAGCAGAATGAGAGCAAGCTCGTCGAGGCGTGCAGCTATCCGCTGACTGGCCTTCGCTGCGTGTCGCGCATCTATACCGATCTTGCCGTTTTCGCGGTTGGTCCGCGGGGTGCAGAGGTGATTGAGATGGTGGAAGGCGTATCGATCGAAGAACTGCGCAGACTGACGGGTGTGCCGCTTACCCCTGCCGGAAAAACGGAATGTGCCTGACAATCATTAGGATTGATTGATGACCGACGCTTTTATTTGCGACGCCGTACGCACGCCGATTGGCCGGTACGGCGGTATTTTGGCCAATATCCGAGCGGATGATTTAGGTGCCCTGCCAATGAAAGCTTTATTGGCACGCAACCCGGGGCTGGATCCGGCACTCATTGAGGAGGTCTTTTACGGGTGCGCCAACCAATCCGGGGAAGATAATCGCAATGTTGCGCGCATGAGTCTGCTGCTCGCAGGTCTACCGCATACCGTCCCGGGGGTAACGCTTAACCGCTTGTGCGCATCGGGACTGGAAGCTGTAGGAACGGCAGCGCGAGCTGTCCGATCCGATGAGATGGCGATAGCAATCGCCGGCGGGGTAGAAAGCATGACCCGTGCGCCCTTCGTCATGGGCAAGGCGGACGGCGCCTTCGGCCGAAATCATAAGATCGAGGACACGACAATGGGCTGGCGCTTCGTCAACCCGGCACTCGATGCGCTCTACGGCACGGAAACCATGCCGCGTACCGGCGAGAATGTCGCTCAACAATATGGCATCAGCCGTGCTGACCAGGATGCATTCGCCCTTCGTAGCCAGCAGCGGGCTGCCGCCGCGCGGGCAAGAGGCTTCTTTGCCGAGGAGATCATCCCCGTCGCCGTACCCGGCCAGAAGCGCGGCGAGACGCTGCAGGTGAGCATGGACGAGCATCCTCGCGCCGACTCGAGTATCGAGGCGTTGCAGAATCTTAAGCCGCTGTTCGGGCCAGAGGGCACTGTCACGGCGGGCAATGCGTCGGGTATCAATGACGGCGCAGCGGCTATGATCGTCGCCAACGAGGCGGCGGCGAAAGCCCATAGCCTCATCCCGCGCGCCCGCATTCTGGGAATGGCATCGGTCGGGGTTGAACCGCGCGTGATGGGCATCGGCCCCTTGCCAGCGACACAGAAGTTGCTGGCACGTCTTAACCTCGGCATCGATGATTTCGACGCGATCGAACTCAACGAAGCCTTTGCCAGCCAGGGCATCGCAGTGATGCGACGCCTTGGCCTGCCCGACGATGCGGCGCATGTGAATCCCAACGGTGGCGCGATTGCACTCGGCCATCCACTGGGCATGTCGGGCGCGCGGATTGCAATGACGCTAGTGCATCAACTGGAAAAGACCGGTGGGAAGCGTGGTATGGCAACGCTGTGCATCGGCGTGGGCATGGGCCTCGCCTTGGCGGTCGAAAGGATTTGACGGCCAGTGCCTTCAGTGCACTGCACCTAGTCACTCAAGGGCGCGCGGCCGCTTTCCTGTTGTGGGGTGAACCGAGATAGGCGGACAATGCCGTGAGTTCAGGATCGGTGATTTCCGTCTTTCGAAACCGCGGCATTGCGCCAACGCCCTTGCGCACGACCAGACCTGTGATCTCTGACGAGAGATCAGGCCAATCCTCTATACGAGCAGGCCTTTGCCCCTCATATTTGATCTGAATTGCACTGGTTCCCGGCATGCCAGCTGCGTGACAGGCTGCACACCAGCGTCCGAATACAGCCTGCCCGCTGGGCGTGGCCCTGTTCCGGCCACCCGTCCTCGATTGCACCGGGCAGCACCAACGAGCACGCTGGACAGCAGAATAGTTGCCAAATACTTCATACGATTACTCCTGCTGGAAGCACCGAATGTGCCGGCCCTATCATCCACCGACACAGTTCTGTCCCATCCATCGCCAGCTTGTTGGTATCGACCGTCAATGTCTTGGAGCGATGCGATCGAGTCAGCATTGCGATGCAGAAATAGGCATTTCGCGTCGTAATACCCGCCAGCCTGCTTACTCCCCGTCCCATTTACGATGCAGATGACCGTACCAAGCTCGCCCGATGTCATGGCGATAGACGATCATCTCTCCCCCCTGTGCAACCAGCCATTGCCGGCCGAGCAGTTCAGCTCCAGGCAAATCGGCGTCGACGAAAAGCAGGGACATCGCATAGCGGAAGAAGAATTGTAGCCGGCCAGAGTGCCAGCCTTACGTCCAGCAAGAGCGGAAGGCTGGGCCCGATCGTCTTTTTCGTGGCCGACAGGCTATGGCAGGCGGTACAGCGCGCGAAGGCAGCGCTTCCGTCATCAATGTTTCCTGGCATTGCTAATGCGCAGGAGCGGGCGAAGATTGTCGCTCATATTTTTCAGTCGGGGTCATAATGGGCACGAGTGCGACGCACGGCAGGCGGGCGAACGATCGCGACTGCAGAGGTGACACCGGGGCCGGGGCATCATCACATGAGTAATCTTCCCGACGGGGTTTCGGAGCTGGACTTTAGTGCGGCGCTTGAGCAGTTCAGGGCTACAGTCGAGGCGCAATGGGTGTTCTACAATGATGAGGATGTCGCACTATACCGCGATGATTATTCGCCCTTAAAGGATCAACCGGCTGAGCGTCTCGCGTCTGCGGCAGTCGCTCCCTCCAATGTTGAGGAGGTGCAGGCGGTTGTCCGCATCGCCAACCGGTACCGCATCCCTCTCTACGCCATCTCAACGGGCCGCAATCTTGGTTATGGGGGTGCAGCGCCAGCGATGACGGGCAGTGTCGTGCTCGATCTTAAACGAATGAACCGTATCCTAGCTATCGATGAGGACCGCATCACCTGCCGCACCTAATACGGCCGTCGGGGTCGCAGTCAGCAACAGTGAGACACTCACTGGCAACCACTTCGACTCCATAAGTTACGCTCTCCAACTTGTGCCTGGCAGCTTGACGCCGCCCATTAGACGTAGAACTTATCCGCACATATCTGAAGCAAAGGAGAGCTGTCAATGTCTAGCCCATCACCCATATCGACCAAACAGATCGCACTGACTTTTCTCGATCACGTCAAGGCAGGCGGTATCGACGCTGCTTTCGATCTCATCTCAGACGATGCGTGCATCAAGGGCGGTGACGGAACAGCTTCTTCAAAAACACAACTTCGCATGCAACTCGAGGCTTTTCGGACGCTGCTAGCATCACCGTTTCAACAGAACATCTTGGGAATAACTGCGGAGCAGAACCGGGTCGCAATCGCAGCTTCGGGGCGGGCCGAGCTGACGAATGGAAGAACCTATTCAAACATCTATCATTTTCTGTTCGTGATCGCTGACGGCCAAATTCATGAGATGCGGGAATATTGTAACACAAACGCTATCACTTCAGCGTTCAGATAGGCAACGCGGTTAGCTCCCAGGCGCAACTTATTTGACATGTCTGGACATGTTGAAATAATTTCGCGAGTAGCTGCACCCGTCATCGAGGCGCGAGCGAGCCTTCGAAAATTTGGAGAGCAAAAGATGAACGGTTCCAGAGCAAAGCGCTACCAAGACGATACCCACACTACCAAGGCCGTAAAGGCGGAACTGCGTTCACCGTGCCACAAGAAAATCACCCGATCGTCTATCTGGTAGATTATGCAGCAACGACGATTAAGTTGGAACCTCATGTGGTTAACATCAAGAATGCCCGACTTTACGACGTGCCCCCGCAATTAGAAACAAGCGGCTTCGAGCTCGTTCAATTTGAAACAAGTCTCCAAGATGTTTTGGACAAGGCAGCAGTTCAGACCATCTTCAAGCCCGAGGCGGAATGGCTGCTAGCCCAAAAGCTCGCTGCCCGGCAGGTGATCATGTTCGCATCGCTTGCCAGAGATATGCGCGAAAGCGCCAATGACGAGAATCTGGGCCCGGCCACTAACGTTCATGTCGATCACGACCAGGCGACATACGAATATAGTATGACGCAAGTCATGCCGCCGGAAGAGGTAGAATATTGGCTGACCCAACATTGGGGTGCCTATAACGTTGGAAACCGCTTGCGACTGTGGAATCTTTCCCGCTCGCGGTGTGCGATGCAAGAACCGTGTTCGAGCGTGACCTGATCCCGACTGGCGTGGGGACCCGCCCTGGTGAGCCTCTCCTCCCCCGCACGGGCCTCGGTGTCCGTTTCAACCCCGAACAGCGTTGGGCGTATTTCCCGCAAATGCGCGCGGATGAGGCGCTGATCTTAAAAATGTGGGATACGGACCAGAATCAACCTCAATGGGCGGCGCATACCGCCTTCGAAGATCCGACCACACCAGAAGACGCTCTCCCGCGTGTCAGTTTAGACGCTCGATTCCTGGTTCTTTATTGAGCCTCTTCACCCCAAGGGCAAGCAATCTTACTCTCTCTTGGGGTTCCATGCTGGGGACTTAGAGCTGTGTCATGCCGCCATCGACTACGATGGTTTCGCCATTGACGAACGATGCCCCATCGGATGCTAGCCATAACGCAACATTGGCAATTTCTTCGGGTTGTGAGATCCGTTTCATGGGTACGCCCGCTGCTATATCTGAAATGGAGATATGCCCATCGACCATCCGGGACAGCAGCCCCGTTTCAACCGGCCCAGGAGCAATTGCATTGATACGGATGCCGGCAGCTGCATGCTCAAGCGCTCCGCCCTTCGTAAGTCCGATGATTCCATGCTTGCTGGCCGAGTAGACTGTGACATTGGGAATCGCCTTGATCCCGGCACTCGACGACATATTGATGATCACGCCGCCGCCCGTCACGAGCATATGCCGGATCAGGTGTTTCATCCCTAGCCATACGCCGCGAAGATTGATCGAGATGACGCGGTCAAAATCGGCCTGATCCATCGCTTCGATGCCGCCAAATGGTCCCTCCGTCCCTGCGAAATTCAAACCCACATCGATTCCGCCAAAACGAGCCGCGATCTGATCGCAGCAAGCAGCAACCTGTTCCTCGAAACGAACGTCCAATGCCATGACGAACGCATCCTGCGCTCCTGAATCGAGCAGCTCTGTTTCCAGGCCGCCGCGGTCCAGAAGTCCCGCGACCGCAACTTTCGCCCCGGCCCTGGCAAAAGCCTTCGCGGTGGCCCAGCCGATCCCACTCGTGCCGCCTATGACAAGCACGCACTTGTTCTGAAAGTCATAAGCTATCGGCTGGGTCATCCGTAAACGATCTTTCATCGGGGGTCTGTAAAATCGTGCGCTGAACGGCAAACTGGCCGGAGACCAGGCTCCGGCCAACGACGGGTTCAGAATTTCCTTTTGATGCTGACCATCCATTCACGCGGCCTGCCAGGCTGACCAAACACAGTATTGAACCCGGCCTCGCGGTCATATTTATTGATATAGTAGAATTTGTCGGTGACGTTCGTCACAGCCAGCGAAGCTTCCCAGTCCTCATCCGGACTCCGATAGGTCAGCCGGGCATTGAGAAGCCCCACCGCGTTCACATGCCCCATCATGAAGCCAGGCGTGCTGTTTATGGCGTTGCTTTCGATGGAGGAGCGATAGGCCCAGTCCAGTCGGGGTGTCAGCGATCCATGCCCGCCCAGATCGGCACGATACTGCGCGCCGATCGCATATTTCCATTTGGGAGAGAATTGAGGCCTCGTATTCGCGGTCAGGCCGCTGGCCGGATCGATGTTGCGGAATTTGAAATCGACATAGCTGACTGAGCCGTCGATCGACAGGCCATCAACTGGCTGAAATTCCCCTTCGACCTCGAACCCGTGAATCTTGGCATCCGCGACATTTTGCGTGGCGGCGCAGTTGTTACCAAGGCCCGGCGGAGACAGGTCAGGACAGAAAAGCAGCTGCGCCTGATAGTCCTTATAGTCGGTCTGATAGATCGCACCGTTCAACCGCAGTCGACGGTCGAGGAGCATGGTCTTGAGCCCGATTTCATATGAAGTCACCTTTTCCTGGCCGAAGGTAACCGCCTGCGAAACGAAGAAGGGCCGTGGATTGATGCCGCCGCCTTTGAAGCCGGTCGCAACCTGCGCGTAAGGACGGATATCATCGGCGATTTCATAGTCGATTGCGATCCGGTAGTCCCAGCGGCTTCCGGAAAAACTGCGCTGTACGCCGTCGAGGGGCGCGACGAAGGGACTGGTCGGCTGCCCCGGGATGGGGCTGAACCGCGTGAAGGTATAGTCCTTATCCTCCTTCGTGTAGCGTATCCCGCCAGTAATATTCAAACGGCTGCTGGGATGAACGACGACATGGAGAAAACCCGACTTGGACGTCTGCTTGAACGGATCGTCGAACGCGAACTCCAGCCCCGCAGCCTCGACATCGATCCGTCCACCCAATGTGCTGTCGGCATCATAATAATAGCCCCCCAAGGTCGCATCCACGAGTGAGCCCAAAGACGTAGAAAGCCGCAGTTCCTGCGTAAACTGCTTGTGCGTGAAGACATTGAAATTATTGAACACGGATTCGGGCGATGCATCACCATCCCACGCGTTCTGGCCCGAGGATTTCCGAAATGCCGTGATCGACTTCAGGGAGAGGCTCTCATTCAGGCGAACATCCAGCGTGTTTGCAATTCCCCAGCTCTTCAAATGACTGATCGCCGGCACCGTGAACTGGTCGGCCGTACCGGGATGGCCCGTGTAATTTGCGTAACTGGTATAATCCTTGGGACCAGTTATATAATTGTTTCCGTTCCCGAAATCGTGCTGCAAAAGGAGCTTTGCCGGAGAGGCTTCCGAACGATCCTGCGTGAAGTCGACAACGAGATGGTCCTCGATGCGATCGGATGCGATCCAGCGCAACGCCCCCCTGACCGCATAGACTTCTTGACCACCCTCGGTCCCGATCTTGCAGTTCCCAGCTCCGGGCGCGAAGTTGCCGCCGGGCGCATTGCGTCCAGTAACGCAACCATAATCATATCGCTTCATATAGCCTGCGACATGACGGGCCATGCCGGTGAAGCGTGCATAGAGCCTTTCTGGCACCAGAGTGAAGTTCGACGCCGCCTTCACCGATAGGCGATTGAACGACCCATAAGTGCCCTCGACATAGGCATCCGGATCTGGTCCTGGAGCGCGGGAAAACAGCTTGATCGAACCGCCGATCGAGTTCTTGCCCGACAGCGTTCCCTGAGGGCCACGCAATATCTCGACCCGATCAAGGTCAACCAGGTCGAACGACGAACCGAACGATATCCCGTAATAGACGTCGTCGATATAAATGCCCACGCCAGGTTCCACAGGAAACTGGAAGTCGTTTGTTCCGATGCCGCGAATGGCGACGGCCGCGGTTTGCGATCCTCCGCCTTGGCCGCCGGTGCTCAGCTGAACGCTCGGCGCGCGGTTCGCCACGTCCGTGACGCTGCTCTGGCTCCTCGCCTCAAGCATCTCGGCATTGACGGCCGTGATAGCCAGAGGCGCCTTCTGGACATTCTCCGACTTGAATTGAGCCGTCACGATGATGTCGGTCAATTGACCGATCGCTGAAGCTTTTTCTTGCTGTTGGTCAGCGGCGTCAGGTGCGCCCGGCCCCGACTGAGCGAACGCCGAATTGTCATGTGCCAGGATGCCCATGACGAGCGCAGCCAACGAAACCCTTCCGGTTCTTTTCATGTCAATCCTCCACCTGAATGGTTCGACGTTCACCCATCGAACTTGTCAGATACAGTATCAACAGGACCGGACATGTCAACCAGCGCCGGCGTGCTGGCATAGCAAAACTGGGCAGTCAAGAAGCTTGGAACGGCTACCACCTGTTCGGACAGGTCGCTTCCCCGCAGTACAGGCGAACCCGCTGGACCCCAATCCGCCATTCGCCAGTCACCACAAGCCGCTCAGGCAGCGCGTTCGCTCTTGTAAATCGCCCCGGGAAGATCGCACTGCTGGGCTTGCGACTGTCCGAGCGATTACGCGGCCGAAAGCTTCGCCCGAATCCATTCGGTCAGACATGCGGCCGCTTCATCGCTATTGCGTTCCAGCATTGGAAGATGGCCGTTACCGCGAACGCCGCGATCCGCGAAGTAGACGTGATCGACATCACAACCTGCCTGCTGGAGAAAAGCCGCGGTGCCATGGTTGTCGAGGACCATCCAGGACGCTTCCGATGTAAAAATTCCGATGGGGATATTGCGCAGATTGACAAGTTGGCGCGCCGGCTCGACTTGGAGCTTGCACGCGACGCGATCAGGAGATGGCGGATCGTTCAGAACGAAATGAAGCTCGGCTGCATCCTCTGCTGGAGGATCATAGGCCATGCGAGAGGCCGTGACTCCCCATGGCAACTGCATCGGCCCGATGCCATCTAC
The DNA here is from genome assembly GCF_001658005.1 of Sphingobium sp. EP60837. Classification (NCBI taxonomy): domain Bacteria; kingdom Pseudomonadati; phylum Pseudomonadota; class Alphaproteobacteria; order Sphingomonadales; family Sphingobiaceae; genus Sphingobium; species Sphingobium sp. EP60837. The sequence goes on along the minus strand of NZ_CP015988.1, from coordinate 140,260 downwards.
TGGGGGGCCAAAGGGTTCCACCGCAACGATGGCAGCTACCTTGTCGGGTGCGCGGTCGACGATGAGCCATCCCGGAATAGCTCCGGCCGAGCAGGTGACGAGAATGGCGGGACCGGTATGGTCCAACAGTTCCTTTACGCCACGAACAACGTCTTCCTGGGCCTGGATCGGATTGAGCTTGAATGGCTCGCCTGAAGCAACAAAGGCATCCGTTGCCGGATCCCCTATTTCGGGCTTGCCGGGCCACTGGGTATGCAGCTGTGCCTGCGGGTAGTTTGAGGGCACCAGTTCAGGCGCGACCAGCATCGCAACGGTCGACTCATAGCTGTTGCTGGGCGCGAAGGGGCCGTTCAAGTCAGGCGCACCACTTGATCGCCCCGTTCCGGGCTGATTGACCAGATAGACGGCATAGCCCTCGCGGACGAAGTGGTGGACCCAGCCAGGTCGTCCGTCCGCTGTGCTCAAAAAGTCTGTTGCCTGACCGCCACCATGCAAAAAGACGATAGGATATTTCTCTGTCAGCTTCTCGGGAATGAAATACTCAACGCAGCTCTGGCCCCGCAGGCCCGTGCCGCCGGGCAAAGAAATGCGCTCGATGCCGGTCCAAAAGATCCCAAAATCGGACAATCTCAGCGCGCCGCGTGCGGCAGCATGCAGCGCCTGAGGGGAAAATAATCGGGTCATGAGTATCTCCGCGGCTTCGGACGAGATATGCTCTGGCTTTGAAAGGGTCGGCCCCAGATATCTGGACTTGAAAGCCACCTGCGCCAGACGCTGTCAGCGGTTGGAACGACCGTTGGCGCGCGGATACCACATGGCTCCACCTTGACCTGATCATTCCGCATGAGGATCTGAAAAAAGACGGGCCCCTCGTCATTGAGGGGCCCGCATGGGGAGGCTCAGAAATTATATTGGAGGCTCGCACCGAACCACCGCGGCCGGGCATAGGTATCTGTCGTTCCGCCCGTCAGCCCTTCGACCCCGCTGCGGATCAGCGTGTAAGCCTTGTCCGTCACGTTATTGACGAACACCGCGCCTTCCCAGTCCCCGTCAGCGGAAGTGAAGGAAGCGCGCAGGTTTACCAAAGTATAGGCCCCCAGCCGAAGACCTGGATAATCCACCGCGTTCGTGCTGCGCTTGGCGGTATAGGAAACATCTCCTTGCAGGGCGAAGGTGCCGGCATCGCTCTCCGGGATCTCGTACCTGGCAAAACCAGCGAGCGACCATTTGGGCGAGCTGGGCATTACGAAATCGGCAAAGCCGCCCTTGTAGGGAACATCCTTCTGCCGCGTGTCGAGATATGTGGCGCTCGCACGCAGGCTCAGCCCGCCGACCGGTTGCCAGGTCAGGTCAGCTTCGGCACCCTTGACGGTTGCATTGACGTTCAGTGTCTGGAATGCACCCTGATTGAGAACAAAGGTCTGATAATTCTTATAGTCGTAATAGAAGCCGGCACCGTTGAAGGTGAGACCGCGCATGGGCTCGGTTTTGAAACCGATTTCATAGGCATATAGCGTTTCCGGCTTATAATAAACATCGGACAAAGCATAGAACTGGGCGGCGCCAGCGTTGAATCCGCCTGCCTTTATGCCCCGGTTGAAGCCGGCATAGATCAGTACATTTTCAACGGGACGGACATCGACCTGGGCCTTCAAAGCATAGTCGTTATTTTCAAAAGCCGCGCGATACCGGCCATGGAACTGCAAGCTCTGCGGGAAAACGAATGTCCCGAGCAGCTGGCACTGATTGAATCCGGGTACGACCGCTCCGGTAAAAGCGGGATTGGGATCGCAGAAGGGCATATTGTCGATGCGCTTTGCGTCGGTTCCGTAACGGCCTCCCAGCGTGATGGTCACCTGGTCGACGGGCGAATAGTCGCCCTGGAAGAAGATTGCCGACGATTCCGATTTGGAACGGAAACTGGAGCCGATCTGCACGCCGAGAGCAGGATTGTTATAGAAATCCAGTGACGTGTAAACATCGTCCACGCGCCAGAAATAATAACCTCCCAGCACCCAATGATATTGGGAACCCTCACCCTGGATCCGCATCTCCTGCGTGAACTGGCTGCCCGATGTCTGGTTGTCGAAGAAGAAAAGACGCGGGAACGCCCCGACACTGTCGTCAGCCTGATATTGTTTTTCCAGCAGCTGGTAGGAGCTGATGATGGTCGCAGACAGCCCATCCGTCAGGTTGACATTGAGAGTGCCGGAATAATCTTCATAGCGGTTGTAATATTTCGGCTGGAGCCAGCGTCCCTTGTAGGGATCGGCACTGCCTGCCGCGAAGCAGTTACCATTCACCTCGCTGCCGATGGGCGCCAGCTGGTAGCCAAAGGCGCCCGCCGCAGGAAAGGTCGCATTGCAGTAAGAAACGAATTCATCTCTGCTGACCGGATTGCGGATGTCGCCATTGCCATCGACAATCAGCGGCTTGGACTGCACGCCTTGCGTTAAAGCAGGCTCGAAGCGAGTGATCCGCGCCTGCAGATTGAGATCGACATCATCGTTCGGGCGGAAGCGAAGCTGCGCGCGGACATTGTAATTCTCGCTCTCTTGCAAGTCCTTGCCAAGGCTGTTCTCGTAATAACCGTCATGACGATCGGTGCTGAACGAAATACGAGCCGCCAGCGCATCGCTTATGGGCACGTTAAGTGCCCCTTCAACGCCATACTGGCTGTAGCTTCCCACATGCGCCTTCACATAGCCGCCAAATTCGCGCTCCGGCTTGTTGTTGATGATGCTGATCACGCCACCGGTCGAGTTCCGGCCGAAAAGTGTGCCCTGCGGCCCTTTAAGGACTTCCACGCGCTTCACATCGAACAGCGGAGCACCGGCCGCGCCGATCCAGCTCACATAGACGCCATCATTATACAGCAACACGGCGGCTTCATTATGGTCGGATATATCGCGCTGCCCGACGCCACGCACCGTGAAGGTGGTGGCAGCTGGCCCACCCGGTGATTCCATCCGTAACCCCGGCACCGCGACCTGAAGCTGCTGCGCGTTGCTGATGCCCATATCCTTCAGCATCTCCCCGCCAAAGGCGGCGATGGAGATGCCCACATCCTGCAAGCTCTGTTCGCGCTTCTGCGCAGTCACGACGATGTCTGTGTCCGTTGTCTGCGAAGACTGGGCATTTGCCGTTTCCGCGGCTGCGAGTGCAATGAGCGCGGCGCCAAGGTGGACCCATGCTGACTTGGAGTTCATCTTTTCATTTCCTCCCGCAATGAATGATTTCTGGTGGCCGGCCCGTCGCCGCATCCACTCGATCGAACGCAGAGGACAGGAGCCGATTGCCTCAACCTTTGCTGGTCAATCGGAACCTTCCTCTGCGGTGGCCAGGCATCACAAGTTGTTCGGCCATGTTGATATTCTGCTACGGTTGAACAGGCTTTCAGCAGCTACAACCGCGAAATCCTGCCGGTATGAATATGTGGTCGAATATTTTTCGAACACATGTCCATACATATAGCAAAGTGCAGCACTCGCGGCCGGTCCGCCCGGCCGCTACCCCCCCCTTCAGTATGATCAGAAACGCGCGGCGACGCTGGCGAACCATTCGCGCGGCGCGGAATAGTTTGCTCCGACCGCGCCCGCTGCCAAGTTGATAAAACCGGAAATCTTGTAGCGCTCGTCGGTGAGGTTGCGACCGCCCACGGTGATGTCCACCGCGCCGCTGGGCAGCGTGTAGGTCACCTGCCCGTTCACAATATCGGTGGGCGCCCTGGCCACGATCGGATTGTTCGCAACATCATTGAAAAGGCTGGTCGTGTGGGTGTAGTCGCCGCCAATCCGGATCTTTCCGCCACCGGGCAAGCTATGCTCGAAATTCGGGCTCACGAAGAACTTCCAGCTCGGCGTTTTCGGAAGCCTCGTGTCGATACCGATCTCCGCGTTGGATTCCACACGCGTGTAACGCGCGTCAACATGAGACAACCCCGACGAAATAGTCAGGCCCTTGGCCACCAGCGCCGTCGCTTCAACCTCGAAGCCCTTGATCTTCGCATCCCCAGAATTTCCGAATAGCGGCGACGCGGCACCCTGCAAGGTCAGCAGCAGCTGAATATTCTTATAATCCTGGATGAAACCAGCGACATTCAGCCTCAGCCGGCGATTGAACAACTCGGCCTTGATGCCACCCTCATAGGCATCGTTTCGCTCGGGCTTGAAGCTTGGCGCATCCAAAGCGGCGGCCGTCAGACGCTCGTTGAAGCCTCCGGCCTTGAAACCCCGCGAATAGCTGGCATAGGCCATGACATCATTCGTCACATGATATTCGGCGCCGATCCGTGGCGTGAACACAGTGTAATTCAGCTTGTATCGGCCCTCGGGGAAGAGACGCTCGGGCATCGTCGGGACAGGATATCCCGCCGCAGCGACACAGCCGGGGTCGAACGGCGGCGACCCACAGGCGAATTTGAGACCGAAATAATTGAGGTCCGCCTGATTGCCTTCGATCGTTTTGCTTTCCCGGGTATAGCGCGCGCCAAGGGTCAGGCCCAGCCGATCCGACAGCTTCCAGTTGACATGCGCATAGGCGGCATAGGATTCCGCGCCAATTTCAGCGCTGTCCTCATAACCCAAGGATGGCGCCGCCTGCAGCAGCCCCTGGCCAAGCACCACATAGTTGCTGGTCGTGCCCTTTTCCTTGAAATAGTAGAGGCCTGTCGCGTAATCGACTGACCCGTCGAACAGCTTGCCGGTGGCTTGAAGCTCCTGGGAGAACTGCCATTCGTCGATCGGGAAGCTGGGCTCATTCATCTGCAGGATCGAACCGTCATTATCCATGCCGGCCTTCCAGTGCAGCTCACGATAGGCGGTGATCGATTTGAGCGAGATCTCGGTGCCAAGATCATAATCGACGGTCACCGAACCGCCATAGCTGTCGATTTTGGTGAAATTCAGACCATTGGCATAGGTGGTGTCGATATTGCCCGTGTTGGCGACAGACAGATCGCCCCATGGCAACCGTGGACCCGTTGTCGATCCCGGGACATTGGCTCCAGCAAGGCCCGTTCCCACCATCGCCCGCGGCCCACACACAGCGCCAAGACCCATTCCGGCGAGCGCAGCGGCAGAATTGGAAATGCATGTGTTGTAGATGTTCGCAAGAAACGCGCTTGGAGACCCATCCGTCGCCAGGACGGTGGCAGCCGTCGATGGAGAATCTTCATGCGCCCAGTCTGCCGACACGGTGATTTCGAGATCGTCAGCAGGCAGCAAAAGAAGCTTTCCGCGGATACTGAAAAGATTCTTTCCGCCTTGGGCCTCATCGCTCCGGTCATTGCCAGCATGCTGCCAGACAAAGGGATCGCTGTAATAATTTGCCAGCCCCGGGAAGGGGATACGCTTCTGGAACCCATCCTGCTGCCTGCTGGATGCAGAGAGAGTGGAAAGCACCCTCTCGGTGAGAGGAACGTTCAGGAATGCCTGAAAATCCCGTCGGTTCCGGCTACCCAGAGTGACCTTCGCCTGACCGGAAAACTCATCCTTGGGTCGCGTGGTCACGATGCTGATGGCGCCGCCAATACTATTGCGACCAAAAAGTGTGCCCTGAGGGCCCTTGAGGATCTCGATCCGCTCGACGTCCATGAGATCCTGGTTTGCGCCCACTGTGCGCGCCAGATAGACGCCGTCCACATAGACGCCTACTCCAGGATCGACATTCAGCGCGAAGTCATCCTGGCCCACGCCGCGGATGGAAGCGGCCAACACATTGTACGAACCTGAGAAAGGCGATGTTTCGTCGAGATTGACGCCAGGCGACAGGGCGCCTAGCTGCTGGACGCCGGTTATGCCGCGCTGCGTGATTGCCTCGCCGGAAAAGGCTGTGATTGCAACCGGAACATCCTGAACATTTTCGCTGCGCTTCTGAGCGGTCACGACGATGTCCGCCAGGCCTTCGGGCGCATCTTTTTCCAGCTTTGAACTATTCTGGGCTGCGACGTTGCTGACACCAGCGAAGGCCATGATTGAAGTTGCCGTCAGCAGAAATGCTCGCACCTTGGTGCCCATCTCGAATCCCCCCATGATAATCCGGCGCTTTTGCCTATTGATGGCCAGATACTGCACACCAACATGTCCGGTCAAGTCATTGGTCGCTGCGCGAGGATTTTCAGAAATAGCGTTACAAAAAAGCCACTCTTTTCAGGGTGGCTTATTGGTCCATATAAATGTCCGGACAGATTACCTTCATTTTCGGAAGGGGAGGGTCAAAACAAAGAATATGAGCTTGAGGTCGACAAGCTTGAAGGCCGAGCGAGCCTGCTCAGGCGTCAGGCGCGCGACCATCGGCATCGCGCCGAAAACCTTTCCTTTGATGACCAGATCGTTTCCGTCGCGTTCTATTGCGGAAACATTCATCAGCTCACTCTTATCCGCGCTGAACAATTTCATTTGTCGATCACCTTATCCATATCGATGCCCATGTCGTCGAACATCTTGATCGCCGTTGCACGACCAGCACCATATACACCGCCACCGGGCGCTTGGAACGGACCCACGAGATAGAGCCCCTCTATTCCGGGCACCTTGTAATTTCCAAGCTCCGCCGTCGGACGCCAGGATCCGCGCTGATAGCTCGTCTCAGCGATGCCGTGCAGGTCGCCCCGATAGAAGGAGGGCGAAGTGCGGTACATATCGACGGGGCTGTCGATATGGATTCCCAGGATCGTGTCCTCGTTCAAATTCTCGAAATATTTTTGCATATATGCGATCATGCGCTGGCCATATTCCTCCTTCGCCTCGTCCCAGCTCCTGCCGTCCGGCCGCTCGTAGGGCGCATAATCCCAACTGTGAAGAATGCTCTTGCCCGGGGGAACACGGCTCGGATCGAATTGGGTCAGCATGCCAACGCCAATGAGAGGATGGCTGACCAAGTCGCCGTACCGGAGACAGTCGAAAGATTTGCGCAGGGTGTCGTAATTATTGGGCAGAAGTTCGATCATCGCCCCCTGTATGTCCGCCCCGGCACGGAAGCGAAGCGGCTCGCTGAGAGATGCGTGGAGCGTAATGCAGCCGGTGTGGCTGACATGGGTTTCTTTGGCCGTTCTATCCACATAGGGGTCGACACCCTCGACGATGTCGCCAAGCACGTGCGGATGGAACGCACCGATGACCGCCTCTCGCGCTTGCCATTCCCGGCCGTCAGCTGCCGCGACGGACGTCGCGCGACCGTTAGACGTCCGGACCTTGGTTACGTCGACGTCGCTCAGCACTTCCCCGCCATGGTCACGGATGCAATCGATCAGCGCACGGGTCAGCTGCCCGCTCCCACCAACCGGCACGCCGATTCCGGTCGCTTCCATGAAACCAACAAAGACGAAGATTCCGATTGCCGTGGCCTTTTCATCAGGGGACACCAGCGCCTCGCCTGCAACGCGGGCAAAATGCATGCGAACCTTGTCATGCTCGAACGTGTCACAAAGCAGGTCATGACTGGACATCTGGAGCAGTCGCCCAAGCTCCCGGCCTTCGCGGCTCTGGTCCATCATGGCGCTTATTGCACCGTTCGGCATAGGCGGCACGAACAGCTGCGACACAAACATCGGCAACAGCTCAGCCGCCTTGGCCGCCAGCTTCAGATAGGCGTCTGCGTCCTTCGTCGAGAATTTTGCAATATCGGCAGCGGTCCGGTTGCGATCCCTGTATTGGCCCAGCGTCGTCCCGTCTTCGAACACCGAAAACATTGGGGAATCGGGATAGACATATTTCAGCCCATATTTGCTCAGCAAGCCCAGCTCGTCATTTTTCAGAAGCGGGTTCGCCTGAATAAAAATATGCGACATCGAATGCTGGTCGTGCGTAAACCCAGGCACGGTCAGTTCGCGGGAAACGCAGCCGCCGCCAAACCAGTTGTTGCGTTCAAGAACAGTGACCTTTTTCCCCGCCTTGGCACAATAGGCTGCCGCAATAAGGCCATTATGCCCGGAACCGACTGCAACGATGTCGCTCAACTGGGTCATTTCATCTTCTCCTGATATTCCTATTTACCGTCTGTGACAGCGCCGTGCGGAATCCGTCTCCGCAGAGTTGCCGGCCCTTAATCAGCCCTGGGCCAAATCCCGAACCTCGACGCCAGCCGCCCGCTCGCGCATCAGCACGATCTTGCTGAAGTCCTCATCGGCACCAACCTCGTTCATCGCAGCGAGCCATTCATCCCTCACCGCCGCGGACGCCGGCATTTCCAGCCCCATCTTCTCAGCCAGAGCAAGGCACAGAGATACATCCTTGTACATCAACCGGTTCGTAAATCCTGTCGTAAACGTCCCCGGCAGGATCGCTTTTACATATTTGTCGAGCGTAGCGCTGCTCCTGCCACTGCCCGCGTTGAAGACATCGATCATGACCTTGGGGTGAAGGCCCGCCTTGGCCCCCAGCGCGGCAACCTCGCCCGCCAGGACAAGCGAACCGGCAGATAGAAGATTATTGAGAACCTTCGTGATCTGCCCCAACCCTGGTGCCTGTCCTACATGATAGATCCGGCCGAAGGTCTCGAGCATGGCTTCGACAGCGCTTCGCTGCTCGTCATCGCAGGCCAGCATGATTGCAACGTTGCCCGCACGTGCACCGGCGACTCCGCCGCTTACCGGCGCATCGACAAAGGCGACCCCTTTCCCAGCCAGGGCCGCAGCAACGCTCTTCGCAACGTCCGGGCCGGTCGTGGACAGGTCGATGACCCGCTTTATGCGACCACCTTCGATGAGCCCCTCAGGCCCGATCGCCACCGTTTCGACGATGTCGGGCGTCGGCAGGCTCAGAAATACAGTCTCCACCGCGTCGGCCAGAGCCCTGGCCGAGCCGTAAACCGTTGCACCCTCCTGTGCCCAGCGCGCGGCGACGTCCGGCCGCAACTCGCAGATATGGAGTTCATAACCTGCATCCTTGAGGTGATGGCAAAATGGATCGCCCATATTACCGAGCCCAACAAATCCTGCTGCCTTTTCCATACCCGCTTCAACCTTCGCATGCGCTGCCCAGCAGGAGGCGTCCCCTGGGAATGACAAAAATGTGGGCGGACGCGGCAAGCCAGCCGAACGACGCCTCCGCCACCCTCTCGATCGAGTGCCATTCTCAGAATGGCCGCCCGATCACATGTACGGATAGGTAGAGCGAATGGAAAGTCTTGCCAATAGCGTTTTTCGTCGAATCCCCCTATGGACTTGTTGCATGCGACCATCTATCTGAACCATACTTGTCCGGCCAAGATGGCTGAACATCTATTGAGAGGATAGGAGAAACAAGGTGAGCCAGCCAGGCATCATCCTGAAGCTTTCATGCCCCAACCGACCTGGAATCGTGGCGGCAATATCGAAATTCCTGTTCGAGCGCGGCTGCAATGTCGTGGAAGCGAATCAATTCGATGACAGCGAGACCGGCCGCTTCTTTGCCCGATTCGCTTTCGAAGGCCTCGACAGCGCGGAACTTTCCGCCACCCGAGATCAGTTTTCCGAAGTGGCCATATCCTTCGCGATGGAATGGACAATGCGCTCTACCCAAGAGCGGCAAAAGGTGCTTATCCTCGTTTCCAAATTCGATCACTGCCTAGGCGATCTTCTCTATCGTTGGCGCGACGGCGAACTGGCGATGGACGTCGTGGGCGTGATTTCCAATCACGCCGTCGAAAATTATCGCCGATTGCGTTTCGACGATCTCGACTTTCATCATCTTCCCATTACAAAAGAGACGAAAGCGGCTCAGGAAGCTGAAATCTGGCGGATCGTGCAGGAAACGCAGGCCGATCTCGTCGTTCTCGCCCGATATATGCAAGTCCTTTCAGACGATCTTTCAGCCAAGCTCAGTGGCCGCTGCATCAACATCCATCACAGCTTCTTGCCTGGTTTCAAGGGCGCCAAACCCTATCATCAGGCACATGAGCGTGGGGTCAAGCTTATCGGCGCGACGGCGCATTATGTGACGTCCGACCTTGATGAGGGCCCCATCATCGAGCAGGATGTGGAGCGGATCTCGCATCGGGATACGCCGGATGATCTGGTGCGCAAGGGGCGCGACATTGAGCGCCGGGTCCTCGCCCGCGCTGTGCGTTATCATCTTCTCGATCGCGTCATAACGAATGGTGCCAAAACCGTGGTCTTTCCAGAATAGCAAAGACCTTTTGAGAGGACTTTTCATGAAAACTGCCGCAACGCCCTTATCGCTGCCACACATTCCAGAAGTACCGTTCGACCCGATGGCCGTGACGTACACGCGGTTTGGCATGGGTTTCGAGCCGCATGAATATAGCGGCTGGATCGACGAGAGCATGTCCTGGAAGAAGAGCTGCTTCATTGGAGATTGGTCCCCCCTGTTCAAGCTGAAGATCAAGGGGCCCGATGCGATCCGTTTCTTCTCGGACATCACAGTCAACGGCTACCATAAATTCGACATCGGGCAGGCCAAGCACATCATTATGTGCAACCGCGCCGGGAAGCTGATGGGCGAGGGCGTTCTGATGCGCCAAGCGGACGAAGAATTCCTGTTCACCAGTGGACCCGGCATTCCCTGGATGCACTATCAGTTCCAGAAGGGAACTTACGACGCCACCGCAGAACTCATCAGCGAGAATCAGTTTATCTTCCAGGTTCAGGGGCCCCACGCTCTGTTCGTTCTCGAAGAGGCAATCGGCTCGTCCATCCGAGACGTGGGCTTCATGCGGTTCAGGAGAGCCGAGATCGACGGTATGTCCTTCGACATTCTCCGTCAGGGCATGGCGGGCGAACTTGGATATGAGCTGCATGGCCGCTCCGACCACGGCGTGGCGATCTACAATCGACTCCTTGAGGTAGGCGAAAAATGGGGCATTCGTCGCCTGGGCGGCCGAACGAAAATGGTCAACCATGTGGAAGCCTGCTTCCCGACCCCCACGGTTGACTATATACCCGCCCTCTTCACCGAGGAGGAGCGCGAATTCCACCAGATCATGCAGGACGTCGCGCCTCTATTCCTGAAGATCCTCAAGCCGGCCGGCAGCTTGGAATCCTCCGATATCAGCGATTATTACCGCTCCCCGGTCGAGATGGGATGGTCCAAGAACATCAAGTTCACACATGATTTCTTGGGGCGAGCCGCCCTCGAAAAGGAAGTGGCTGCCCCTACCGGAGCTATGGTCACCCTGGTGTGGAATTCTGAAGACGTCGCTGACGTGCAAGCATCATTGTATCGCTCCGAAACGCCTTATGAATTTATGGAAATGCCGCGTAATCTGCTTGGCGCTATGTGGGCGGACAAGGTGCTCAAGGACGGCGTCCTCGTTGGTACGGCTACATCGAGATGCTATAGCTATCATTTCCGGCAGATGCTTTCTCTCTGTGTCATTGACCCGCTCTTGAGCACGCCCGGAACTGAAGTGGAAGTACTTTGGGGACCGTCGACCGGGCCGCAGAAACTGATCCGCGCTACAGTTGCGCCGGCGCCCTATAAGCCTGACAACCGCAAGATCGACGTCAATACGCTGCCGTCCTACATCTGAAGAAAATGCGGGTGCAGCAGATCGGCTGCACCCACATCTCAACCTCATTTCGATAACGCCTGACGACACCGGAGAGAAGCAGAACGCGCCTTTCGTCCAATGGCCGCTACGTCACCATTTGCTGCCCGACGATCGTTAAGTCAGTTCTGACTAAGAGCCTCCATTGCGCGAGCCATCAGACCGGCGGGATCATCGACCCAGCTATTTTCGCAGATATGTTGGCGAACGCGCCAACCCGCTTCTGTGCGCAAACAATGTTGACGATAGATAGCACCACCCCAGACGACGTGCGTCCGCCCATCGACCAGCACGCCATGCCCAGCGACAACCTTGTATTCGCTCATCGCCTCGTCCCCAACAATGTCGATCAAGGGAGATGTGACAGCGTGGTGGGTGAATGTGAAAGCAGCTTGGAGATTTGCAATCCTCTTCTTATGTTCAGCTAGACCACGCCACCGCCCAAAATCATATACAACTTCCACGTCATCCAAGAGAGATTTATCAAAAAATTTATGTCCAAATTCCCCTCTGTTATCGGCTCCTCTCCCGTACAGATAACCTAGCTGCGCTATATGAGAATATTCATCATGTATCATGTTTAACCTCCTAGCGGAAAATCTTCATCTTTTATAAAGTACTTATACAACATCTAATCACATAGAGGAATTTAATCCATTGAAGATTGCAGATTTGTTAGGGCACCATGTCCTGGAATTTAGCGCATTAAACATCTTCAATAAATTTCAGGCCGTACCTTAAATCACATGAGCTTCAATGGTCCTTTTCGACGACGGCATAAATGAATGTGCGTTTTTATTCGGCAATCCTGTCGAGGAGGTCTGCGCTTTCGATCATGACGGCGTCGCCGTAGCCATTTCCAGACTTCGCAAGGGTATCCATCAAGGATATTATGCTGCGGGCTATCTGACATACGAAGCGGCACAGCATTTGACCAACGGCTCTGTGCGATTGAGACGTCCGAGAACAAGCCAATCCTATCGTTCGGATCGATGTCGTTGAGTTTCGCGGTTCGAATGTTTAGAGATAGGCTAAAAAGCTAGAGAGGCCGCCTCGGACGGCAGTGCGTGCCATCATTGTTATTCGTAAGACCCGCCAGCTGACACGCGGCTCTCACCGGCCGGCAAGACATTAGTAGCGACAGTAGCATCTATCCAGTATTAGGCCCAAAAGGCTTGTTGTTGAAGCCAATCCTTCCGTATATTGTCCTTTTGTCGACAGGCTGGCCCACAATCTCGCGCCGCGTGCGTTTGCGATGAAACTGGAGGAAATGGCTGTGAATCTTCCTGATCCCACTCCTGCTTTAAACTATCTGGGTAAGCGCATTCAGATGGCTTATGTCGTCCGCGACATGGACGCTGCCCTCGAGCACTGGCTCGATGTCATGAAGGTAGGCCCTTTCGTCGTTTTCGACCGATCGCGCGATGGCCGTACTATTCTGTATCGCGGTACGCAAACCTACGCAGACATATCCCTGGCGTTTGCCTATATAGGCGATGTCCAGATCGAGATAATTCAGCCGCTCGATGACGAACCTTCCCCCTTTCGGGAATTTCTCGACAGTGGTCGAGAGGGCTTACATCATATCGGATTTTGGCCCGACGATTTCGAGTTGGCCCGCGGTCATTTCGAGGAACAGGGCTTCAAGGAAATATACGCCGTGCTTACTGATGGCAGGCGCAGCGGAGCCTACTATGAGTCGCCCTGTGTGATGGGTGGGATTGTCGAACTGGTGCCGCTCACCGAACAGCGCGCGGCCTATTTTGGCAGGATGGAAAAGATTGCGCGAAGCTGGGATGGCAAGACCCGTCCTGTCCGCCGCTTCTCGGGCCGCGCGGAGTTTTTGGCTTCAGGCGAAGGCGTTGAGGTCTAAGTCAATAATCAGACCAGATCGGTGTTTGTGGAATGCCGTTACAGTCAGCCTTCCATCTTGGGCCAAGGAGGACCCCTGCTGCCAACCTCACGATGTGCCTGGCTGCAGCCCTCTTCAAGAGGGTCGCCGCTACGAACAAGCGAGTTCCGACGGCGAAATATCAGCGATTCAGGGCGCAAATGAGAACTCAGACCTTTTAGTCTCTCAGTTCAATCATCGAGGCGGGATACGCATCGACCTCCTGAGCCGGCAAAGCCGGCGTCAATGCTGGCGACAGTCAATACGATCAGCAGCTTGTCGGTGGATACCGTTATTGCAGGCGGTTCTAGAAGAGATTCGATCAAACTATAGAACGCAATGTTGTTGCATTGCGACTGCGGGCACATCCAAGTATCACGAACCACGGCATTTTGGTTTTGATCGGGAGAATTTACCGACGGAAAATGGCGCTCTCGCCGCGCCACCGGGTGCTAAACGTACCGGTGAGCGGTAGTCCGGCCGTCCGTGCCGCTGTCAACTAAGGCACAAACGATAAATACATCTATCAACGGCCTTCCTTCACCGGCGATTACAAGAAGGCCAAGGATAACATAGGTGGCCACCTGCCGGCGCTGCATCGATGGGACAGTTAATCCTTGTTCCTGGATGCTGATCACACACGTGGGGGCCAGCCATTTCCCGCTCATCGTGATCACCGGGGCATTTTCCTATCGATCGTTACCAGAGTGCGAGACCGTTACTATTTGCGATCGTTCGGCCCGCTCACCGGCGACGTTGATGGCGCAACCTTGCTTTCGGGCTCGAAGTCGAGGGCTATAAGGACTCGGTTGGTCATATTATAGGTGGCGACAACTCCTATGAGTTCGAGAACATTTTGAGGGCTCCCAAGGGCGGCGAGAAGCTTTGCAAAGGTGGCGTCCTCGACCTGAATCGCCCGCGTCATCTCCAGACAGACTGCCAGAGCCGCGCGTTCGGTTTCGTCAAACAGATCGCCATTGGCGGCAGCCCCGTCGACGTCACGCAACGCATCCAGTTGTTCCTGCGAACCGCCTGCCGTGAGAAAATGCGGACCATGAACATTGATCTCATGCTCCGTCCCCATCAGCGCAGACACGGCGACTATCGCCAATTCCCTAAGCAGCGGCGGCAAGGAAAGCCGGGTCCGGATCGTCCTGGCGTAGGCATTCCACGCTGAGGCGAATTGCGGACTGTAGAGCAGCAAACGGTCGATACGATTCAGCGAGCCACCTCGCCGGGCCCTGACCTCATCGACGATGTCCCTTGGCTCGTCCAGGCTTGCGGGAAGATAGGGGAGTCGCGCCACTTATCTGTTCCACTTCTTTACAAAGAGTTGCCAGGTGCACCAGCAATCTGCCGACCGTGGAGGATTCGAACGCCGCGACTCATGTCTTCATATATGCCGCTCGCGTACCGCCATCGACAGGTAATATTGCGCCGTTCACGAATTTGGCCGCATCGCTCAGGAAGAACTGGACAACATCAACGATGTCGTCGGGTTCCGCAATCCGGCCCAAGGGCGAAGCGCCAGACGGTCTATAGGCCGAATTTCCGACCGCCTGCTGTGCTTCTGCCAGCATCGGCGTGTTCGTGCTGCCCGGCGCCACCACGTTCACAACTATCCCCGACGAAGCGAGTTCTACCGCAAAAACCTGGGAAAGAATGTGGGCGGCCGCCTTCGTCGCCGAATAGATGCCCGCACCCACTTTCGGACGCATGCCCCCGATGGACCCGATAATCACCACGCGTTTCGGATTTGAGACATCGGCATTTTCACGTAGCAAGGGCAGCGCTTCCCGTACACATAGCCATGGACCCAGCAAGTTGGTTCCGATCAGATCATTGGCCTGTTGAGGCGTCATATCTTCCAGTGAGCCTTGAATATTGATCCCGGCAGAACAAATCAACGCGTCTATTTGGTTAGTCTGGCTACGGATCAGCGCGAATACGTTAGACACGCTTTCATGATCGCCGACATCACATGGGGCATAACGGAGACGGTCACCGGCGTTCAAAGCCGCCTGCTGCTCTTCCAGGCGTTTTTCGCTACGGCTTAGCGACCAGACATGCCAATCATCATCGAGAAGGCGTTCAATCACGCGCTTCCCCAAACCGGAGGTGCCGCCGGTTATTACTGCTATCCTCGCCACTTACATAACCTCTCCTATTCGATGTTCCCTAAGGTCAAAAGCAGCCGGGTAACAGAGGATTTCATGCGTCAAACTTCGGGGCATCGCATGCATTTAGGGCCGCTAGAGGGCAGCCGTCGCAAAAACAATCATCGATCCCTACAAGCGACGGCAAATAATGTCAACATGCAGGAATATTTAATAGTCGCGTGACAAAAGTTCGATCCGCCTTTAGATTATATGCAAGGATCGTCCGTTGATCTTTGTGGCACATTTTATAAATGAGGAGGACTGAAGGTGGTGGATCGGCTAAAAGGAAAAGTCGCCGTTGTCATTGGAGCAGGCCAGAGCCCAGGAGAAGAAATGGGCAATGGACGGGCAACTACGATCCGCTTCGCGCAAGAAGGTGCAGCGGTGCTGGCAGTAGATCTAAATGAAGACTCCGCGCGCGAAACCGTCAAGATGATGGGTGAAGGCGTCGATGCGCACGCCCTCAAGGCAGATGCCGCGGACACCGAAACTTTGCGTGCCGCGATCCAAGATGCTTACGACAGGTGGGGACGCATTGACATTCTCCACTATAATGTCGGGGTGAGCATCATGGGCGGCCCCCAGAACCTTGACGAAATAACGGACGAGACATTTGATCGCGTGAATGACATCAATTTGCGCGGCGCGATCATGGCGGCGAAATTCGTGGCGCCCATCATGCGTGCCCAAGGTTCCGGCGCGGTGAACTTCGTGTCCTCAATGTCGGCCATCGAAACCTTCACGCCGCTCGTCGCCTATCGGACCAGCAAGGCCGGCATGATCGCCTTTATGCAATTGTTCGCCATGCACAATGCTGAATTCGGGGTTCGGGCCAACGCCATCCTGCCCGGATTGATGCAGACCTCAATGTCGATCGATACGCGCATGCGCACCACCGGACGGTCGCGGGAAGATCTGATCGCGGAACGAAACAGCAAGGTTCCGCTGCGCCGGCAGGGAGGATCGGCTTGGGACATTGCCAACGCTGCGCTGTTCCTCGCCTCGGATGAGGCGAAGTTCATCACTGGCGTGACGCTGCCTGTTGAAGGCGGCATGCTGCTGAAAATCGGCTGGTGACACTCAGTTCGTTTTCGTGACCTTGTAAAGGACGATCCTCAGCTGACGCGTAGCTTTGTTTTGCTGTCATCGCGAGGATCGTCCCTACCCGCCCTGCCTCATGCTGGCGCGGTGGGCAAGGCAACCGCTGCCGCAGTGGCGGCAATCATACTCGATTATTTTCGAGGCACGCCGAGACATAGGCGTGTTGGGATCGACCCAACCAACGGATTTTCCGACAAGGGAATCCGATCGCTTGGAAAAACGCGCGGACCTTGGCTCACCGACTATCGACAGAGCCAGCGGCGTTCATCAAGTCCAGCTGACCCTTCCATTGTCGAGTACGACCAAGTTCCGCTCCACGCTGAGCGCGCGGAAAGAGCCGTCGGGCCATATCTCTACCCGCACCGTTTCGCCGGGGAAAAGCGGTGCAGAGAAGCGCATCTCGATGGCTTTCAATCGCACGGGGTCGTCCCCCACCAGTGTTTTCATCAGGCTTTGGGTGACGATTCCCGCAACGCACATTCCATGAAGGATGGGTTTGGGAAAACCGGAACGCCGCGCCAGTTCAGGATCGGCATGGAGTCCGAAAAGGTCGCCGTTCAGCCGGTAAAACAGCGCCTGGTCGGCCTGCGTCGGAACATCGACCTGGCAGGAGGGCGGCTCGTCCGGCAGCTTCTGGGACGGCGCCAGGGGTGCGTCCTCTCCCCCGAAACCGCCCTGCCCGCGCAGGACGTGAACCTGCGTCAGCGTGGCGTATAATGTCGCCGTTACGGCATCCACGATTTCGCGTTTGGAGACGGCGAAGCCATGCTTTCCTTCTCCACGGTCGATCAATTGGATAAGGCTGGTACGGCCGATCACAGCGCCGCTGGGCGGAAGCGGATTATGCCATTCGACGGCCTGCGTTCCATGCAATATCCGGCTTGGATCGATCGTCGTTTCTGGCCGGACCAGCCAGAAGCCCGGATAGCCCAGCACCAGCGCCATGGACGGCAGGACCTGCTGTTCCGCGCCCTTGTTCGGGTCGACGAACGCCAGGCGGCGTTCGTCGAGCGGATCGTGGCCCATACCCACGGACAGAGCGTAGAAGGCCGTGTCGCGCGCGCTATATTCCTGCCGAACGTCCTCGACCCGATAGGCCAGGAGTCTTTCCCGGTCGATAGCCATGCTCAGTTCCTGCCGGGTGCCTCGAACAGGGAAACCACGCAGGCTGCCTCCTCGAAGCCGTAAAAGCCGCCGCCATTCTCGCACAGGCCTATCCGGGCGCCTTCGACCTGCCGTGCGCCGGCTTCGCCGCGCAGCTGCGTGACGATCTCGTTGACCTGGATGGCCCCGGTCGCGCCGATCGGATGCCCCTTGGATAGGAGCCCACCCGACACGTTGATGGGAAGCCTGCCGCCAAGACGCGTCGCACCGCTTTCCGCCAGCGGCCCGCCCTCTCCATAGGCCGCAAAACCGCAATGCTCGCTCTGCATGATTTCGGCAAAGGCGGTGGCGTCATGCAGCTCGGCAACCGAAACATCGTCCGGCCCCAGCCCGGCCAGTTCATAGGCGCGATTGGCGGCGGTCCTGGTGAGGTGCTTGTCCAGCTCCTCGGGCTTGCGGTTGCTGCCGCTGCTCACGGCCACGCCGCGAATGCCAACCGCCCGCGTCCGGTCGAAACGGTTCATCGCACGCTCGGAGGCGATGACGAGTGCGGCGGCACCGTCGCTCATCGGCGCGCACATGGCGCGCGTCATCGGATAGGAAATAAGCTTGTCGGCCAGAACCTCTTCCGCCGTCATCGGCGTGCGGTACTGGGCATATTCATTCCACTGCGAATGCCAGTGGTTCTTCGCGGCAACCTCGGCAATCTGCTGTTCGGTGGTGCCGAACCGATACATATGGTATCGCGCCATCGCGGCGTAGATGTCCATGAAGACGGAGCGCTGACCGGCCTGGTTGAGCGCCTTTTCGGGCAACGTCATATCTTCGCCCAAGGCCAGCAGAGCTTCCATCTGCTGGTCGGCGAGATCACGGTCCCAGCTTCCCTTGAAAGCCTCGAACATCTGCTCGTCCCGGTCGCTGAAGTTCATCTTCTCGGCGCCCACGACCAGCACGACGTCATGGATGCCGGAACGGACCGCGGCCCAGGCCTGCGCCAGGCCGGAACTGGAACTGGCGCACGCATTGTCGGTGTTGAAGATGGGGATATTCTCGAAACCATAGGCGCGCAGGACCGTTTGGCCGCGAATATTATGCTGACCCTCCAGCACGCCGAGTCGCGTGTTGCAGAACCATGCGCCCTCGATGGAATCCAGGCCGATGCCGGCGTCGGCCAGCGCAGCGTCGATCGCCCGTCCGGAGAGCTGTTTGACGCTCTCGTTCCAGTGCTTCCCAAGCGGCGTCATTCCGGCGCCGATGATATAAGCTTCGGTCATACTCATTATCCTCTATCAGTACCGGCCGCCGGTAACGTGCAGCACGTCGCCGCTGATGTAGCCGGCGTTTTCGGACGCCAGGAACACGACGGCGTCGGCTATGTCCGCCGGTTGGCCGATGCGCGGAACCGGCGTGGTCTTCTCCGCATTTTCGCGAACCTTGTCCCAATGGGGCAGAGAGTTCACCAGCGGCGTTTCAATGATTCCGGGGGCTACCGCATTCACGGTGACGAAATGCCGGCCAAGCTCAAGCGACATCGCCCGGGTGAAGCCGATGATGCCCGCCTTCGCGGCGGAATAATTTGCCTGCCCAGGATTGCCCAGATGCGCGCGCGATGAGATGTTCACGATCCGGCCCCATTTCTGTTCCACCAGATGCGGAACGACCGCGCGCGTGCAATAGAAGGAGCCCTTGAGGATCACGTCGAGGACGATGTCCCAGTCATTCGTGGTCATCTTGGTGATCCGCATATCGCGCGCAAGGCCCGCATTGTTCACCAGGATGTGAATCCGCCCGAACTCCGCAACAGCCTTTTCAACCATCGCATTGACGGCGGCCTCGTCGATCACGTTCACGCCGACCGCGAGTGCGTTGTAACCAGCTTCGCGAAGTTTTTGCGCCTGTGCTTCGGCCGCTTCCAGATTGACGTCGGCGACCACGACATTCGCGCCCTCCGCACAGAAACGCGCCGCGATGCCGGCCCCGATGCCGCTGCCGGCTCCGGTTACAATGGCTGTCTTGCCGGTCAAACCCAAATCCATTTTGGCATTCCTCTCATTTCATGAAGCCCAGGCAAGTCAGTCCCTGTCGAGTATGACCAACCCGTCGACCGCGACCACACCCTGACCGGCCGGTTTAACGAACAGCGGGTTGATCTCGGCCTCGGCGATACCTTGGATCTCCGCGAGCCGAGACATCGACACGATCGCGTCGGCAAGGGCATCGCAATCACCGGCAGGCAGCCCACGATAGCCGCGGATCACCGCCAGCCCCCGCACCTCCTCAATCATCGAGCGCGCTTCCTTTGACGTAGTGGGGGCGAGGCGGATTGCCGCGTCCTTGTAAACTTCGGCAAGGATGCCGCCGATGCCGAGCACCACGATCGGGCCCACCTCCGGGTCGTTGCGAAATCCCAAAATCGCCTCCGCCAGGCTGCCGCGCTCCATCTGCTGCACCAATATGCCATCGATTGCCGCGCCGGGATGACCGGCGCCGACGCGGCTCAATATCTGCGTTGCCGCTTCGGCAAGGGCGTCCTGACCCTTGATACCCAGCACGACCCCACCTGCATCGGTCTTGTGCGGGATGTCCGGTGACAGGATCTTCGCCACCACTGGAAACTGGAGATCGACCCGCTCCCCCGGTTCCCGGATGATGCTGGCCGGCGCGGTCTGAATGCCGATCGCGCCGAAGATCAGGCCCGCATCGAATTCGTTGGGCTGACGGCCGGCAAGAGCGCTGATTGCGCCTTCCACCGCTTCGATCGTAGCGGGATCAGCCTTGGGCTGCTCCTGCGGCATGGCCCAGTTGGCCCAGGAACTGACTGCATCCGCGCAGGTTTCCGGCGTGCGGAACCCGGCGATGCCGGCGTCGGCCAGCTGTTGCAGGCCAACCTGCGCATCGGGCGCGATGAACACAGCCAGCGGCTTGCCGTGCTTGTCGGCCTGGACCAGTGATCCGACGGTAATTTCCGGCTGGAATTGCGCGGAACTGCCCGCGACGGCCAGGACAAGGTCGCAATGATCCGATGCGAGCAATTCACTCGCGACCGCTCCGTAAACTTCCGCCTTGGTGCCGGTGAGCGTTAGGTCAGTAAGCCGGCTCTTGGAGATACTGATATTCTTTTTGGCCAAATTCTCAACCACCTTGTCTGTTGGCGCGACGATGTTGACGCCCAGCGTACCGAGCCGATCAGCTACCAGCGCGCCGCCGCCGCCGGTCGTGGTCATCACGGCCACGCGATGCTGCGCTGAAGGACGCCGGTTGGCCAGCAGCAGCGGAAGTTCGAACAATGTCTCCAAGCAATCGGCACGCAGTATGCCGTTCGCGCGGAAGAAGGCATTCGCGACCTCGTCCCCACCCGCCATGGCGCCTGTGTGGGATGCTGCAAGGTCGCGCCCCAGATCGGAGCGCCCCAGCTTGTAGGCGATGATCTGCTTGCCCGCCTCGATTGCACGTCGTGCCGCACGCGCCAGGTCGGGCGCCTTTCTGAACGTCTCCAAGAATAGGAGGATCGCTCCTGTTTCCGGGTCATCGACTAGCCAGTCGGTGATTTCACCCACCGACAGATCGCATTCGTTACCTATCGAAACGATGCGGGAAAAACCGACGCCACGACCCAATCCACGAGACATCAGGCCGCCGGTCATGCTCCCAGACTGCGAGACGATTGCCAGCGGTCCCGGGCGGACGTCCAGCAGCTCGACCGACGCATTGATCGACAAGGCGCAAGACGGCGTGCTGCTATATATGCCGCTGCAATTGGGGCCCAGCAGGCGGAGGCCGCCTGCGCGCGCAGTGGCCAGGATCTGCTGCTGGATCGCTAGGCCCTCGTCCCCTGTTTCGGCAAAACCGTCGGTGCAGATCGTTGCCACAGGGACATTCTTGGCGACGCATTGTTCGATCGCTGCTGGAACCGCATCCCGGGGAACCATGATGAAGGCATGGTCAACCGCTGCGGGCACATCAAGTAGCGACGGATAAGCGACATCGCCCCCGACCTCCGCGCGGTTCGGGTTGATGGGGAATATCCTGCCTTCGTAACCTTGCTTGCGAAGAGAGCGCTGAGGCCGCGAGGTATGCTTTTTCGAGTCGCTGGATGCGCCAATCAGTGCGATGCTTTTCGGTGCGAACAGCGCCTCGAACTGCCTCTTACTTTCTAAATTCACGATGGGCTTCCTATTCCTGTTTGGTGAGCGGTTAGGTGACGGTACCGTTCGACCTACGGACGCCGCACACCTCTGGGAAACTATTGTCATATTCTGGGACTTGATTCAACTCGAATAACTCGGCGCCGTAATCATGGTTCTTTCGGCAATCGCTTGCTCATGGCGTATGCTCTGGCCGCTCCAATCCTCGAGATTGACAGCCGTCCCATATATCAGGATATTCTTGATCACCACAATTTCAGAGGATAATTGGAATGGCCGTCGACCCCAACAGAACGAAACAAATCCTAGAGAGGGTAGAGCGTGAGCGTGGCATGGCTCGCGGATGGACCAAAATCATGGCTGAGCGCGATCCTGATTTCCTGGAGCGCCTTCATGATACTGTGATGCACCCGTTGTTCCACCGCGATACTTTGCCGCGAAAGTTTAAATACATCATCATGACCTGCCTGAATGCTTTCCAGTTCCATGAGTTCGGAGTTCGAGCACAGACACGAGCTGCGCTAAAGGCCGGAGCGACTGAGGAAGAGATATTAGAAGCGCTGCAGATCGTAGGTGTTTCGAACCTCCATGGAATGAGCACCGCGCTGCCCGCCGCCGTAGAGGAAATCGAGGCTTTCAAGAAGAATGCTGGCGACTGATCGACTTTCTCTCGCCGCTGACGGTGCGTCGGACTGCGGGAACTCTGGGGGTGGAGATGAATAGCTCGTTCACCCGGTCGAGAACGATCCAGTCCGCTTCCCGGTGCGAACGCTCGAAACGCATGCCGACATCGCCAGCAGTTATCGTTGGACAAAAATTCGCCGGCCCAGCACTGGAATGCAATAGTGCATCGCAGTTCTAAGGGAATCAGGCGATGATCGTGCCCTGGAAGGCACCTTTGATGGCGATAATAGCGAAAAGGAGTATGGCGCTGCTCAGCGGCTGCACCGTCGTTCTGAAACCCGCGCCGGAACCGCCGCTCGATGCCTACATGCTGGCCGAAATGCGGCCGACGCCAGACTGCCCTAAGGCGCGGTGAACGTTCTTCCCGCCGAGCGCGAGGTCAGCGAATGTCTGGCGCTCTATCCGGGCGTCGAGAAGGTGTCGTTCTGGGATCGACCATCACTGGTCGGAAGCTCGCCGGCAAATGCGGTGATCTTCTGCGACCCTTCACATTGGAGCTGCGGCGGCAGTTGGCGGGGATTCTGCCGGAAGGAACGAACGTGGCTGCAGCTGTCGAGGCTCTGACACGGGGATCGTTCCGCTATTCCTAGCAGATATGCAGCCTCGACGCGCAGAACGGTGTGCAGGAAGCGAGGAAGCGCACCTCCCTCCCCGCTTCGGCCCCAGCGTCCTTAAGGCTAACTGATTTATCTGGGCGAGCCCACCGGCCTGCCCCGCAAAAGAATATGAATTATCTCACAGTGTGAGATCAATGTGGATTTTTTTAGAGCCTCGGTTATGTTCTGCCGCTCAGGCAGCTAAGCCATGACTGAAATGCTTTGGGAGAGATGCATGTTTTCCTTGTGCCCACTGACCGTTCTTCCTTGCTCACCGCTCGAACAGATTGATGCAGCGATTCAGGCGAACTATGATGCGATCGGGCTACGGGTGACGGCCACATTGGCGACGGACCCGGACATCATGGCTGACGCGCCGCTACGGGCCACGATTGCACAACGCCTATCGGAAACCGGCATCAAGGTGCTTGATGTGGAAGTCGTCCGCATCTCTCCGGAGACGGACGTCGACGCGTGGGAGCCGTTGCTGTGCTATGCGGGCGAGATCGGCGCCCGCTCGATTGCAATCACCGGGGAGCCGCATGGTGACTGGACGCCCGGCTATCTGGAAGCCACAGCGCGTAATCTTGGCAGACTGTGCGATTTGGCCGCGCAATACGGTCCATCGCCGTCGCTTGAATTCATGAAATATCGCAGCATCGGTACGTTGCGTGCCGCTTTGGAGATGGTGAAGAGGGTGGAGCGCCCCAATTTGACTATCTGTGTCGATGCGCTGCATTTCCATCGTTCCGGCGGCACGCCCGACGAACTAGCGCGCGTCGATCCCAGTCTGATTTCCTGTTTCCAGGTCTGCGATGCGCCCGCTGCTGCTCCCGACGATCTCCCCAGAGAGGCGCGGTTCGGCCGCCTACTGCCGGGGAAAGGCGGATTGCCTCTGGAGGACATGCTGAGCGCGCTGCCGCGCGAGATTCCCATCGGAGTCGAAGTGCCTGACATTACCCGGGCAGGCTTGCCGATTCTCGTGCGGGCGCAGCAAGCCGCGGAGGCAACGCGCGGGATTATCGACGCAGTTCGGAGGTGAAAGGTGCCGGCAGCGGCCCAAACCGCAAAAAAATGTCGCTGCCTCGCGCTGGCAATCGATCCATCGTCAGCTGGCGCGCGGTCGCTGAACGGGGTCACTATCTGCCTTTTAAGAAAATAGCCGCCCATTTTTCAGTGCAGCCTAGCCAACGGCACGCGGCGGCAGGATCAACTCTGAATCGCTCTTGGCCATCCGCTGCGAAATTTCCCTGGCGGCGCGTTTGACCAGCAACACGGTCCGGTTGATGTCGATATCCTCGATCTCCTCTTCTTCCCAGGAAACCCCTACCGAACCGATGATCGCGTCCTCGCCATTAAACACCGGGGCCGCGATGCCGACAATGCCTGGGTTGAACTCGCCGATCGACTTGACGAAGCCTTCGGACCGGATCTTGCTCATTGCCTCGTTAAACTCCTCCCAGGAGTCTCCGAGCCTGGCTTCTAGTATTGCATCTTGGCGACGCGCGAAAATGCTCCGAAGCCTATGATTAGGCAGGTTCGCTAAAACGACTCTCGAGACGGCGCCCTTAAACAGCGGTCTGCGCTGTCCGCGCGCGAATATGGTCTTCGGGCTGAATTGGGTCTGGCAATCGGCGATGCAGACCAACGAGTTTTGGAACAGCATGCACAGCAGAGCGGAGTGCGTGGTGGCTTTGACAAGCTCGCCAAGGATACCTTCCGACGCCTTCAGCAGCGGATCGGTGTTCCTGATCAATAGATCCAGTTCGATGATGCGCGAACCTAGCACATAATAGCCGTTGCCGACTGCGCCAAGTAGCCCTGCCGATGTCAGCGCCCGGATATAGCGGTAGCCGGTCGAGCGGGTTGCTCCCAAGGCATCGAGGATTTCATTGGTAGTCCAAATTGGTTTGTTTTCGCTGAACAGGTCCAGAATGCTGAGCGCCTTGGCCAGGCTGCTGGAGGCGTCACGATCGATCTCGACGGCAGGCTCGGCTTCAATATGTCCGCTTTTACTAAGTTTACCAACTTTATTAGCCACCAATGAACCTCATCCACCGACACTTACAGTAAAAATCCATCATTGCGGGAATACTACAGACTGTCAATCGAACATGATCTGCCGACCCGCGCCTGCCGAGCGCGTCCGGGTTAATCATCAGCGCGTCGCCGAATGTTGGAATGCAGCAGGCCTCGATCGAAAGCGTTCCGGATTACCGCAGTCGATTATGCATGGACCTTATACCTAGCCATACGCAGCACGCTACGACAGGCAAAAAGATGGAAAGAACAAGGTCGTGATCGAGGTGGACGAAACGCTCAAAGCCTCTGATGAAATAACCCAGCAAATTGCAGGCATAGTAGGTGATCGCCACTACCGAGATGCCTTCGACCGTGCGCTGCAGGCGTAATTGCAGCGCGGTCCTTCTATCCATCGAACGCAAAAGATCACGGTTCTGCGTCGCCAGTTCCGTGTCGATCCGTGTCCGTAGTAGGTCGCTAGTCCATGCCGCACTTTGCGCGAGCGTGTCGAGCCGGCTCGTGAAACTGAGGCAGGTGCGTGCCGCCGGCAGAAGCCTGCGCTCAGTAAAATCGGTCAAGGATTCAAACCCGTCGATCTTGGTTGCTTGGAGAGCGCGCAACCGATCGTCGACCATCTGTGCATAGGCGCGGGTAGCGCTCATGCGGTATTGGGATTCGCCTCTGATGCGCGCCACTTCGGCGCTCAGGTCCGACAATTCGGCGAGTGACTTCGCATCTGTCTGGACGGATTCCGCGATTTGCTGCGTAGTGGCGGCCAGTGTAAGTTCCAACGCATTGATCCGCCGGGCCAGACGCTGTGCGACCGGTAGACCCAGCAGTGCCAGATTGCGGTAATTGCCCAATTCCTGCACCCGTTGCAGCGCAAGTGCCAGTTCCCCCGGGGAGGCTGCGTCGTTCACCACGAGCAGGCGCCCAAATCCATCGGGGTTCAATCGAAAATCCGACCAGAAACGGATTTTCGAAGAGAGCGCCCTGCAATGGACCAGGTCATCGGCACGGAACCACTGTTCGACGATTTCTGGATCATCATAGCACAATACCGCGATCTGGGTGGCCCGCAGCACGTGGCCAGGGAGTTGCGCGAACCAGTCGGGTGGCAACACATCGAATATATCGGCGTCGAACGGACGATCGAATTCGCGCTCAAGGATAAACATGTAGCTCGAGAATTCGGTGTGGCGCTCCCAGATCAGATGAACGTCTTCCACCATGTCGCGATGGAAACGCTTTTCCGCCGTGTGCGAAATTGAGGGGAAAAGCGTCCGAAGCCGCTCGAGCTCCCTGGCCGCGTCCTGTTCATCGATCTGAACCACGACCTGCATGAGTCGAGCCGGCGCATGGATCGCCGGCAATTTACGACCGTGCATCTCGGTCGAGAGTGCGGCCCGGAGCGAATGATCCGGGAGGTCGAAATAGCGTGGCGCGTGGCCCTGGACCAACTCACCTGCCGTCATCAGATTCCTGCCCGGCCATAGCGTCGCGCATGCGCCCCCCACATTTCGATATTCGTAAGCCAACCGGACGCTGCAGACCTATGGTCCTACCGGGCTGGCCTGGACCTCAGAAGGAAGGGACACCCGCTGTGTAACCGCCGTCCACCGCCAGCGTGGCGCCCGTGATAAAGCTGGCGTCTTCCGACAGAAGGAAAGCGATCGGCCCGGCTATCTCGTCTGGACGGCCCTCCCGACCGAGCGGGTGAGACGCGCGGATCTTGGAGACATTGGCCTCGTCCTGGAACATGGGCGAGGTCATTGGCGTGCGTGTCATGCCGGGCGCCACCGCGTTAACGCGAATGCCCAGCGGCGCAAGCTCGATCCCCATGGTGGCGGTGATACCGGTGACACCCCATTTGGACGCGGCATAAGACAGCCTGTTGGGATTGCCGCGCAACCCGGCCGACGAGCTGATATTGACGATGGCCCCCCCATTCCCTGCCGACTGAGCGGCGGCGGCGAAACTGCGGCACATATTGCAAGTGCCTTCTAGATTGACCGCCAGTACTCGGCGCAGCTTTTCAGCCGGTGTATCCAGTACCGTTCCCACGCCACGAATCCCCGCACTGTTGACCAATCCGTCGACAACGCCGAGTTCCCGCACGATTTTGTCGAAAAAATGCTGCGCATGCTGCGCATCGGCGATGTCGGCAACCGCAGTGCGCACCCGATCCTTTGATTCTATCCTGGAGAGCAGGCCTTCGAGCGCTTCAGCGCGATTGTCCACCGCCACGACGAACGCGCCTTCGTGAAGCAGGCGCTCCACCGTCGCAGCGCCAATTCCGCTGCCTGCGCCTGTGACGACGATCGTCTTGTTGTCAAAGCGATTCATGGTGGTTCCTTTTAATTGATCCGAATGCCGCTACCCGAAAACCAAGGATGGAACTGTTCCTTAGGGAGAACGCCACCTCTGTCCGTCGACTGCGTCCGTGTGTATCGATCCGTCACAGGCAAAGTGGCGCCTAATCCGGCTCCCCAGCTAGAGGCCCGCCATGCAGATATATTTGACCTCCAGATACTCCTCGATCCCCTGGTAGGAGCCTTCGCGGCCGATGCCCGACTCCTTGATCCCGCCGAACGGCACGGCCTCATTGGCCATCAGGCCGATGTTCACGCCGACCATGCCCGTTTCCAGAGCCTCCGCGACCCGCCAGATGCGGCCGATGTCGCGGCTGTAGAAATAGGACGCCAGGCCATATTCGGTGTCGTTGGCGGCAGCGATGAGTTCATCTTCCTCGCTGAAGCGGAATACCGAGGCGAGCGGCCCAAACGTTTCCTCGCGCGCGACCTTCATGGTCGCGTTGGCCTCCCCGATCACCGTCGGTTCGAAGAAGGAGCGGCCAAGTGCATGGCGCTTGCCGCCCGCGAGCAGTTTGGCGCCCTTTGCTACCGCGTCGGCAATATGTTCCTCGGTCTTCTGCACGCCCTTGAGATCGTGGACCGGGCCGAAGTTGATGTCGGGATCGGCGCCATTCCCGACCTTCAGCTTCGCCACTTCCTGCAACAGCTTGCCGACGAATGCATCATAGACGCCGTTCTGGACATAGATCCGGTTCGTGCCCACACAGGCCTGGCCCGCATTCCTGAACTTCGACCCCATGACTCCGGCGACTGCCGCATCCACGTCGGCGTCATCGAACACGATGAAGGGCGCGTTCCCCCCCAATTCGAGAGCCACCTTTTTGATGGTACCGGCGCATTGCTGCATCAACAGCTTGCCCACCTGGGTCGACCCGGTGAAGGACAGCTTTCGCACCACTGGGTTGGACGTGAATTCGCCGCCGATCGCGATCGGATCCCCGACCACGACGCTGAAGACGCCCTTGGGAATGCCCGCACGATCGGCAAGTTCTGCCAGCGCCAGCGCCGAAAAGGGCGTCGTGCTGGCGGGCCGCACGACCATGGTGCAACCGGCGGCAAGAGCGGCCGCCACCTTGCGGGTGATGATCGTACTGGGAAAATTCCACGGCGCGATGGCCGCACAGACGCCTATCGGCTGCTTTATGACGACAATGCGGCGGTCGGGCGCTGGCGTCGGAATAGTGTCGCCATAAGTCCGGCGCGCCTCTTCGGCGAACCATTCGATGAACGCCGCGCCCGTGACGATCTCACTTTTTGCCTCGGCCAGGGGCTTGCCCTGCTCCGCGGTCAGAATGCGAGCCAGATCGTCGGTATTTTCGATAATCAGGTCAAACCAACGCCGCAGCAGGCGCCCCCGGTCCTTGGCAAGCGTCTCTCGCCACTGAACCAGGGCCACCTCTGCCGCAGCGATAGCGCGTCTGGCCTCCGACGCACCCATGTCGGGCACGGTTCCGACGCTTTCACCCGTTGCTGGATTGATGACGTCCAGGGTGGCGCCGCTATCGGCGCCCACCCATTTACCGTCAACAAAGGCCAGGTTCCGAAGAAGCTGCGGGTCCTGAAGCTGAAGCACGCTCATCTATGGTCCTTACGATTCAGTCTTTGTGAAGGTCGGCATGACAAAGCCGTGATTTCCTTCAGAACCCGGGACCGGCCCCGGCTTCCAGGTGTCATGATAGTTCTTCGGATAGGGATACCAGGCCGAACGATATTGCGGCGTCTCGATCTCCGTCGCCACGCTGATCACGGTCGGCTGGCCGCTGGCGAAAGCCTGTTCAAACGCCGGCTTGAACTCATCGGCCTTCTCGACGCGGATCGCCTCGCAACCCATGCCCTTCGCCATCATCACGAAGTCAGGGCCCCAAAGCTCCTCCTCGCCGACCTTGCGGAAATCGCACAGCGATTCGCGGCCGTAGATTTTAAGCATCGCCTCGCGCTCGACCTGAAGCGAGCGGTTGTCGAATACGACGACGACGACGGGCAGCTTCTGCTCGACCGCGGTGATCATCACGGTCGAGCGCATGATGAAGGCGCCGTCGCCCATCAGGGCCAGGGCAGGCTTGCCGCCGCTCGCCATGCTGGCCCCGATCGCGGCGGACGCACTCCAGCCCATGCGATGGAGGAACCCGCTGTGATAGACGTTGCGCGACGACGCACGCACGAAGGGCGGCCCGTAGCTGAGCATATGCCCGGTGTCGAAGAACACCGCCATCTCCGGGCATTTTTCCTCGATCACCTGGCTCGCGTCTTCGCAGACGCGGGCATAGTGCAGCGGGGAAATGTCCGACGTGCGCAGCGGCTTGACCGCTTCGTTGAAGGCGTCCCGCTCCTTGACCAGTTCATCGGTCCAGGCCGACTTCTCGGTGATCCCGGCGGCACCCGCAGCCTCGGTCAAAGCTTCCAGGCCCAGACGGGCGTCCGAGGTCAGGGCAACAGCGGTCGGATAGGCGCGGCCGAGTTCCGACGTGTCGATGTCGATATGGACCAGCTTGGCGTTGTTCGGAATGTCGAACAGCGTCCAGCCGCCGGTGTCGATGTCGGTAAAGTGGGTGCCGACGCCGATGACTAGGTCCGAACGGCGCGCGGCATGGTTGGCATGCAGGGTTCCCGCGCGTCCGACGCAGCCGAGCGAAAGGCGGTGCTTTTCCGAAATCGCCGCCTTGCCGCTCGATGTCGTGGCGACGGGCGTGCCGGTCGCTTCGGCGAACTTCTGCAGCGCGTCATTGGCGCGGCTGTTTGCGATGCCGCTGCCCACCACGACCATCGGACGCTCGGCCTTCTTGAGCAGTTCGATCGCTTCGCGGACGCCCTGCGGGTCCGGTGCCGGCGGACGGAAGCGCATGTAGGGACGCGGATCGGGAAGATCATCAGGGATCAGCGCGTGCTGAATGTCGAACGGGATCGCCATGACGACCGGACCCGGGCGACCCGAAAGCGCGGTCTGATAGGCGCGCAGGAACATGTCGATGCAGGTGTCGGGCCGGGTGGCCATGAACGCCTTTTTAGAAATCGGCTTGAGCGCCGCCGTCCAGTCCTCGGGACCGTCGCGATAGGCTTCCTCGATGCCGCCGCGGTCGAACCAGTGCGTGGCGCCGACGCCTGCCAGCACCAGCATGCCGATCGATTCGTAGAAGGCGGTGGCCACGGCGGGAACGATATTCATGTTGCCCGGCCCGACGCTG
Organism: Sphingobium sp. EP60837; assembly: GCF_001658005.1. Taxonomy (NCBI): domain Bacteria; kingdom Pseudomonadati; phylum Pseudomonadota; class Alphaproteobacteria; order Sphingomonadales; family Sphingobiaceae; genus Sphingobium; species Sphingobium sp. EP60837. The sequence goes on along the minus strand of NZ_CP015988.1, from coordinate 109,514 downwards.
GTCGTCACGATCGGCAGCGGCGCGCCGCGCTTCAGGCGCCAGTAGCCGTCCGCCAGCTCGACCGCCTGGTCTTCCATCTTGGCGCCGATGCAGGTGATGTTGGTTTCGTGAACCAGCGCGTCGAGCAGTCCCCAGTTACCATGGCCGTTGACGCCATAGGCAAATTCGGTCCCCATCTGCTCCAGCAGCTTGGCGATCGCTGCGGAGACAGTGATCATTTTCTGTTCCATTTGAGACATCCTTCAGTCGAATTGATATGTTAGCCGCTGAGGCACAGATGTAGTCGGCAGCGGTTAATCGCGGAAAATTCTGTTGCAGGTCGGCAGGTCAGACGCGCCCTTGAGCGTGTCGACCCGCTGGAGCAGCTCGAACAGCTGCAAAGCTTCGTCCGGGCTATGGGTCTGCTCGGTGCATTCCGCGAATTTCGTCCACAACTCTTCGGTCGTCAGCGGTTCGCCCGCGTAGCCGGGAATCGTGGCGATCGGTCCGCTGTCGATCAGCTCGCCATTCTTCAGTTTCATGACGACGCTTTCCGTTGGCGAGAATACAGGATCGCGCGGGTCAAACTCATCCACCGGATTGAGTTTCACCTTGGGATAGAAGGCCTGCATATCCGGCCGGCTGACTACGTCGTCGGCGATTTCCGGCACGCCGAATTTCCCGAGGATCACTGCCGCCGCGATGCCGAACTCTCCGCTAAACTGTGCCTGATACTGGTTCTGCGGCTGATGATGGACAAGGACCGTGACCTGGCCGCGTCCCATCGTGACTTCGACCGACTCGACCTCCTGCGGATCGATCCTTCGCCCCTCGAGCATTTTCATCGTTCCTTCAAAGGAGCGGTGCATGAAGAAGCAGGAGGGATGCATCTTGAACTGCAGCTTGAAGCGCGGAAGATACCATTCCTTGCCCAGCTGCGAAGGCGAATCCACATCCGGCTCGCCGCCGGACGAGAAGGCGGTGAGATAGCCCTGGATATTCTCGATGGCGTCGGGTCCACCCGTCATGCCCGCATCGGCCAGGCGAGCGGCGACGACGCCGTTGCGCGACGCCATGCCAGAATGATAGCCCTTGGTCATCGAACCGAAATTGGAAAACAAGCCGCCTGAATGGCTCGCGGCGATCGCGATCGCCATCTGCGCCTTATGCGCTGGCAGCTTGCGAAGCACCGAACAGGCCGCTGCGGAAGCGAGTGGTCCCAGCAGGGCGGTCGGGTGCCAGCCGGCCTTGTGATAATTTCTGTTGCGGCGCCAGATTTCACACCAGACTTCGTATCCGGCCAGGAAGGCGGTCACCATTTCCTCGCCCGTGGAACCCAAAACTTCAGCCTCGGCAAGAATCGCAGGGACGAGCACACCGCCAGGATGGCCGGACATGGTTTGGCAACCATAATCCAAAGCATGCGCGATCGCGCCAGCGAGCAAAGCGGCGTCCGGCGCAGCGACCTGACGCGAGGACAGGCAGGCTCGAGCCTCCTGTCGCCCGGCCGGTTCCACAAGAGTGCGGCGCAGAATGCCCGAAATAGGCTGATCAATGCCCGCCATCACCACCCCGACGGTGTCGGTGAAGGCATCGCGAATTACCGGCAGAACACTCTCTGGTATATTACTATACTGGATATCAGCGAGGAATTCGCCGATTTCAGCGGTGAGTTTTGTCATCTTGAGTATCTCTCCCTGATATCGCTCGGCGCAACAGAAGGAGAATTCCTTGCGCGCCATAACCTCGTTCGATGGAGCTTCCATAGCGCGTCAGACGCGTTTTATCCTTGCTCTGCACCAATCCTTATCTATTCTCATATTATGACATTAATTATGATTGTGCTGTTGTCAAGCGGCTTAGGCATATCTAACGCCGCCAGTGACGAAATTCGCACGAACGCTGGGGGTTTGATGCCGGGCGAGAGAATTTTTCTGTCATGCAAAGCAGCTGGGCAATGATGCTTTCCGGACCGTTGAGGGCGTTTCGCCACCGCAAGTTCCTGATCTACTGGCTGACGGGTATGAGTGCCAATTTCGGCTGGCAAATACAATTGGTCGGCGCTTCCTGGCTCATGCTGTCGCTCGGCGCCTCCGCTCAGATGATCGCGCTGGTGCAAGCGTCGGTGGCGATGCCGGTCATGCTCCTGTCTCTTCCCGGGGGGGCTGTTTCCGATATTCTGGGACAGCGAACCGTCATCTTGTGGTCTCAGGCTTTTCTCGTTGCCGTCTCCTCCGCCTTGGCCGCAGGTGCCCATCTGGGCCTGCTGACGCCGGGTCTGCTGCTGCTGTGCACTTTTCTGATCGGATGCGGACGCGCCGTCTATTATCCCGGCTGGCAGTCGATGGTGCTTGATCTGGTCCCCAGACGCGAAGTGCCGCAGGCAATCGGTCTCAACGCCAGCAACCTCAACATCGCACGGAGCTTCGGCCCGGCCATTGGCGGTGCGATCGTCTCCCTGGCTGGCGTGTTCGTCGCCTTCCTGGCTAATGCCTTCGCCAATCTGACCGTAATCGCCTTCGTCCGGGGCTGGCCGCGCAAGATCGCCGGTTCCGAGGTTCCCATTGAAACGCTGAGGGGAGCCGTGGTCGCGGGCGCCAGATTCTTCGCCTTCTCGCCCCAACTTGTCCGCATTTCCCTGCGAGCGTGCGCATTCAATATAGCGGCAGTGGCTATATTGGCGCTGCTTCCGCTCGTCGCACGGGATTTTCTGAACGGCGGTCCCGAGGTTTTTGGCGCGCTTCTGGGCGCCTTCGGCATCGGCGCAGTGGCAGGCGTGCTTCTCCTGGGGCGCTTCCGTTGCATGTTAGCGCTGGAGCCCGCTCTGGCCGTAAGCTATACATTGTTCGCCCTGGGCGCGATATGCATCGCGCTCAGCCGCCTTCTTCTCCTGACGGTTGCTGGCGGCGTTCTGTGTGGCATCTGCTGGACCTTCGTTCAGGTGACGCTGAATGCGGCGGTTCAGGTTTCCTCTCCACGCTGGGTTTTGAGCCGAACCACCGCGATCTACCAATCCATCATATTCGGCGGCAATGCCCTGGGCAGCCTCACGTGGGGAACATTGGCGGCTACGCCAGGATTGGAATTTTCCCTGCTGTCCTCTGCCGGACTGATGATTGCCGCGGCGCTGGGCGGACGCTGGTTTCGTGTGGGGGAGCCCGGGGCCGCCCTGCACGATGGCGTGCCGCACCAGATCGAACCCCGACCCAAACTTGCGCTCGACCCATTTGACGGCCCCATCATTGCGACAATACATTATCGCATTCGTGAGGGGGACGTTCCCCTTTTCCTTCAGGCGATGCAGAAGAAGCGCCGACTGAGGCTGCGCGATGGCGCGAGCCGCTGGAGCCTGTCACGCGACATCCACGAGCCCGATTTGTGGTTCGAACGCTACCGCGTCACGAACTGGGCAGAGGCCCAGCGGTTGCATTGGCGTCGCACCGCGGAAAGTGTGGAAATCAACAAGCTTGTTCTTGGCCTTCACAGGGCGGAGGACAAGCTCGAGGTCCACTATACGTTGGCCTACCCCCGGTCGAAGGAAACTGATACCGAAAGGGAAGAACTCCCAAGTCCCGGCATATAACAGAGACTTTCTGATCCCGCGCGATCGGGCGAGGAGATTTCCTCAACCTGCAAGGGCGAGGTGTCTGTCAACCTTCTCCGCAGAGCGCATCCAAGGCGACGTCCGGTGCCCTCTCGAAACGTTCGCCGGAGGCTTCAGCCAGCATCCCCACGACCTGTTTGAGATTGGCGCGCTGCTGCCGACGGGCCCAAAGACCGATGCCGCCTTCATGGCGCGGAAAACCATAGGCGTTGGTCAGGAGCAAGTCGACGTCGCCGGGTGAACGGACTCTTCCGGCCGCCAGCATCAGCGCAGCCTCGTTCGCTATGGCCACCAATATCCAGGACGCGATCTGCTCGTCATCCATCGTTGTTTGGGGCTCCGCCCTTGTCGCTTCCGAAAGCGGGGGAACCGGCAGGCCAAATCTCGTCAGCACCTCCCGGAGCTGTTCAGCCCGAACACCCTGCTCCTGTAGTAGGACACAGCTTCGGTGCGCCGCCGCGGCAATGCGGCGGCCCACCAGCCCCTCACTATCGCCTACCATGACCGCCATCTGTCCGGCAGCTTTTGCGAGAGCCAGAGCGGTCGCCAGGGTGCGCGGCTCCGTTCGGGCCTGCCGCACGATCTCCACAATGCCGGACCCTGCCGCGCCAGCCATGCCCCGCCATCCGCACAATTTGCCCGAACGGCCGAAGGCTTTTTCCAGAGTGGCGACCGTCTGGCCACCCCCAGCGACCAGAACAACTGCATGGGCACGCGCATGTGCGGACAGCCGCACAAGCAACGCCCCGATCCGATCGTCGTTCGCCTGCTCGGCAACGAATATGACGTCGCAAGATGACACTGCGTCGAGATCGCTCAACTCGCTGACAAGCACGACGCTGTGCCCACGGCGAACCATGGCCGCCGCCAGCGCATCGCAATCAGGTCCTATGCCGACGATCGCCACATGGTCGAGGGACGCGGAGGACGATAGATCGACGCTGGCATCCTTCATGCTGTCTCGCTCTGCGAAGAACAGATGCAACATTGCCTCGGCTTCAGGCCCGGTCCGCAGGCGGTCGAATATCTTCCGTTCCTCGCGCAGCGCTTCATCGCCGGGGCGTGTGCGGCACCATTCGACTGCATCGATGGCGAGTTGGATATGCGGCCGCCCACCCCCCGCAGCCAGCGCATCCACCTTCGCCCGATCAAGGTCGGCAGGGTCGCAGTCCGGCGCCGTCATCTCCATCACCCGGCGCTTGCGTCCACCAAGGCCCCGCGCAAAGGCGATGGCCTCTTCCAGCAGGGGCCCGTCGACCACCTTGTCGATCATTCCGATTTCGGCCGCGCGCCGCGCCTTCACGCGCTCGCCCGAGCAAATGAGGCGGATGGAGACCGGCAGTCCCGCCAAACGCGGCAGTCGCTGGGTTCCGCCCGCGCCCGGCATCATGCCCAGGGCGCACTCGGGCAGTCCGACGACAGCCTCGGGCGAAGCGATGCGCGCGTCACAGCCCAGCGACAGTTCGTAGCCACCGCCCAGCGCCGCGCCGGCGATGGCTGCAACGATCGGCTTGGGGCAGCGCTCGATAGCGCCGATGACTTCTGGAAGGATTGGATCCAGCACAGGCGCATTAATTTCACGCATATCCGATCCCGCCATGAACATGCGTCCGGCGCCAATCAGCACGCCGGCGGCAAGTCCGGAATCCTCGCTGAACGCCTGCACCGCCGCCAACAACCCGATCCGAACCCCACGGGCGCCTGCGTTGATCGGCGGATTGTCGATCGTTATAATACCGATGTCGTCCCGCTTCTCCAACCGAACGACATCGCTCTTATTGCCGCTGCTCATCACGAACGATCGTCAGCCGGCGGACTTTGGCAGTCGCTGGCTGAAGCGCCGGTCAAAGATGAATTCAGCCATACGGTTCTTCATCATTTCCACCGAACCGCCAGCGATCATCCAACCCTTGGTACGCAACATACAATATTCGGCAAGCGTCTCACGGGAATAGCCCATCCCGCCCATGATCTGCACCGATTCGCAGGCGACTTCGAAACCCACCTGGTTGCAGGCCAGCTTGGCAAGCGTGGTGTCGTAGGCGGACGGCAGGCCCGTGTCCGCGCCCACCGCCGCCTTGTAGAGCAGCAGTTGCGCCGATTCGAGCTTCATCGCCATGTCGGCGAACTTCCACTGCAGCCCCTGGAATTCGCACAGCGGCCGGCCGAACTGCTTCCGTTCGGATGCATAGTCACGGGCGAGATTGAAGGCGTGCCGGCCAATAGCCAGGGACCGCGCGGTGTTGCCGATCCGTTCCGCGTTGAAGGCGGCGATCTGCCGCTTGAACCCTCCGGGGCCAAGCAAGATGTTCTTCTTGGGCACGCGCACATTTTCGAAATAGAGCGGGCACCATTCCTCGCCACTCATGAATGCGGCCGGCTTGCCGACGGTAAAGCCGGGCGTGCCCCGCTCGATCAGGAGCGACCCGATGCCATCGATCCCCGGCGCGAAACGGCAGTAGACCAGGAAGACCGACGCCTCGCGGCTATGCGTGCCGAAAATTTTTTGCCCGTTAATAACATAGTCGTCGCCGTCTTCGGTCGCCGACGTGCGCAGGTCGGTTGCGGCCGAGCCCGCGTCGGGCTCCGTCATACCCAAGGAAATGATCTTCTTGCCGGCGAGCAGGTCGGGCAGCCACTTCGCCTTTTGCTCGGGCGAGGCATATTCCGCGAAGGTGCGGATGGCGCCGAAATTGCCGGCCTGGATGATATCGGCGCTCTTCGGGCAGACGAGAGACAGTTCCTGGATAGCGATCACCGCGTCCATCAATGTGCCGCCCACGCCGCCGTCTTCGGGTGCGATGGTGATGCCGAGCAGGCCCTGCTGAGCAAGAAGCTGTGCAACCTCCCATGGATAATCAGCGCTGTGCGCGCGCTCCAGGGCGCCTTCCTTCAGCTGATCGTTGGCGAACCGGCGCACCGATTCAGCAAAAAGCGCCTGTTCATCGGTTAGCGAAAAATTCATCATGCCCTCCAGCTTGTCTTGATGGCTTGCCAGACGCCCTGCGGCGAGTCATTTGCGTCGGTGCCCCGTTTCGTCTTAGATGAGACAGAAGTCAATATAATCCTACAAAGCAGGATTTCTTCAGAGACAGGTGCTGTGCCTGGCTGCGCCACGCCTATGACCTCCTGGTGAGGGGATGGGTAGTTCTCGCCCTTCCAAGCCATGGCGGGGGCAGTCGAAACTTCACGTTGAAACATAATTGTATTCAGCGTGAACATTGTTGCAAATGGCGGGATTTTGATTCAGATTGCAAATGTTTGATCAGCGCGCTGACGTTTCGTTAATATCCCAACGGCGGCCGCGACTACCGCGTTCGTTTTCAACGGAGCATAAGCAATTTTCCACCTCGCCGCCGCCACGACCGAATCATATCGAGCGCGCCGTCGAGGCCCTCCATTGCGCTCGGGTCGTCAATCCGGCGACTTTGTATTGACAAGGGCGTCAGCCCATAAAAGACTCATCGCCTGGCGGGCGGTCACCAGCCGATCCTCGAACCCGATCTGCCCATCATGGATTCGCATTTTCTCTATTCGGCCAGCCCGGCGAAATTTAGGTTGGGGATGAAATTCATGGGAATGTCCATAACGCCGAGCTCACCCGGCACGCTGTCGGAACGCGGGCAGATCCGCATATTGATCGTGTGTGCTCTCGTCGCACTGTGCGACGGCTATGACACCCAGGCGGTCGCATTCATCGCGCCCGCCATTATATCGCAGTGGGACATCGCTTCCTCCGCCTTTGGCCCGGTATTCTCCAGTGGACTGGCGGGCCTCGCTATCGGAGCCTTTGCTTGCGGCCCCATCGCCGATCGCTGGGGCCGCAAGATCGTCATTATGCTATGTATCGCGACCTTCGGGGTGGCATCCATCGCTACCACCTGGTCAACGACAATTTTCGAACTTGCCGCTTGGCGCGCCGTGACGGGCATTGGCCTGGGCGGAGTCCTACCGAACCTCATCACCGCTACCAATGAAGCAGCCTCCGCACGGTTCAAGAAGGTTGCCGTGATGCTCATGATATGCGGGTTTCCGCTCGGTGCGACCTTCGCCGGTTTTGTCGGCGCGCCGCTGATCGAATGGGGGGGGTGGAAGACCATTCTGATCCTCGGTGGAATCATCCCCCTAGCCCTGCTTCCCGCCCTCCATCTTGTCCTGCCGCCGAAGACCCGCCCGTCCTTACCGGAAAACCAGGCCGCGGACGAAAGCCGGATCGCAGCCCTCTCCACAGAAGCATTCGGCGTTACAGCATTGTTTACCGACGGCCTGGCCATACCGACGATCCTTATATGGACCGCCTTCTTCTCAAACCTCCTGGTTCTTTATTGCCTGATGAACTGGCTGCCCGCCCTGCTTAGCCTCGGCGGCTCGTCGTTGTCGGTCGCCACGCTTTGTACGGCTCTACTCAACCTGGGCGGCGTCGCCGGCGCATTGAGCTTTGCCCAATTCATCAACCGGCCACGCTTCAGCCTCTATCTGGCGACAGCCTATATCGGCTGCATCTTGTGCATTCTCGTAATTGTTTACCGCGCGGAGGAGACTGGCCTGCTTATGGTAAGCGCTGCGTTTGCCGGCGGGGTCGTGATCGGTGGACAAATGGCGATGAACGCTCTGGCGGCATCCTTGTACCCGGATGGTATCCGATCAACGGGCGTGGGATGGGCGCTCGGCTTCGGCCGTATCGGGTCGATCGCCGGGCCGCTCGCCGGGTCAGCCCTGATCGACAGGGGCTGGCAGGGCACAAGTCCCTTGCTCGCCGCGAGCCTGCCGCTGGTCGTCGCGGCGCTGGCGCTAGTCAGTCTTTGGATCACCCTCCGCCGATCAGGAATATTCGCTCCTGCGAGTTGAACCATCCCGAGCGAGGATGCAAGCTGGAAGGCGAGCCGGCATCGGCGCCCGGCCTGCACGGCGCACGCGGCAACGGCCGCAGACGCATGACGAACTCCTCCATCTGCCACAATGGCGGATGCAGACCATCTTTATGGGATGGCCCGCCCCTTTTCCCCGGCATCGGATATGATGCCGGCGCTTGAGAAGGAAAGGAGCGGACCGATGTCTATTGTGATCCTTGGCGTTGATTTGGGCAAGAATGCCTGCAGTGTGGTGGGCGTGGATGCGGCAGGAGCGGTCATCGTGCGCAGGTCCATGCGCCGGCAAACGCTGATCGACTACGTGGCCAAGCTTCCTGCGTGCGTAGTCGCGTTGGAAGCATGCTGTGGCGCCTATAATCTTGGGCGCCTTTTCGCCGCGCACGGACACGAGATCAGACTGATGTCGCCGGAGTACGTGCGCCCGTATGTCAAAGCAGAAGAACAATGATCGTGATGCCGAGGGGATCGCCGAGGCAGCCTCGCGCCCGACGATGCCCTTCGTCGAACTCAAGACCCAGGGACAGTTGGATATCCAGACCCTCCACCGCGTCCGCTCCCGCCTAGTCGCCGAGCGCAGGAACCTGATCAACCAGCTGCGGGCGATCCTGCTTGAACGGGGGACCATTTTCCCCGTTGGTCGGCGTAAGCTGGAACTCGGCATCGATGCCATGCTGGCCGGTAAGGATACGACCTTGTCACCGCGTCTGCTTTAACTGGTAGGCGAACTGCGTGCCGAATGGCGCGAACTTGATGCCAGGATCGAGGCTCTGAACGGTGAATTCATCGAACTGGCTCGCAATGATGAGGCGGCGCGGCGGCTCACGTCCAGCGCCCCAGGCAGTGAACCACACACGATCCAGCAGATCTGCAATGTTCTTCTGGATCCATAGCACGGCCCCCAACCGCATCATCTCTTCGATAACATGCACCACAGCCCGGAAATGCGAGGTAAGAAGACGTTGGAAGAAGCTCTAGGGGTGCGACTGCTCACGATCCGATCGCCATTGAGAACCCGGCCAATTCTGATCAAGGGGACGGCCGCATCGCCTCCTCACCCCGCAGAAATCGGCTCTGAATTTCCGAGCGATCCCCGAACGCCCTTTCATTCTGCCGGATCGACGCCGTCCAGCAACTCTTCATAGTTTGGCTCAGGATGGCCTCGGGCGCGAGACCGCGCGCACGCTCCTCATGCATGGCGCCGAGGTCGTCGGGGCCGCCCGCGACCTGGCGAAGGCTGAGTCAGCGACGGCTTCCATCTATACCGGCACCAACGACCGCGCTGGCAGGCTGGAGCTTGTCACGCTCGATCTCGCAGATCTCGCCAGCGTCAACGCCTGCGCGGAGGGCCTATTGGCCGACCGCCGCCCATTTGACGTGGTCATCGCCAACGCGGGCGTGATGGCGACGCCTTTCGGCCACACGAAGGACGGCTTTGAGACGCAGTTCGGCACCAACTTCATCGGCCATTTCGTGCTCATCAACCGGATTGCGCCCCTTCTCCGGAGCGGCGGACGGGTCGTAGTCCTGTCGTCGGCGGCGAATGGTATAGCTGACGTCGACCTCGACGATCCCAATTTCGAGAACAATCCTACGAGAAATGGAGCGCCTATGGCCGTTCCAAGACGGCGGATGCGTTGCTCGTGGTCGAGTTCGACAAGCGTCACCGCGAGCGTGGGATTAGGGCCGTCGCGGTTCATCCCGGGGGTATCAAGACCGAGCTGCAACGCCACTATCCCGCCGAGGAGGAGCAGGCGCTGGTGGACTCGATCAACAAAGCCAATGTCCAAGCCGGTCTCCCGCCGTTCCAGTACAAGACTGTCGAACAGGGCGCAGCCACTTCGGTGTGGGCAGCGCTTGTTGCAGACGCCGATGCGGTTGGCGGGCGCTACTGCGAGGATTGCCATGTGGCGCAGGTCGCGGACGGAGAAGGCCTGAGAGGCGGAGTCCGGCCCGATGCGATCGACCCCGATCGCGCCTCGGCGCTTTGGTCCAAAGCGGAGGAAATGGTGGGCGAGCGCTACTGATCGCCTCGCCACACGGATGAGAGACCTGCCTGCGTAGAAGGCGGTGCCCTCATCATAAAGCGGCTGTCTTCTCAGCTAATCTCCTGTCTTCGAAAGCTTCGATGTTGTTCCAGTCGTCAGCCCCCGCCGCGTCCACTTCGACCGATCAGACGCCCTCGTTTCGCCTGGTGACCGTGTTGAGCGGGTTGATGGCGTTCGCCTCGATCTCCACCGACATTTACCTGCCTGCCTTGCCGGCCCTCAGGCATGCGTTCGCCGGTGGGTCCGACCGGGTGGAACTGACGCTCTCTGGATTTCTTGTCGGCTTCAGCGCCGGGCAACTCCTTTGGGGTCCGATCAGCGACCGTTATGGACGCCGGCTACCGATTACTGCCGGACTGATCTTGTTCATCATCGGATCGTCCGGCTGTGCGATGGCGACGTCACTCTGGCATTTGATTGGATGGCGTGTGCTGCAGGCCCTCGGCGCGTGCGTCGGGCCGGTGCTAGCGCGTGCGATGGCGCGAGATCTCTATGGACGCGATCGTACAGCGCAGCTGCTATCGACCCTGATGCTGGTGATGGGTATCGCTCCATTGCTCGGGCCGCTCATCGGTGGTCAGTTGCTGCATATCGGCACCTGGCGAACGCTGTTCTGGCTCCTCGCCATCATCGGGGCCGTCATGATCATCCCGGTCGGGCGGCTGCCGGAATCCCTCCCGGCGCACCGTCGCTCGACTGCTTCGCTGCGAGGCGAGTTCGCCAGTTACGCCAAACTCGTCAAGGACCGGACGATCATGGCCTATGCGCTGGCGAGCGGCTTCTACTATGCGGGTATTTACGCCTATCTCGCTGGCACGCCGTTTGCCTATATCAGCTACTACCGGGTGCCGACGGAGTTTTACGGACTGCTAATGGGAACCGGCATCATCGGGCAGATGGGGCTGAATCTGGTAAATCGTCGCTATGTGACGCGCGTTGGCAGCGACCGGATGTTTCGCTGGGGCGCATTGCTCGTTGCCATCTCCGGGCTTGCCGCGGGCGTTGCGGCGTGGACGGGTTTTGGCGGGCTGCCCGGGCTCGTTGCCACGCTCTTCCTTTTCCTGGCTGCCAATGGGCTGTTCATCGCCAATGCGGTCGCAGGCGCGATGGAGGCGCAGCCTAAACGTGCTGATGCGACATCGGCACTCGTAGGGTCGATCCAGTTCGGCAGCGGCATCTTCGGCTCGGCGGCGGTAGGATGGCTGGCGGATGGCACGCCGCGATCCATGGGCCTGATCTTGGGGACAACCGCCGTTGCCTGTCTGATTGCGGCCTGGCTCGTGCCTCGCCCGTCGAAAACCGCGAAAGTCGACAAGTCGCATAGCTCTTCAACTTCTGCTTCCACCGAAACCGACTATCAAAGTGCCATATAAGTGAATGCCGTGACGTTGGAGTAATCAACGCGGTTCGGTGCACCTACATCGTGGCTTATCCAGCTGCCACCGAAGAAAGGACGACAGATGCAAATGCGTGAGCTTGGCAACAGCGGACTGGTGGTGTCAGCCCTCGGCTTTGGCTGCATGGGGTTGTCATTCGGCTACGGGCCTGCAGTTGAACACAACGATGCGGTCGCGCTGATCCGAAAGGCACACGGCCTGGGCGTCACCTTCTTCGACACCGCCGAAGCTTATGGCGCCGAGAATGAGGAACTGCTTGGCGAGGCTGTGGCGCCTTTTCGCGATTCCGTCGTGATCGCCACCAAATTCGGGTGGAAGGATGGCAACGCTCGAACCGGCCTGCTCGACAGCCGCCCAAAGCGCATCCGCGCCGTCGCGGACCAGTCACTGCAGCGCCTCAGGACGGACAGGATCGACCTGTTCTACCAGCACCGCGTCGATCCCGACGTGCCTATCGAGGAGGTCGCGGGCGCAGTTCGCGATCTGATCACCGAGGGCAAGGTCAAGCATTTTGGCCTGTCGGAAGCCGGCGTCCAGACGATCCGGCGCGCACATGCTGTCCAGCCCGTCGCCGCAATCCAGAGCGAATATTCGATGTTCACGCGCGACCCGGAGGCGAGCATCCTGCCGGTGCTGGAGGAACTAGGTATCGGTTTCGTTCCGTTCAGCCCGCTGGGCAAGGGTTTCCTGACCGGAAAGATTGATACCGCTACCAAATTCGCAGAAGGCGATATCCGTAACACCCTCCCGCGTTTCCAGGGCGAGGCTCGCGCGGCCAACCAGAAGCTTGCCGAGCAGGTTACCGCTTTCGCCGCCTACAAGGGCCTGACGCCGGCTCAGGTTGCGCTCGCATGGCTGCTCGCGCAAAAGCCCTGGATTGTGCCTATCCCTGGCACGACGAAGCTTCATCGGCTCGAGGAGAATATGTTCGCTGCCGGAGTGTCGCTAGCCGACGAGGATCTGCGGACACTGAACGGCATTTTGTCAAGCACCACCGTGCAAGGCGCGCGCTACACTGAGCAGGCCATGAGCCTGATCGATCGGTGACCATGGCGCGTAGCCTATGGTCGGCATAGTCGGTGCATCCCACGTCGACCTCGTGAGGGTGGTCGTTTCTACGGCTTAATCACAGGTGACTTTTCTGGAACGAACTGCTGACTACGTCTGGTCCTGCAGATCGCCAAGGATGTGCTCCGTGTCCGCGCAAAGCAATTTCTCGTACCTGGATAGCTTCTGCACGCACACGTGAAAACCAAAACCTTACCCTGCGCGACAAGGTCCGCCACCGCGCCCGCGACCTCTTCAATTGGCACCTCGGGGTCGACCCGATGCTGGTAGAATAGGTCAATACGGTGCGTCTTCAGTCGCCGCAGCAACTGCTCTGCGACCAGGCGGATCCGCTCTCTGGCTTACTGTCAAGCTGGCCACTTCGAGGGTCGCCATCTTTCCAGCCGAACTTCGTCGCGATCACCACGCTGTCTCTAAACGGCGCCACCGCATCGCCCACCAGTTCCTCATTTGCGGCGCCATAGGCTTCGGCGGTGTCAAAAAAGCTGACGCCCAGATCGTAGGCTGTCCGGATCATGGCGAGGGCGTCCTCCCGATCAATTGCGGGGCCATAGCCGAATGACAGCCCCATGCAACCAAAACCCAGGGCAGATAATTTTGGGCCGTTCTTTCCAAGTATGCGCGTCTGCATGAGCGATCCTACTTCACAGGAAGAGCTTTATCGGTGATATGTGTGCGCTGTATCCGACAGGATTAGCGCAGCGAGGCGGGATAAGGCCCTTAGAGCGGCTCATATATGCGACGGAGCGGCAGAGAATGCGGGACGCGATCGAATGCGTCTCGAGATGGATGATCGGGATCGCACTGCTTAAGGCATACACCACAACGATATGCGCATAGCCGCCAGTGTCGTGCGGCTGGCAATATTCGGCGGAAAACAGCTCCGGCAGGAGAGACCTTGTGACTGAAGACAGGCATGCTTCACCGCTCGCACGCCGAAGCGCGCCAACGCGAATTCCGAGTAATCAAGGCGAAATCGCAAAGTGCGGTGCAAAGGCTCCATGTCGCAACGCACAGGATTAGCACGGTCCGCCGGCCCTCTTCGTCGACCAGCCTGCCAAGTAAAGAGGCCCACGCTGCAATATGCAGCGATAGCGACCGTTTCACGGGATCGACGAAGAGGTTCAGCCTTTGCCGATCGATATAGATCAGGCCATATGCGAGGGCGAGCAAACGAAGGAACCAGGCCTGCTGTAAATTCTGCCTTATCACTTTGCATCTTGGCTTTACGGTGTCGTCGACCGCGCAGGAACGGCCCCGACCGGCATTTCGGATGTCCCTTCAGATCCATCTCCTCGCCCGTCAAGCTGCTTATTTTCCATGGGCTGACCATTCTCGACTGCTATTAGTCGTCCAGTTCGGCACCGAAGATTTCGCTCGCGCGGACCGCGGCGGACGATGCGGCAGGCCATCCCGCGTAGAAGGCCATATGCGTGATCATCTCCACAATTTCAGCCTGCGAAACGCCATTCTCGATCGCGAGGGGAAAATGTGTCGCCATCTGCTCAGTCCTGCCCAGCGCGACCAACGCCGCGCAGGTGATAAGGCTGCGATCACGCTTCGAGAGTTCCGGCCTCTCCCAGATGTCACCATATAATATTTCATTCCCCAACTGGGCGAATTTCGGTGCGATCCGACGGACTATGTCCTTTGCGGGTGGATTCTTCGGCTGCGTCATAACGGCATCTCCTGAAATATTATGCGATTGCCACACAGCGGATCAGCTTTCCAGCCCATGTCCTCACCATAGCGGCCGCCCTGGATTGATCCAGCGACACAAGCTGCGATTGCTCTAAAATCTACCTCCAACGAAACTGTTCCTGGGCAGAAATCGGCACGTTCAATTCGGTGCGTTATCATCCGAGAATCGGAACGTGAACCAACCCTATTTGACCGATCCTGGTTCAAAATGCTGGTAGCTCGATCATCGACCGAGCGCGTCGATATGCCCTGGATATACGCCTCTTGGATGACCTCCGTCAGGGCCTTCTCGGCCAGCCGGCGGGGCTCCAGGAAGCCAGGAAAATAGCTGCCGGTGCGCAGCTTGGGGATGCGCAGCTCGACCGTGCCCGCGCGCCTCTCCCAATCCCGATCGCGGTAGCCATTGCGCTGGGCCTGCCGCTCCGCGCTCTTCTCGCCGTAAGCGGCACCCGTCAGCCCACCGACCTCAAGTTCCATCAGCTGCTGCGCCGCAAAGCCGATCATCTCACGTAGAAAATCGCTGTCGGCGCTCTTTCCCAGCAGCGCCTGAGCGTACATCATCTCCTTAGTTATCGGGATCTCCATAGCTTGAGTGTCGCAACCCAAATCTATCCGAGATCTCCGATGGCCACCCGCGAAACTGACCGGCCGCTACTGCGCTTATTCGATGAGCGCGCGTCCGGTCAGCTTCGCTAACCGTCGAGCTACGCCATCACCGGGGACACACCTCATGCGGTCGATAAAGCAGCGCCCTTTCAGGACATCAAGCACATTGCGGAAAAACCAAAAGCCCTTCAAACGCCAAATTTCCTCGGGCGCCTCATGAGAGCCGTTAAGATGGATTCAGCAAAAGAGTTCGGGCAAGTGGGCCGCAACTGCCGTTTCCGCAACGCTGATATGGGCCGATTTCACCTCACCCGGTGTACATTGTCGACTTGTAGGGCCGCTCAACACCCCCACAAATAAGTGCGGTTAGGACTTTCATAGGCCGGATTAATACACTATCGGGGGCGTCATCCCCGGGGGACCGCTCACAGGCGGTTGAGAGGCGGCTGATGTGGCTGCGACCCGCTGAACCTGATCCGGTTAAAACCGGCGTAGGGAGGGACGGCTTGTCAAAGGCAATCCGCCCATCCTCCGCCATGCGCGACGAAGAGGAGGACGGACTGCCGATGGACACCATTTCCGTCCTGACCCTGCGCCTCTCCGAAGCGATCGGCCTCTACATGATCGTCGCGGGAATCGGCGGCCTCACTGCGCCGCAGCGCTGGCGCGCTATGATGGAGGATTTGGAGCGTTTGCCCGGTCTCGTCATGGCCCTCGGCTTTCCTGTATTCGCGGTGGGCGCAGCGCTGATCCTCATCCACAGCATCTGGACCGATCCCCTCGCTGTCATCGTGTCGCTGATCGGCTATGTCTCGCTGGTCGAAGGCGCGCTGCTGCTCGCCGTGCCGGGGCCGCTCATCAGGATCGGCCGCTGGTCGGTCCAATTCACTCGCGCCTGGGCGATCGTCAGTATCGTGCTGGGCATCCTTCTCTTCCTCGCTGGCCTCACCGGCCGCGCAACCGTTATCGCCTGAAAGGAAAACTCATGGCCGACCTCCCCGCCCGCACCGAAATGCGCGTTACAACCGGTCCCATCCGTGGCTCGCGCAAAATCCATGTCGGCCCGCTCAAGGTCGCCATGCGCGAGATCGACCTGGAGCCGGGCAGCGGCGAGCCGCCGGTGCGCGTCTATGATACGTCCGGCCCCTATACCGATCCCGATGCGCGGATCGACATCATGGCGGGCCTGCCTGCGCTGCGCCGAGATTGGATCGTCGGACGGGGCGATGTTGAGGAATATGACGCCCGCGCCATCCAGCCGGAAGATAACGGCCTGAAAGGACCGGATCGTTCCGGCGGCGTCCAATCCTTCCCCAACACGATCAGACGGCCCCTGCGCGCGAAGCCCGGCATGAACGTCTCCCAGATGCACTATGCCCGCCGCGGCATCATCACGCCGGAGATGGAATATGTCGCCGAGCGTGAAAATCTCGGCCGTGCCCGTCTCGCCGAATATGTCCGCGACGGGCAGGATTGGGGCGCGTCGATCCCCGACTATGTGACGCCCGAGTTCGTCCGCGAGGAAGTCGCGCGCGGTCGCGCCATCATCCCGTCCAACATCAACCACCCGGAATCGGAGCCGATGGCGATCGGCCGTAATTTCCTGGTGAAGATCAACGCCAATATCGGCAACAGCGCCGTCGCGTCCGATGTGGCGAGCGAGGTCGACAAGCTGGTCTGGTCGATCCGCTGGGGCGCGGACACGGTGATGGACCTTTCCACCGGGCGCAACATCCACGACACGCGCGAATGGATCATGCGCAACTCGCCGGTCCCGATCGGCACCGTGCCCATCTATCAGGCGCTGGAGAAGGTCGGCGGCATTGCCGAAGAGCTGACCTGGGACATCTTCCGCGACACGCTCATCGAGCAAGCCGAGCAGGGCGTGGACTATTTCACCATCCATGCGGGCGTGCGCCTGCCCTATATCCCGATGACGGCGAAGCGCGTCACCGGCATCGTCAGCCGTGGCGGGTCGATCATGGCGAAATGGTGCCTTGCCCATCACAAGGAAAGCTTCCTCTACGAGCATTTCGACGAGATCACCGAGATCATGAAGGCCTATGACATCGCCTATTCGCTTGGCGATGGTCTGCGCCCCGGCTCCATCGCCGACGCCAATGACGAGGCGCAGTTCGCCGAACTCTACACGCTGGGCGAACTCACCAAGCGCGCCTGGGAACAGGATGTGCAGGTCATGATCGAAGGGCCGGGCCATGTGCCGATGCACAAGATCAAGCAGAATATGGACAAGCAGCTGGAGGCATGTGGAGAAGCGCCCTTCTACACGCTTGGGCCGCTCACGACCGACATCGCGCCGGGTTACGACCATATCACCAGCGGCATCGGCGCGGCGATGATCGGCTGGTACGGCACGGCGATGCTTTGCTATGTCACGCCCAAGGAGCATCTGGGCCTGCCCGACCGGGACGATGTGAAGGTCGGCGTCGTCACCTACAAGCTGGCCGCCCACGCAGCCGATCTCGCCAAGGGCCACCCCGCCGCCAAGGTCCGCGACGATGCGCTGAGCCGCGCCCGTTTCGAATTCCGCTGGCGTGACCAGTTCAACCTGTCGCTCGACCCTGACACGGCGGAAAAATATCACGACCAGACGCTGCCCGCCGAGGGCGCGAAGACCGCGCATTTCTGCTCCATGTGCGGCCCCAAATTCTGCTCCATGAAGATCACGCAGGAAGTCAGGGACTTTGCCGCCAAGCAGAACCAACCGGCGGACAGCTTCATAGCGGCCGAGGATGCGGAAAAGGGGATGCAAGAAATGAGTGAGAAGTTCATAGAGAAGGGTAGTGAAATCTACCTGCCGGCCGCGGAGTAGATGCAATGATTTCTGTTCATTTGAACGGCGAGCATCGCCGCGTGCGCGCCGGGCTGACGCTGGCGGAACTGACGAGCGAGCTGGGCTTCGTGCCGGGAAAGGTGGCGGTGGAGCGCAATCTGAAGGTGGTGCCCCGCTCGATCTTGGCGCAGGTTATGGTCGAGGACGACGACGAGTTGGAGATCGTCCATTTTGTCGGCGGCGGCGATGTGTCGGCGGTCGACGAAGACAGCTGGACGGTCGCGGGCAAGACCTTTCACTCGCGGTTGATCGTGGGCACGGGCAAATATAGGAATTTCGAGCAAAATGCGGCGGCGGTAGTTGCGTCGGGTGCTGAAATCGTCACGGTGGCGATACGGCGCGTTAATGTTTCGGACCCGACCGCGCCGATGCTGACCGACTATATTGATCCCAAGAAAATCACCTACCTGCCCAATACGGCGGGCTGCTACACGGGCGAGGAAGCGATCCGCACCTTGCGCCTCGCTCGGGAGGCGGGCGGCTGGGACCTGGTGAAGCTGGAAGTGCTGGGGGAGGCGCGGACTCTCTATCCCGACATGGTCGAAACGCTGCGCGCGACCGAGGTGCTAGCGAAGGAAGGCTTCAAGCCGATGGTCTATTGCATCGATGATCCGATCGCGGCCAAACGGCTGGAGGATGCGGGCGCGGTGGCGATCATGCCGCTGGGCGCGCCGATCGGGTCGGGTCTGGGCATTCAGAATCGCGTGACCATCCGGCTGATCGTCGAGGGCACGAAGCTGCCGGTGCTGGTCGACGCGGGCGTGGGCACCGCGTCCGAAGCGGCCGAGGCGATGGAACTGGGCTGCACCGGCGTGCTGATGAACACGGCGATCGCGGAGGCAAAGGACCCGGTGCTGATGGGCGCCGCAATGAAGGCGGGCGTCGAAGCGGGCCGCATGGCCTATCGTGCAGGGCGCATGGGCAAGCGCCTCTATGCCGATCCGTCGAGCCCGCTTGCAGGGTTGATCTGAATAAGCGGTCGTGATTCACATCGCTACCATGCCAAGCGACGTCCACACCCGCCTCTTGTCGAAGTTTCCGAATGAAGCATGCATGTAGCAATTGGAATTCCGCGGGTCCAACTAAGTGTGGCAGAATAGTGTCCCATCAGGAGCAGAAGCCGGGGAGGCATGCGCAGATGCAATCCCCCCCTGGAGAGCCTGGCGAATAGTGCGATATCGGCTGGGCTATACAAAATGCGGCACTATCGTCGGATCGGCCCACGCCAGGAAGCGTGCTCCCGTTCCTCGCCATCGCGCATGAATTGCTGATCGCAAATGACAGACACGCGGGCAACAGCTGCTCCACCCAAGCGATCTGATGATTGAGGGAAAATATTCGGTCACTTCGGTTGAGGGGCCGGATGGTCATGTCCGGATAGACGTGCAGAATGGCGGCTATCGCCGCGTAATGGGCTCTCCGTCCACACTGTGCCGCTCGTCCTGATCGCGAACATGCAGGTGGATTTGACTGGCTCCAGTCGCACGGCATAGCGTGCAGTCTCACCGAATCCAGCGTGGTAATAGGCGAATCCGCAAGATCATACGGGGCCGCCGCCCTCCTTGGGGGCTGCCATGATGCATCGATCGCTCACTTCCCACTCCTGACATCTGACGACGCATTCACCAAGGCACATCCCGCGCGTGTATATCTGTGGGCCATGTGGCTCTGCAAGGCGTGTGGCTTAACGATGCAGCCCATGCATGCTCCCACGCACGTTAACGAGAAAGACGTTCAGTCCACCGAATGCACGGCATGGCGCTCGCCCCTGCTGAGCAGTCGTTCCACCATTAGAAGAGCGAAGAGACTGGGCAGCAACAGGGCAAGCGAAACGCCGACTAGCAACGAAACCTCGCCCCGGCTCACAACGAGCGACCCGAGCGCCGGCCCAATTGCGATCCCAAGGGTCTGAGCTGCGATGGAGAGCGAAGCCGCACGCCCTTCGCGGTCCGCGGCGGAAACGATCGCAAGAAAATAGGGTCCGATGAATTGCATTCCCGCGATCCAGGCCATGACTGCAAATGTAAAGGTGGACGAACTGAGCTGCACGATCAACAGCAGCGCCGCCGATATCATCAGAGATCCTGCGCCGAGCATTGGAATGAAATCGCCCAGACGAGGTCCAATGATGACCGCAAGTATCGCCCCTGCCGCGCCAGCGACGACGGCATAGCCCAGCGCTTCACTGGTGCTTTGCGGATCCATCCCTGCCCATTGTGCAATATTGACCGCATATGCCCAGGTATTTGTCCACGCGGTCAGATAGAGGATCATGGCGGCGAGTGCGATGACAACATAGATCATGTGACTACGGGCCGGCGGCGCACCGGACTGGTCGACCGTTGAACTTTCCGCCTTGCGTGTCAGGAAGGCTACGGGAAGGGCTAGCGCCGCCAGTGCGGTCAATATCCAGAAGATCGCTAAAACACCGCCAGCGTCTGTAATCACCGGATTAAAGCGGAACAATAGCGTTCCCAGCAGGTAGGTGCCGATGATGAAGATACCGAAAAAACGCTCAGGAGTTGCCGTTCCTGCAAGGACTGCAGCCATAGCGGCCGTCCCGCCGCCCTCGCCGAGACCCGCGATGAACCTCAGCAGGGGCAGACTTTGGGGCCCCACGGCAATGGTCAGCAGATTACCGACAATAATCAGTCCCAGAGAAATCGACATCAGCCGCGCGACGCTGGCGCGCGATAGGAAGATCGCGATCAAGAGAGACCCAGTGCATACACCCAGCATTTCAATCGCCGTCACTCGACCCGCGGCCGCAGGACTGAGCGCAAATGAATTCGAGAAGGTCGCTACAAGAAGCGGCATAACGTTGGGCGCGAGGGCACTGGCAATGCCCCCCATGATCGCTGGTATGGCCTTTGGCCTTGCACTGGTTGGGGATGCATCGGTCATATTGTAATCTCATCCTCTCCTTGAGCCAGCTATTCGACATACTGGTTGATCGAAAAAAACTTGATAGATGCACCGTCCGACTTTGTTCGAACGTTTGATCTATTATGGAAAATTGCAGTTGACAGGGAAATTATGTCGAGACGGCGACCTAAAGCCGTGTGTCGCGATCCCCCACGGCGTTACCGAACCTTCCCGGCGGGCATGATCTATATTATTTTCTAATGGAATTCCGCTGGCGATGCAAGTGCCGGCTAGACTTGCCGGCGGGAAGGCTTTCGCGCTTTTATGATGATGATCGTCAGCTCTTATTTAACGATAGCGGGTAAGCGGCCCGCCGAAAGCGAGGCCCGTTGCCCGTCCCGCGTCGATCGCGAACTGGACAACCGTCCCGCGCATCTCGTCTTCCGTTATGCCTTATTTCTTGGGCTATCCGCAAATGAGCGCCAAGTTCATCCGACTTACCGAGCAGGCCAACCCCGGTGCAGGTGACTATACTGCGATCGCGCGCCTTAGGGCTGCTGCGATATATCGGCCACCAGAGCATCCTTACGCAATCAATTGAACTGCGAAACAGCGTCACAAATGCGCGCCGTTTCTGCAATGCTCTCGTCGACCCTGTCCAGTTTCCCAGCTCCTGCGCTCTGCTCTTCGGCTGACGGTACATCGTCACCCGTCTCAGTCACACTCCTGCTCAATCACCGTCGCCGCTTGATTTAACCAGAGCGTGAGCGCTGAGGCTCTCCCGGCGACAGTTTCGGCTTGCCGTTCTTTCTTGCCCCGGGCCAGCGTATGCTCCCAGGCTATCGCCATTCAGCGTATTGCAAATGACGAGATTCCTTGCTCTAAGCTCTAGATAGGCTGATCATCGATTCACGTCCCGCGTTTCTTGCCTCGCGAAGAAGGCTTGAGCGCTGGCTTACAGATCAATCCACCGCACCAACTTGCGAGTAACAGCACTATGGAAATTATGCGCAATGGATCGCGTCCGTCCTCATATGGCACCGAGGAAAATTTCACCGGGCGCGTCCGTAGAGATCCGATCCATACTTCCGAACTACCATCTCGATTGATGTCCGGCTATGTCACTTTCGAGCCAGGCGCGCGCACACGCTGGCACCAGCATCCCTACGGACAGCTCCTGATCATCACATCCGGGCACGGGCGCGTCGCCAGTTGGAACGATTCCGTGCAAGAAGTTAGTGCAGGTGATGTTGTGTGGATCAAGGCTGGTGAAAAGCACTGGCATGGTGCAGGTGCCCACACTGCAATGACGCATATTGCGGTGACCGAGGCAGAGAATGGCAAAGCCGTTGATTGGCTCGAACCGGTCGCTGATGCGCAGTTTAACCCCGATCTGTGAGCTGACCCATGCGAAATAAACGACTGGATGGCCGTGATGAGCCCATTTTGGAGCCTGAGCTGGCGATCATCGACAGCCACTTCCACCTCTTCGATCGCCCCGGCAACCGCTACATGCTCGAAGAATATCTTTTCGATGTGGCGGGTGGACACAACATCATCGCATCCATCTACTGTGAAACGCAGGCATTTATCCGCGCAGACGGTCCGGAACTGCTTCGCCCCCTCGGGGAGGTCGAGTTCGCCAACGGCATTGCTGCCATGTCAGCCAGTGGTATCTACGGTCCGTGTAAGGTCAATCACGGGATTGTTGGTCACGCCAATCTCACTCTCGGCGCACAGGTTGGTGAACTGCTTGACCGATGCATCAATCTCGCGCCAGAGCGCTTTCGCGGCGTGCGCCACATCACCATGGATTACCCCGACGAGCGTCCTTACAGATATTTTATGAGCGGCCGCCCTCCAATGGGCGTCATGGACACTACCGGCTTCCCGCTGGGTCTTGCTGAGGTCGATAAACGTGGTCTAGTTTTCGACACGGCGGTGTTCGATCCTCTATTACCGACGCTTACCGGCTTCGTCGACAAGTTCCCGAACTTGCGGTTTGTTCTTAATCACATGGGAACCGCCGTGGGAATTGACATGACAGCCGATGAAAGGGTCGAGCTTTTCCAAAGCTGGAGCGCCTCCCTACGTGAACTGGCACGTCGGCCGAATGTCTACTGCAAGGTTGGCGGAATGGGGATGCCTCATTGGGGCCTCGAATTCGAACTCAGGGAAGACGTCGTCGGATCGAGCGTTCTTGCCGAAGCTTGGCGGCCATATGTAGAAACCGCGATCGAAGCCTTTGGCGCTGATCGGTGTATGATGGAAAGCAACTTTCCACCGGACAGCCGCACTGGCGGCTTTGTTCCGATCTGGAATGCCTACAAGCTCATTACGCGCAACGCTACCGAGGACGAGAAAACGGCACTCTACCGCGGTACAGCCGCGCGGGTCTATGATCTTGAAATCTGAACAGGCCCGATTGAGCCGCGGGCTGCGATCGTCCAAACAGAAGTTTGACTTGCTTGCGCCGTAACCTCCGAACATATGGAGGAAACGGAAAATATTATTGGAGTTCGTTCGGCGAATCTGCGCTTCAAGTCAAGGAGGCATGCCCCCATGACTTGATCACCGAATGACCTGCGATTCTTGCTCATATCGGTGTCCTTCAATGCCGGGGGCCGGGCGCTGGGTATTCGCTCTCCGTCAGGTAACTAAAGCGCACGGCAGCAACCGCTTGGGCGGCTTCATCAAGTCCTATTTGATTAGACTATATTGCGCGGTCAACTGATGCCTGTCGTGAGAGCCAATCGGTGCGTCGTCGGCCATCGTTTCCGATTTGCCACAGGGTGCCACCCGCCCCCGCGACGTCCGGTGCCGAGGTCTATCGAGCGTGACGACTTGGGCGCCGCGGCGGGGGGGGCTGATGCGATCGGCGGGATTACGAGGAGTGCGACCCGGGGCGCCGGCTACTGGCTTCGGCGGAGGTTATGGTGGCGGGAGTGGCAGCGATGCCGCGACGCCCGCGCGTCTGCGCGGGCGCAGGCGGATGGGAATTCAGCAAACTCCAGGAGAAGGATCGGGATGCCGTGCCTTTGAGCCGGCAGGAGGCACAACGCTTCAAGCTTGCGGTGAAGAACGAATGCCATTATATGGCATTCGCTGGCGGCCCTAGCGG
This sequence comes from Sphingobium sp. EP60837, assembly GCF_001658005.1. Taxonomy (NCBI): domain Bacteria; kingdom Pseudomonadati; phylum Pseudomonadota; class Alphaproteobacteria; order Sphingomonadales; family Sphingobiaceae; genus Sphingobium; species Sphingobium sp. EP60837. Next base: position 85,403 of record NZ_CP015988.1, on the reverse strand, counting down.
AACTTTAAGAGGATTAGGTCATGCGAAGCTTATTTGTATCCGCGGGTATCATTGCGATGACCGCGGCGAAGCTGACCTCCACCACTGTGAATTCAACACGGTGGAGCATGATCCCTCGTCTGCTAATGAGCAGGCGCAAAGGCAAATGGAAGGCCTGGCTTTCCTCGTTGTCACTGCCCAGCGGAAATCCCGGAACTTACAGGATGTTCCCTTCTGTTGCCAATACTTGCGGCGCTGGGGATCGCGCTGATGGTGACTTCGGCTCTAATCGTTCGCTGCGCACCAACTCGCAGCTTCCATCTACAAGTATAAAGATGTCCAGGCCCAGTTTCTCCATCAGAGTAACACGAGCCACATTACGTCTGCCCGCAATGCGGATTCGGCGACGGGCAAGGGCGTCGAGTTCGATGCTGAATACAAGTCCGCCGACTGCGCTTTTGATTTCACCAGTGGCGCAGATGGTCCACTCCACGCAGATCGCCAGAAAGCAATAATGTTGTCCAGTTCACCCGACGCAATTGCCGGAGGTTGAAAATACGAAATCAATTTATTGTCGATGATCTGACGAATATGGCTAGCGACAATAACCGTCTGTCGGTGTCTCCATTTAAGCCCTGCCGAGTTTCAGCCCCCGCTTCAATGGGTAGGCGTTACGGCAAAGTTCTAATTATACATACAGGGAGGATTAGCGGTGGCGAAAGTTTGCAAGTATAGCTGTGGTCTAACGTTAATGAGTTTGGCCCTTATCGCTGGTTCGGCCTACGCACAGGAACAAGTGCCGACTTCCTCGCCTCTTTCTGAGGCGCCTGTGGCCTTTCAAGAGCAAGAGGCCCCCGATGAAGCGGCCGGCGTCTCCAACATCGTCGTAACCGGTTCGCGCCTTGTCCGGGACGGTTCTCAAGCACCGACACCGGTGACTGTGGTAAGTGCCGAATCGCTAGCTCAATCAGCGCCGAGCAGCATTCCCGACGCTCTAAATAAGCTGCCGGTCTTTTCTGGATCCCAGAGTCAGTCCACCACGACGACTTTCTCTGCAACCCAACCGGCTATGGGTAATTACCTCAACCTGCGTAATTTGGGCACCAACCGTGTTCTCGTCCTCCTCGATGGCAACCGCGTGCCGCCGACGTCCAACACCAACGCAGTGGACGTCAACGTGTTGCCGCAACTTCTGATCAGTCGCGTCGATGTGGTTACCGGCGGTGCTTCTGCGGCCTATGGTTCAGATGCCGTCAGCGGAGTGGTGAACTTTGTCCTGGACCAGAAGTTCACTGGTCTCAAGAGCGTGCTTCAAGCGGGCATCTCGGACAAAGGCGATGCATTCTCTTATCGGTATGGAGCGGCGGTTGGCATTCCAGTCGGGGAAAGCATTCATCTCCTTGCTAGCTATGAACATTTTAATAATGACGGTGTTGATAACCTGTTCAAGCGGAGTTGGGCTCCTTACTCGCCGATAACGGGCGGCAATGGCACAGTTGGCAGTCCTTTTAGACCAATACCGAACGGCCGTTCTGCTGACCTAGCTTATGGAGGTCTGGTTACGGGCGTGAGCCCCGGCACATTAGCGCCGCTTTCCGCTTGTGGGCCAACTGTTGTCAACTGTGTCCAGTTCGGTCCCGACGGATCGCTTGTTCCATTCCTAAGCGGCAGCCCGATTGTCGGAAACCAGATGAGCGGAGGAAGCGGGGGCGTGTGGGGCCGCGCCGACACCACGCCCATTTCGGGTCGTCTCAAGACTGATCAGGCATTTGCCCGTGTGACCGTCGACCTAAGTGATTCTGTCGAAGCTTACGTCCAGGGCGTATTTGCGCACAGCGCCACGGCAGGCAACACGACGGTAGAAAGCCACCGCGGCGGCAACCGGCTCACCACCATCTATCGAGACAATGCGTTCCTCGATCCCGCAGTAGCGGCACTGCTGCCCGCTACGACGGCCAACGGCATGCCGGGGAGTTTCACGCTCGGACGGCTTTTCGACGACATCCCGCTGATGACCCAGCGATCGACCACCACGTTTTATATGGGCCAAGCGGCGATCAAGGGCGATCTGACAGGCTCCTGGAAATGGGACGTTAACTATGTAGCGGGCCGTTCAAAATTGCGGGTCGCAGCGAACGAGTTTGACTCCAGACGCTTCTTCGCGGCAGTCGATGCGGTGCGCGACCCGTCGACCGGGCGCGTGGTTTGTGGAGTGCTGCTGCGCAGCCCGACCTTCGCGAATCAAGCCGGTCTCTCCAATTGCGTGCCCATGAACGTCCTTGGTGAAGGCAATATCAGCAAAGAGTCGTTTGATTTCGTTCGGCAAAATTCCGTATCGAGCGTGGTTAGCGAGATGCAATACGTCAACGCGAACGTGCATGGTGATTTGTTTGACCTACCGGCCGGGCCGGTTTCTCTCGCTTTCGGCGTCGAATATCGGACGCAGAAATTGCGCCAAACAACCAATGCGCAGCCAGATATCTTCGCCGGACTTTCGGGATCAGAGGGCGAGGCTCGAAAAATCGCATATTTTGGCTTGGGCAACATAACAACGCCCACCGATGACCTGATCCGTGGTGTTCCGGCCAACCCGCTACCGTTCCTGGTTACGAATGTCGGAACAGCATCGGGCAGACAGACGGTGAAGGAAGCTTATGCGGAACTACTCGTTCCGTTGCTCAAGGAACAGCCGTTCGCAGAAAGCCTCGAACTCAACCTTGCCGGCCGCTACACCCACTATCGGACCAGCGGTGGCGAAAAGACTTGGAAGATTGGCGCGACTTGGTCGCCGATCCGCGACTTACGCTTCCGTGGCACTTTCTCGCGTGACATCGCGGCTCCAAGCTTGTTCAATCTGTTTGCAGGCGCAAATATTGCCACTACAAACGTCACCGATCCGTTTCTCCCGAGCCCCGGGAACAGCTATTCGCTGCTGATCAACACCGCCGGCAATCCCAATCTCAAGCCCGAGAAGGCCAACACGCTGGTTCTCGGGATGGTGTTGACTCCACAAGCCATTCCCGGCCTGACTATTTCTGCCGACGCATACCGCATTAAAATCAAGGATGCGTTCCAAGGAACGAACGCCGTCGGCATTCTTGCTGACTGCTTCAATAACCGCACCGCGCAGGTCTGTGATCAGATCATTCGCCCCGCCCCCGATGCTCGCGCGACACAGATTAACCTCTATACGTTGAATCTGGCTTCCTTAACGACGAAGGGTGTCGATCTCGAAATTGGATATCGGACATCGCTCGATGCACTGCTGCCATCGGTGGGCGGAGATTTGTCATTGCGCGCATTCATCAATTATCTTGACGCTTATGACACAGAAGCCTCCGGAGCACCGGTTGTACATCGCGCGGGTCGAATTCAAGGCGTCATCGGTGCCGGCGCGGGAGAAGTGGGCCGAGGCGGCCTGCCAAAATGGCGCGGCACCCTGACGCAGGAATACATCCGCGGTCCATTTTCCATCTCTTTTGCTGAACGATTTACCGGAACCTACAAGCGTTTCCTAGCAACACAGGTTGTGCATCCGGAAATGTTGCCGCTAATAAAGGCACCAAATCGTACTTACGTCGATATGAACGTTCAGTATGAGGTCAGAACGGGTATCCAAGCCTTCGTCAATGTTCAGAACCTGTTTGATGTGAATCCGCCGGTATTCCAACCGGCGTTCGCAACGAATATCGAGACGCCCACGGACAAACAGTTGTACGACGTTATCGGGCGTTACTTCACGGCTGGAGTGCGTGTTAAGTTTTAACGTTGGAATGAGTGCTCCACGCCACCATAGAATTTGGCCATCCGCGAAGGCGAACACCGATAACGCTCTGCTCTGCTGATCTGTCGAAAGGAGCGGTAAAGGTGACCTCCAGATCGGCCTCAAGCCGATGGTGCAATGGCGTGGGACATCGCTAAGGCCATGAGAGAAACTCACTTGAAGTTCATTGCCGGTTTGAAGGTCGCTTAGCTTCACCTGTCACAAGTCGCCATGGAGAGGTGGGCAGATACCGGCGCTAACCTGGCGCCAGGTTAGCGCCATGGGTGCCTTCCTGGAATAGAGAGCCCGATAATGTCCTACTTCACAGATTCGAATATCGTGAAAGGCCCGATCCAAGCTTACCATGCGGTCCCTCCGCAGCGGCCGAGAATTGACTCGCCTCAAGCATGGTACATGCTTTTCCTGCTAACTTTGTCATGGGCCCTGTCGTTTATAGATCGGCAAATACTCAATCTCTTGGTCGATCCGATTAAGGCATCACTTAAATTAAATGATGAGCAAATAAGCTATGTGCAGGGATTTGCCTTTGTTTCTGCCTACTGCTTAGCTGTTCCAATATTTGGTCGTCTCGTTGATATTTCTAGCCGACGCAATATTCTCATTTTCAGTGTTGGTACTTGGTCCATTTGTACCGGACTTATGGGCTTTGCCACATCATATTGGCACCTCTTCTTCGCCCGCTTCGGCGTCGGCATGGCGGAGGCTTGTATCTTCCCTGTCGCTTGGGGCTTGCTTCCGGACCTTTTCTCCGAGCGATATGGCCCGCGTGCTTATAGCTATTTTTCGATGGGTTCTTATCTGGGTAGCGCCTTTTCCCTCTTGGGAGGGGGCCTCATCTATAGTTTCGCCACCGATCTTTCGGCTTCGTCGTCTTGGGCTCGCGGGTTTGAACCATGGCAGGTGTCCTTCGTCCTCGTCGGCATACCGGGCGCCATTCTCATGGCTCTGCTCCTTTCTGTTCCAGAGCCGCATCGCCAGGGATCGCAGAACAAAGAGACCGAGATTCCCCTCTCCCTCAGGCAAAGCCTAAACGTTGTCCGCCGCAGATTGCGCTTCTATGGTCCCATGTTTATCGCAAACGGGGCGCTGGCAATGGTTGTGCTTTGCATTCCCGCGTGGGTCCCCACTTTCCTTGCCCGTTTTTACGGTATCAGCATTGCGGAAATTGGTCTGAAATTCGGTCTCGTATCACTAATCTGCAGCGTCAGCGGCCTTTTTGCTGGACCGTATGTCGCGCAGGAGCTGATCAAGAAAGGCTATCGGGATGCCTCACTTCGCGTCGGTGTCGCGTCGTGCACAGGCATCGGACTGATTTCGTTGTTCCTGCCGATGCCGGCGACCGCAACAGGGGTGATCGTTGTAGTCGGCTTACTTCTTTTTGTTGCAACCCTATGCGTTCCGCTTGTTGGATATGCATGCCTTCAGGTGTCGCCGAAGCCGATCAAGGGCCTTGTGTCATCGCTGTACACGCTTTCCGCTCAGGTTATCGGCTATGCCGGCGGTCCGACCATGGTGGCAGTGCTGACGGAACGCTTCTTTGGCGACCCCAAAATGGTAGGCGAGTCATTGCGGATCGTCTTGGCAACAGCCTCCTTCGTGGCGGCGGTGCTGTATTTTTCCATATGGAAGCCCTTTCGCCAGCTTCTCGATCAAGAAGTTGGCAGCACCGTGGAGGAAATCTGATCATTTTTGAAGGGCGGTGCGGGTGCCGGGGACAGCACCGCTCCTCTGCTGGCGCAATCGGCAGGCCTCGCCTATCCTTTATTTCTACCGACAGGCTGGGACAGGGAATGCGGTTCAACTCTCGCGCGCAGATGGTAGCGATCTACCATCTCGGAGGCGATCTGCCTGATAGCGAATTCGACCATGGCAGACGCGCAGGATACCGGTCGAGTGCGCGACCGTACGATATAGGAAGTCCTCTTGATGACCGGCTCCTCGACGGGAACAAGCGCCAGTTTTCCTTCCGCGAGCTGCCTCAACACCGCCCCATGGGCGATCATCGTATAGGCGCTCGCCCTGGTGACCATCTCGACGATCTGGGCAAGCGAGTCGATTTCCGCCACGACGTTCAGATGCAGGTGACTGGAGCGGGCAAATCGCTCTTGCAGTCTTCGGCCGCCATGCAGCGAGCTTGTGAGGACCATCGGAAGTTCCTTCAACCGTTCCGCGCTTACCGGCGTTAGGGCGAAACCGTCCGCACCAATTTCTCCCGGCCAATTGTCAGGCGCGGTCGCAAGGAAGATTTCCTCGGTCAGAAGCGGCTCGAAAGAATAGGCCGAGGTATCCGAAATCTCATATACACATCCGATGTTCACACGACCGGAACTGATCCAATCAAGAATATCGCCGGACATGGCCTCGACGATATGCAACCTTATGTCGGGATGTTCATGACAGATCGTCTCAACGAGAGGAACGCTTAGGAACGGTCCGAAGGATGGCGGAAGCCCGATCGATAACGGGCCGCGAAGCTCTCCTGTTTTCTGGCGCACCTCGTCGAGCACTTCATCGATGCTCTTCAGGATTTCACGGCCGCGCTCTGCCAGTGTCAGGCCCGCCTCCGTCATCTGGATGCCGCGCGCGCCTCTTATCACCAGTTTTGCGTTGATGGACTTTTCGAGCTTAGCGATATTTTCCGAAAGGGACGGCTGCGCTATGCTGAGCGCGTTGGCCGCCGAGGAGATCGACCCATGCTCGGCCAGGGCGAGCAAATAGGACAACTGCCTCAAGCTAACATTGTGGGGATTATCGATACGGCTCATGTGACCTCTCCCGGCCCTACAAGGCAAAACCTTGATTTGCCATAGGTAATTCCTAAGTTGAAACCGCGCTGAAGTAAATGCCGTTTGGGCTATACTGCTAGCCTGCGATGGCTGCATGATCTCGCGCACAGAAAAATGAGGAGAAGTTGCGATGTTGCCCCTCCCCTTCCCATGCAAGGGCTATCTAGGCGAGCGCATGCAAGTCGCCTATGTGGTGCACGATCTCGACGCCGCAATGCAATATTGGGCCGATGTCATGAAAGTCGGACCGTTCGTCGTGATCGAGGATTCACGCGGTGAAAGATCGGTGCTGCACCGCGGGCAGGAGAGCGATGTGCAATTCACGCTGGCCTTCGCCTATGTCGGAGACGTTCAGATCGAACTCATCGCGCAGTCCAACGACGCACCGTCTGCCTACAAGGAGTTTCTCGACAGCGGCCGCGAAGGGCTGCACCATATCGCTTTCTGGCCTGAGGACATGGACGGTGCCTGCGCCCTGCTGGAAGAAAATGGCTTCACGGAGATTTCGGCGGTTCTCGCCCATGACGGATCAAGGACCGTGGTCTATTATCAAGCCCCGGCACATATTGGCTGCGTGGTCGAGCTGCTCCCGATGAGCGCGGCTCGGACCGCTTATTATGGCCGCATCCAGCAGCTCAGCAAATCCTGGGACGGCGTCACGCGGCCGATCCGTCGCTTTGCCGATCGTGCAGCCTTCCTCGCTTCCGCTGAAGGCGCGGAGAGCGCCAGCCTGTCCTGATCAGATAGAACTTTCGGGATTTCCAACTGCAAGGCCGCTCGAACGAGACGAGCGGCTCCTGGAAACCCGCTTCAAGACGGTGGAACCGGGCTGTCGCGAGCCCCGCCGGCCGAACTCAATGCCTTCGTCACCGCCCCTGCAACAGCCGGGTCAGTTTGGTGATGGGGGTATCGGGGTCGAGATCGTCGACCAGTTCGAATAGCTTGATCGCCCGTTCCGATCCGATCACATCATGCGTCAGTTCGTCCAGCTTCCGACGATGCTCCTGTTCCGTGAACGGATCGTTTGGCATGCCCTTTGCGCCTTCCATGAAAATGCTCTGGGTGGAGCCGTCCCGGTAATGGAGCAGAACCTCGCCCACGAAATTGAACGGATAGCGCTCGTCCAGTTCCGGCGAGTGGATCAGGCGGATGCGACGGGCGAATTGCACAACGTCGGAACTTTCATCCAGTGGCAGCTTGCCGTCGAGAAAGGCACGGTGCGTCGAATAGCCATTGCCCTTGCCCAGCGCGGCCAGCGCCATCTGCAACGCAAGGCTGAACTGCAACTCCTCGATATTCGTTGTGCCGTGCTGTTGCGCATGGGGGTTGTCGGCCAGGGTCCTGGTCATGCCCTGGATGATCGCGTCGACCGAAACGATCTCATCCACGCGATCACGTACACTAGTCATGGCGTCGATATAGGGATGGTGCGCGCCGCAGCAGCAATGGGCCTTGAGCCAGATATCCTTGATCCGCTGCGGCCGGCCCTTGCGGAAGGCTTCCTCCGCGTCGCTGTCCACCACCGGCCGGCGGATGAAGTTGCGGAAAAATCCTTTCTGTCCCGTCAGGTAACGCCTCGGTCCTGTAATGCCCGCACGCGCCAGCTGAACCGCCTCTATGCCATTGCGGACGGCAATGCCCGCATGGACGCGCTTTATGGACCCCCCGCTCTTCGTATATTCGGTCGTGCCCGACGCATGGCTCAGCGCGATCGCCATGGCGTGCAGGACGGTGTCGGCATCCAGATCGTGCAGCTTCGCGGCGACCGCGACGGCACCGAAGTTCGCGAGCACCGCATGGGCGTGCCAGCCGGCATTTACCAGGTCCGGCGCGGCCAAGCGGCCGATCCGCACATAGACTTCATAGCCCGCGAGCATCGCCTCCACCACCTGGCCGAGCGTGGCGCCCAGCTCCTCGCCCACCGCGATGGCCGTTGGGACGACGCAGCAGCCGGGATGGCCGTTGCTCGCCACATCGTCATATTCAAATCCGTGGCCGTAAGTCGCGTTGATGTAGGCCGCATCGGCGGCGTCCATCGGCTCGCTTTCAGCAACCACCGTCGAACTCCCGGGACGGGGCTTGGCAAGGAAGCGGCGCGCCTCGCGCGACCATGGCAAGTCCACCGCGCCGACTTGCAGCGCGAGTTGATCCTTCAGAAGCGCCTTTATGGCAGGCATGGAGACCGGCTCGATTTGGGTCCATTTGAAATCGACAACGAACTGCGCGACCCGGCTTTCAAGATCCATTTCGATAGCGACCTGATCGGAAGACATAACGCTTTCCTTAACTGATAAAGACCATCACAGTTGAACAAATCGGTTCGCCGCCAGGGATCGAGGCTACAGGACCAAGCGCAAACGACAAACCGGACACCAATTCATTCGTCGGGATACAGCTCCAGAAGCCGTAATATCTGCGTTTCCTGCCGCTCATAGATTCCGTCCGACGCATCGAGATAGTTGCGCCATTCCGGATCGGCGTTCCGGGCGTTACGCCGTGTTTCCATATCGCCCATGCTGTCATAGCCCCAGATGTTGGTAATCTGGTTCAGATTCCCCACTTTGGTCAGATAGTAGCCGATCGGCGGACCGACATGCCGCAGCATCACGCTCATGGCATGCTCCTCAGTCGTCGAGAGGAAGGTCTGCATGTGATTGTGGTGGATCAGATATGTTCTGAAATCCACGACCGGCTTTGCCCGGGAAATCTCCTCGCCGGCGCCGACATTGGGAAAGAGGATGCGTTGGGTCAGGCGAGTGTCGACGAAGCGGACGACTCCCTCCGTCGACCTCATATAGTCCTGCCACTGCGGCCGGCTTTCCACGGCCGCTCGTCCTGACTGATATGCCTCCAACGAATCATAGCCCCAAAGTTGGGTAACGCAATTGATCCTGCCGACATTCGTCATATAATACGCCATCGGCCTGCCGAGATGCTCCTGCAGAAGCGGCAGCGCCATTGATTTGTGAAGCTCGAGATATGTGGGGAGCGTCCCCCGCGTGAATTCCTCGACGCGAATTTCGACTACCGGCTTGTTCCACATATCTTTCGCTCTCCTGGTATTCTATTTTGGCCCGCCGCCATTTATCTGCATGTAGACGGGTCCAGGCGATTTGGCCGTACCGCCAAAGGACCGACACGCCTTAGCAAAGAGACCTTGTACAGCCCCCGTCCACCTGGACATTTTCGCCGGTGATGAAGCCGGCAAGGTCCGACGCCAGAAATGCGACGGTGGCGGCCAGTTCCTCGACTTTGCCGACGCGCTTGAGCGGTATCCGGCTCACCCGGGCCTCAATGTCATGGACGGTATGATAGGTCGAGGTCACGACCACGGCGGGAGCGACGGAGTTCACCGTCACATTATGCGCCGCCATCTCCATCGACAGGTGCTTGAGCGCGGCCTGCACACCGGCGCGGAAAACGGTCGAAAGAGCGTGGTTGGGCAGCGGCTCCTTAATGGATGCCGAGGTGATCGCGACAATTCTGCCCCAGCCCTGGTTTAGAAGAAGAGGCGCGAGTTTCCGTAACACCAGCAGTGCACCTTTCAGCTGCCACTGATAAGCGTTTTCCCATCGCTCTTCGTCATGCTCTTCTAAAAAGTCGTATAATGGTCTGGGCGGAGGCGGCGTATTCAACACAAGAATTTGCATCCCCCCGCTATCGATGATTTCGCGCTTCAGTCTTTCGATGTCTTCTGCGTTTGAGATATCACCGGCTACGATATCGATTGTACTACGCGGATTTTTGTCCACTAAACGCTTCTTCGCGTCTTGAAGCTTCTCCCTGTCACGCGCAAAGATCAAAAGATTGACACCTTCGGCGGCAAGACGCTCGCACACGCCATAGCCCAGCCCCGAACTGCCGCCTATAACAACGGCGCGTTTACCATCAATTCCTAAATCCATCTCTCGCTCCAAGCATCTCGCGTCCCGCAACTGCCGCTTGCTAGGGCGGCAAGTGCTCCACACCGGTCAGTCACCCTTATCTTTCGAACCAGCAGATCCTTCAAAGTGACCATCATGTTATCACAAGCATCGCTAAGCCGACGTGGCCGGGCGCCCGCCTGCCTCCGGCGTAACAGTTTTTCCACAAAGCCGTATTTTTACCAAGATCGGCAGCGATGAACACCCAACTTCCGGACCAGACGGCGCGATAAAGGTCGACGCCTATAGGGGAAATAGGCATGGCCTATGATCGAACTATCCTGCCCGCGCGATCGGGTCGGCGATTGGCTGACAGACGGCTCGTCTGCACATAGGCCCAGCGCCAAAAGGATTCGCGTCGATAATCCGCGGAATTGTTCAGAAGCGAGGAGGTCAACTACGCTGCGCCTGACCCTGTCCCGGAAAATGCCTCCGGCGGGAATGAGAGGAATCTGGCGAAATCGAGCTAAGTGGCGCTGGAGATTTTGCATGAAGAAGTCGAGTTTCACGGGAGAGCAGATCGCGTTTGCGCTGCGCCAGGCGAGGCCGGTACGTCGGTTGCCGAGGTGTGCCGGAAGTTGGGCGTGTCGGAGGCGACCTATTACCTCTATAGACGGCTCTCCCTTTGCAAGCGGCATTGAAATGTTCTGCGTGGATCAGTGGCGAACATCTATCCGGCGTCTGCTGGTGGCCCAGTTGCGCTGTTCTCCGGTTCGATTGCAAGACGCACCGTTATCGGTCGGTCCGAAGCGACCAGGCGCCGCTCAGGAACAGGATCAAGGAGATCGCGGCGACCCGCATGCGCTATGGCTATCGACTAATTCATGTGCTGCTTTGGCGCGAAGGCTCGCCGATGAAAGTACATCGCCCTTGGCGCCCTGCCTGACGCGGTTCGCGAGGCATTCGCGGGTGTAAGCATCGACGACGGCCAGGGCACGGTACCGCTTACCATTGCGCCGGTTATACAATGCGGGCATTTGAATGTAACTGAGGCTGCTCATGCGGAGCCCAGCGCACCAAAATTTTTGCAAAGCTCAAGATTTGCAATCATCAGAAGCCAGAAATTCGTCCCGCGACTTAAAACGACGGATAGCCCGGCTACCGTCCCATCTTTCACTCAGAGCTTTGATGCCTGCAAAGTAGTTATTTCTCGTCGGAGTGTTGGGTGCTAGCTCAACCCAAACCCCAAAATAAGGCGGGCCACTAAAATAATTGGAACTAACCGAACCGTCGACTGTCTCAATCGAACATTCCCGAACGAAGCCCATCTGTTCCAGCGCCAACACTGAGTGATCGTAGTCCTCGGGCCAGAAACCCAGGTGATGAAGGCCTTGTCGGCCGCTTTGGAGAAAATCGGTCCACGGCGATGGATCTGAGCTTGTCGCAGATATCAGCTCTATCTGCATTTCCGCCACATAAGCGAAGGCGAGCGACATCTTCACCCGCGTTCTGCGACCTCGGTATACGACAACTCGGTCTGCCGCGGCGTCTTCAATGACAACAAACGGACCAACTTCCAGTTGTGTCGTCCAGAAGCGCATTGCCTCATCAATGTCGGGCACAACGTAGGAAAGCTGCATGTCCTTGCCAACCAGAGAAGGCAGCATGCAGTTTCTGAAGGCTGTAAGCATTGTTTCACCTCAAGCATTGCGGCGCCAAGAAGTGCGTAAGTCGTTCGATATCATCCGACGTTGGTGATGTCACCACCTTCGTCCTCAGGCGTAATGGATGCTTAGCCCGCCATCGACCACAACCGTTTCTCCGGTAACATAGCTCGCCAGGTCCGAGAGTAGGAATAGCACAACGTTTGCAATCTCTCGCGGCTCGGCAAGCCGCTTCATTACCGCGCGCCCGGCCAATGCCTCGACGGCACCTGGACCGTTCGCAATGGCCTGCGCTTCTTGGATGGGTGTTGCCACCAACCCAGGGGCAACACAATTAACGCGAATATCATGCCGTGCAAGATCAACAGCGAGGCCGCGGGTCATTTGAACAATTGCCGCCTTGGAGGTAGTATATGCTGTGCGCTCAGGTTTCGACAGAAGTCCTCCTATGGATGACATAGTGACGATTGCGCCTCCCTCCGCATCCCTCATTTGCCGAGCCGCCGCGCGACATGTGTGAAGGACGCCGCTGACGTTAACAGCCATCACTCGATGCCAGTCGTCTTCCGGCATTTCAAGGATGTTGCCGCGCCATACAATTCCCGCATTTGCAACAAGGTGTGTGATGGGCCCATGCGTATTGGCGATACCTTGAAATGCCGCATCGACCGCTCTGCTATCGCTGACGTCCAACAGATAACCCAGCTCCGATCTCTTGTCGTCGGGAGCATTCGGATAAAGTTCGTCAATCGCTTGATCGAGAAGAGAACGGTTGAGATCGATGGGAATGGGCTTTGCGCCAGCGGTCCGAAGGGCTCTGCAGATCGCCAATCCTATACCGGAAGCCCCGCCAGTAACTGGAACAACGGCCGTTTCCATTTTAATCATCGCATATTCCACATGATCGTAGCCGGGATTCGTGCAAGGAATCACGTTTGCGTCTCCCCGAGCCCGCTGTTCAGCCGGGCTAGTAAGAAGTGCAAGCTACAGGACAGCTGAGTTCATAACAACGCTACTATATTATGTCAATCTATGGGATTAATTGTATTATGGCGATCGTGCGCGAGTCGCAAAGCGCTCATCGGTATCATATTCCCTACTGCGCAGGGTGGTGTTTTGGATGAGGATCAGGCGGATGCGGATAGAGCGTCCCAAAGTATGTTTGGGAATGCGCCTTTGGCGCATTCCCACCAGCTCGCAACCCCACACGACCTCCGATTCACGATACGCTCTGCGGACGGCCGAGCGGAGGTGTGGGCTCGCGCAGTATCAGAAATGGCGCTCTTCCGCGCGTGTTCCAAACAGCCTCTAAGGTGCCTACTCCCATCCGTTCGCAAGTGTCAGTCTCACTCCCATTTAAATGATAATCGTTGATCATTGCCAATTGAACGACGGAAAAATGAGAGTTCATTTGCTCTACTACAATGCATTATGGATGAGCGAGTAATAGGTTTCCTTGGTCCCGGTCGTTTCATTTACACCAAAGAGAATCATCATGCCAAATCAGGATTTCGTTCGAAACTTTGCTGAATTTGTTTCTTCGTGCCGGTACGAAGATTTGCCACCCGAAGCCGTCGAAGCTGCGAAGAAAAGCATCCTTGACCTGTTGGGGGTGAGCTTGGCCGCGGCCGGCACAGTTCCAGCCGTCGCCACAGTCATCGATCTTGTTCGGGAGAGCGGCGGCAAACCCGAATCGACTGTGCTCGGCTTTGGCGGCAAGGTTCCTTCCGTCATGGCAGCCCTGGCAAACGGCGCAATGGCGCATTGTCTCGATTTTGACGACGTGGCGCCTGACGGCAACCATGCGAGCAGCACGCTCATACCTACCGTTTTCGCCGCGGCCGAACACCAGGGCGGCATTTCTGGAAAGGATCTGATCACTGCAGTTGCAATTGGGCAAGATCTGTTTCTTCGCATGCGCCGAAGCCTCCAGCAGCGGATGGACTGGCTAGTCACCACTGTTTTGGGCGTGTTCTCCGCAACTGCCGGGGCGGCCTATGTGCTCAGTCTCGACACCGATCAGGTTGCCCATGCGCTCGGTATCGCAAGCCTTGGCTCGTGCGGTACGCTCGAATTGCGGTTTGGGACAAACAGCGATCTTGGGGAACTCTATGCGGGGTTCATTGCCAAGAGCGCCTTGCTATCCGCCCTGCTGGCCAAGAGGGGCGTGACGGGTACGCAGAAGGTCTTTGAAGGCCAGGCCGGGATCATGCGCGTCTATTTCGACGACGAATATGACCGCACGAAAATCCTTGAAGGATTGGGCACCATTTTTGGGGGAAGTACGATGCAGTACAAGCCTTGGCCTGTATGCGGCATCGCTAACACCTATATTCACGCAGTTCTGGAACTGGTACGTAATCACGGGCTTAGACCTGATGACATCGTCGAAATCCGACCATACATCGGCGATTTCCAGCAACGTATGTCATATCCTCTTGAAGAGCGGCGACAGCCGGCCTGTTCGATGGACGCACGCTTTAGTCTGCCCTTCTGCCTTGCTGCGGCGGCGACGTATGGAGAAGTTAAGATCGAGCATTTCACGGAAGCAGGGCTTCGGGATCCAAAAGTACTTGAAACCGCGCAAAAGATCGTTCCCATCAATGACAGCAGCCTTGATTGGAAGGGCGAAATGCCGAATGCTCGTGTAGAAATCGACACACGGTCCGGCGAGACCCTCGCAGGATCGGGAGACGGTACGCTGGGCGGCAAGAACCACCCCATGGAATGGGAACACATCATCGCCAAATTCGTCTCGTGCGCGGCGCTGGCCCCCATCCCCATTTCGCCTGCCAAGATCAACGAAGCGGTAGAGATGGCAAGGTCGCTCGAGACGCTGAGCGACGGGACCGAACTGCTCCGCAAGCTTTCATGACGAGGGGCGGGATGCTAAGCTCATCCCCGCGCCGCGTCACACGACCCTGGAGCCCGACACGTCAGCGGATCGTGCTCCATCCTTTCAAGCGTAAAAATGGGTCCCGGCCTTTGCGCAGGATGCCCTAACCACCACCAATCATGAGGAAACAAGGATGGAATACAGTCATCTTGGCCGCAGCGGCCTGCTCGTCAGCCCCATCTGCCTGGGCACGTTGAACTTCGGTTACAAGACCGACGAGCCTACCGCCCATCAGATGATGGAATACGCGCACGACAATGGAATCAACTTCTTCGACACCTCAAATGTCTACGGTACCAAGGATTTCAAGGGCGAGGCGAATTCCGAAATAATCATCGGGAACTGGTTTGCCCAAGGCGGCGGACGCCGCGAACGGACGGTGCTGGCGAGTAAGGTCTTCAACCCCCGAGGCACCTGGCCGAACGAAAGTCGGCTGTCGGCTTTCCACATCCGCCAGGCTTGCGAGGACTCGCTGCGGCGCCTGAAGACCGACCGCATCGATCTCTATCAGATGCACCATGTCGATCGCGACACGCCGTGGGAAGAGATTTGGGAAGCAATGACGGTTCTGCGGACGCAGGGCAAGATCCTCTATGTGGGCTCCTCCAACTTCGGTGGCTGGCATATCGCAGCGGCTCAGGAAGCCGCCCGCGCTCGCCACTTCATGGGCCTGGTCAGCGAGCAGTCGATCTACAACCTCGCAACACGCCAAATCGAGATGGAGGTCATACCTGCCGCGCAGCATTATGGCGTCGGCGTGCTGGCATGGTCGCCGCTCCATCGCGGCATGCTGGCGGGCGTGCTGCAGCAGACCAGTAATTCGGGCCGTTATACCGACGAGCAGCTAACGCATTTCCGCTCGCAGTTGGAACGCTATGAGGCGCTGTGCGCCGAAATCGGCATCCTACCCTCCCAGGTCGCCCTGGCGTGGGTCGCCTCGCGTCCCGGCGTTACCGGGTGCGTGATCGGCCCCTCGACCATCAGCCAGGTCGACGACGCGCTGCGTTCGCTCGAGGTACGCCTGAGCGACGAGATACTGGTGAAGCTCGACGAAATCTTCCCCGGCTACAAGACGTCGCCCGAAAACTACGCCTGGTAATTCAGGTTCCGGGTTGTTGCCCTCGCAAGACCGGATCGGGAGGCCAAGCCTCCAAATCCGGTCTTGATCATTCGCCGAACATCGCTTCTCCGGTAAGGATGAAACCTTCCAGCCCCAGGAGCGCCGCCATCTGGAACACTTCCATGATCTCGCCCTTGGTTGCGCCCGCGTCCAATGCGTTGCGGATATGCGTGCGCAGGCCCGACGGGAAGCTGTGCGTGACGTTGCAGTCCACGGCGATGCACACCAGTTCTCGTTCCTTCCGGGTCAGCGGACCGTTCTGCCACGTCTCGGTCGCGATGCCGATCAGGGCGGCGGTATATTCCGGCATCATTCGCGCCACCGGGTCTCGATGCTCATTCCAGAAGCCCCGGACTTCCAGGAATTGCTGCTTGGCGGCCTCCAACTCCGGCGTGAATTCCTCTGCTGGCGCGCCGGCCTCGCCGATTGCGGCCAATTCCTCCTCCAGCACCGGAACAGAGGAATAGAGCGCATGATTGGCAAGGCTAGCGATCGTGACGACCACGTCGAAAATATCGGCCTGGGTGCCGCCTGCGGCGATGATGCGCTTCACCTGGCGCTTGATGGCGTCGCCGTTCAGACTGGTCGCAGCGACATGCATGGTGAAAAAGACAAGCTCCTTCATTCGCGCGGACAGATGCGGCCCCTGCAGAGGCGTCTGCCAGAATTTGGCGGCGCTCGCATATCCCGAACGCGAGACACGCTTCATCGCTTCCGCGACCTCCGGCCGGCTGAAGAGCGCATCCAGCGATGCAAGATTGAAATCGGGTGTCGTCATTTTCTACTCCGGGAGGTCGAGGAACTCTACGATTCGGCGGCACCGTTGTCGTCTGGCTGGTTATTCCACAATGCTGGACGGCAAGCGGTAGAAGCGCTGGGCGGAACGTGCGAAGACCTCTTCCTGCTCCTGCGCCGTGGCATCGGCAAGCAGCCGCTTGAAGGCATTGACGCCGACCTTGAGGCTGTAGCTGCCCTTGTCGACGGGAAAATTGCTTCCCCACATGCACCGGCTAGCTCCAAACGCCTCAAGGCAGTGCATCACCCAGGGACGCCAGGCGAAAGCGAGGTCGAATGAGGAAGGTGCTTGGGACATGTCTTCGAAACCGAATCCGCCGATACGCATCCCCAGCCCGCTCAATTTTACCGACACGTTAGGACAGCGCGCTACGTCCGAAATCCCACGCCGCCAGCTTTCCAGCGTATCGGCTTCCGCATAGTCGTGAATCCGCACAATCCCGCCGCAATGGTTAAGGACGATCGGAGTGGCGGGAAAGGCACGCGCCAACCGCTCGACTGCACCGAGTTGCGGGAAAAAGGCCCACGCATCGAAACTGAGGCCCAGGCGGGCGAGATGCGCAAAACCCTCGCGGAAATTTGGCTGATCGATCATTTCCGCGCTCGTCGGATAGGCCGCGTTCAGCAGGCTGTTGTCGCGGTCCCACACCAGCGTCTGCCTGATCCCGCAGAAGCGGCCACCCTGCCCGGCCACGCCGCCGGCAGCCGTGATCAGCCTCTCCAGCACCGGGCGCACCCGGTCGCCCAGGGCAAGGTCCGCGAAGCCGACTATGCCCGAACAGACATGGGACGAACCATAGATGCCGCTGGTGCTCATGGCTGCGATGCCGTTGACGAACTCGACCTCTCCGATGGCGCGGAGCGCTTCCGGACCTCCGGCACGCAGCATCGCGCGAGCCTGGACGAACACGGAGCCGCGAATGTCGTGGCCCGTCCCCAGATCCGCCAGATAATCGGGCAGCAGATAGCGCTGACCCGGCCGGTCGTAGAGGTGATGATGCGCGTCGATGATAGGCCGATCGGGGTCGATCACCGGCTCGTCATGGCTGGCAAGCCACTCCGGACGAATGACAAACTGGTTGGCGGACGCGCCGCTCATGCCCTGGCGGGGCTCAGTCGCGATGCCGTCACGCCGCCATCGACGATGATCTCTGCCGCCGTGATATAATTGGCCTCGTCGCTCGCGAGGAACAGCGCGGCATGCGCGACGTCCCAAGCCGTGCCCATGCGGCCCATCGGCACCAGCCTGGCGCGCTGGAGCTTGAGCGCCTCCTCGTCGCTGCCCAGCTGCCCGGTCAGCCGGGACGAGACCAGTGGCGTGTCAACCATCCCGACCACGACCGAATTGACCCGGATTCCATCCTCTGCAAAGGCCATCGCCGACGCGCGTCCCATCGTCTCCAGCCCGGCCTTAGACGCGGCGTAGCCCACATGCATGCGCCCGCCCAGCTGGAAACTCTTGCTGGCGATGCTGGAGATATTGACGATCGCACCGCCCCGGCCATGCCTGCGGAATTGCTCCTGCATGACGGGAATGACGTGCTTCATGCCGAGAAACGCGGTGTTGAGATTGCTCCTAATCTGCCGGTCGAAATCCTCTTCGGGAAGCGTCACGGGATTGCCGGGGAGGCTGCCGCCGACATTGTTGACCAATATGTCGATCCGGCCGAAGGTCGCGACGCACGCATCGACCGCCGCCTTTACCTCTCCGCTCGAAGTCATGTCGGCGCGGTAGCCCTGCCAGCGGACGAGATTTTCCGCGGCCATGACCTGGTCTGTCCCCGCCAGCGCTCCCTCGCTGAAGTCGGTTCCGAAAACGCTTGCGCCCTGCCGGGCGAAGAGCACGGAGGTCGCCCGACCGTTACCCCAACCTTCCGCAACCGATCCCGCCCCGGCCACGAACGCCACCTTACCCGTCAGATCAAGCATTCAACCTCTCGCTTTCGTTCAATGTGTGGCTTGCTCGCCCATTTCAACCTCTGGTGCGGCGAAGCGCCGCTCGACCTCCTGAAATGCGTGAAGCCCGCCAAGAGCGGTGAATTCGGCGAAGCTGGCACAGCGGTCGCCCACTGCCGCGATGGACCCGGCCGTCCGGATGTCGGCCAGCACCTGCGCCATCGCCCTAATCGCCGCCAGGGCGGTGAAATTCGGCAGGATCATGAGCTTGTAACCCAGCCTGCCCACTTCCTCCAGCGACAGGGAAGGAGTCTTTCCGCCGGCCGACAGGTTGAACAGATGCGGTCCGGGAATGGCGCGGGGAATTTCCGCAATCTCCTCCAACGAGCGCGGAGATTCCACGAAGATCATGTCCGCACCAGAATCCCGGTAAAGCGCGCAGCGTCGAGCAACGTCCTCAAATCCGGTCACCGACAGGCCATCGCAGCGCGCGATGATCATGAAATTGGGGTCGGTCCGCGCCGCGACCGCGGCCCTGATTTTCTGCGCGGCCTCTTCGGCCGGGATGAGGCTCTTGCCCGCCAGATGGCCGCAGCGCTTGGGGAAAAGCTGGTCCTCCAGATGGATCGCGGCGACACCGGCGCGCTCGTATTCGCGAACGGTGCGCTGGACGTTGAGCTGGTTGCCAAAGCCGGTGTCGGCATCCGCGATCACCGGAACTGAAACCGACGCGGCGATCGCGGCGGCGCTCTCGACCATTTCGGTGAGCGTAACGAGCCCCAGATCGGCGACACCGAGCCGGTTGAGCGCCACCCCGCCGCCAGGCATGTACACAGCCCCGAATCCGGCCTGCTCGATGAGCTTCGCCGGCATGGGGCCAAACGCGCCGGGCGCCATCAATGCACCTTCGGCCTGCAGCAGCGCTCGCAGTGCGGTGGTTTGACAGGGCATTGTTCCCGGGCTCTCCTGAGGACTTATGGGCAGCTCTTGATCGGGTCCGTGACGATGCCCGCTTCGCGCGCCGCGATCTGGAGAGCGATGAAGCGCGTCCAGACCCGGCCCTGTGCAAAGCCACCGGCGACGAACCACAGGCCCTGCTGCGCGGTCGGCTTGTACATGTTCTGTAATTCATGATCTTTGGGATCGAGGCCCCAGATTGGACCGATCCGGTCGGCGACGCCGTCGCCGAATAGTCGGGCGACCTCCTTGGTCGGCGATTCATAGCCGGTGGCGGTGATGACGACATCGGCTTCGCGCACGCTGCCATCCTTCATTCGAAGGCCGTTTTCGACAAAGCGATCGACATTGTCGGTCTGGATCAACCCCACCTCGCCGCTGACGATCAAGTCGGAGCAGCCGACGTTCAGATAATAGCCGCCATGCTGCTTGCGGATCTTCATCTGGTGGCCGCCGCCATCCTCGCCGATGTCGAGCTTCATGCCGCGCGCCTTGAGACCGTCTAGCAGTTCCTTGTCGACCTCGAGCATCTTCTGCACGTTGAGCTGGTAGCCCTTAAGCGCCACCGGATAGGTCGGGCTGGTCGCGATCAGGTCGCAATCCTCAAGTGGGGTGTCGCCCTTGTAATAGAGCGCATGGTTGAGCGTGACCGCCTCCACGCTGAACACCGTGATCGAGCTGCGCTGGATCATCGCGACGTCGACGCCATAGCCGTGCAGGTCCTGGGCGATGTCATGCGCCGTGTTGCCGATGCCGACAATCAGAACCTTCTTACCCCGATAGCCCTCCCCCGAAACGTAGCTGTGGGAGTGCGCCACCTCGCCCTTGAAGTCGCCCAACCCGGGGAAGTCCGGCATATGCGGCCGGCCGACGATCCCTCCGTTGGCCATCAAGACATGGCGCGGATGGAGAATCCGCTCCGTGCCGTCGGCGCAGCGAACGGTCGCGGCCCAGACCTTGCGTTCCTCATCCCAACGCGCACCGACGAACTCGGAACTCGTCCAGACGTTCACATCCATCGCCTTGGCGTAGGATTCAATCCAGTCGCCAAGCGCGTCCTTGGTCAGGAACTGGGGCCAGGTCTCCGGATATTTCATGAATGGCAGATGGTTCAGATGGATCTTGTTGTGCAGCGCCAGCGAGGAATAGCGGTTTCGCCAGACATCGCCGACGTTGGGCAGTCGTTCTATGACCAGCGCATCAACCCCCAGCATTCGTAGCTGCGCGCCTGTCGAGATGCCGTTATGCCCCCCCCCGACGATCAGGACGGACGGTTGGCGATCCGCATATTCCAGTTCCCGCGCGTGGCGCGTTGCCTTGGTATCACCGCCGAACAGCCGGTCATGCTGGCCAGTCGGGCGGTTGTCGTCTATCGGCCATTCACGACCCTTGATCTCGTGCAGCGAGGTGGAGATCATCCACGCCTGCTCCGGATTATTCACCGGCAGCCGCAATATGCCTGCGCCCCGCGCCACGTCCGTCTCGAACTCAAAGATCGCCTCTATCACCGCTTCGCCGGAGCGCGACACAGGCCTGGGAGCCGTGCGGTTTTCGGCGATCCTAAAATTTCGCGGCCTGGCGGGCGGCAGCGCGGCCATCAGCGACCGGACCACCTCATCCCGCCCATTCCGCGGAGTGATAGTCCAAGTGAAGACAAACAAATCGCGCCAGTGTGAATCCTCAACAAACAGCTCGACCAGCGCAGAGGAATCGGCAGCCGTGATGGCGCTCTCAAAACTCTTCAACCAACCTGATACGATGCTTCCGTAGGATCCGGAAAGCACGGATCGTTCATCCTGCTTCACCGAAAGTTGTTGAACAATAGTCATCTCGTTTCCCTTAAAACAGCCGAACAGCGCGATCAGCCGGAACAGGCATCCCTGATTACAAGATCAGATATCCCTGCTCTACAAAGTGTTTTTGCAATCTGCTTTGCGCCTGACGCAACAAATGTTGAGAACGTCACCGTGAGGCTAGTGCCGTTTACCAAAGGCAAATCACACCCTGGTCCAGTAAGCACGTCCGCGCCCTCGATCTTGCAGCGGTCAAGTTAGGTATTCCCGACAAGCGAAATAGCTGACACGTCATCCGTAGTTGGGCATAGTGTCGAAGTGGGGTCTATGCCGACTCGGTTGAGCGCCAAATCCTCCATATCAATATAAGCGGATTCGGCTGGCGGTCATGAGCAAAAGCGCTAGCCCGCGCTTGATTTTGAGGGTCATCCGCGCGGATGACCTTCGACTAAAAGATGTAGAGCGAGACCCCCCCGCGGACCTGGCCCGGCGTACCCCCCGCCAGCCAAGCCCACTTGAGCGTTACATCCTAAAGCGCGACGGCCTCAGTAAATCCCTATACTGTCCCAGAATTCGGCATGGTATACTTTACTGAAGCGACCGCTCACCATCCTGGGTTCAGGCAACTTCAAAATCAGGAAATTGTCGAGCTCTGGGTCGTATCTCGACCATTCGTCCTCCCGCTCAGCGGCTTGTGAAACCGTCGTCCAATATCGAATCATAATATCGGACAGCTTGTGCTGGAGCGCGTTGAGCGCGACGGGCAGGCCCCCGCCACCTCGAAAACCGGTGAACAGATAAGGCAGTTCATAAGTATGCGCGGCGCCCAGCGGGAACGTCGTCGGCTCCAAGTATGAAGGAGCGGTCTTATCAGCAAAATCATAAGCATACGTCGGAGTATAGCGGGAGATCATCTTCAAGATCGCCCGGCCGGTACAGGCAAACATATAATCGGTAAAGACGGCCGCATAAGCCTCTGCCACGCTGTCATAATTATTAACGGGATACTCTTGGATGACCTTTGACGCCAAGTCGCCGAAATAGCTGTCCAGTTCTGCCAAATATTCGGCTTCTTCCATGGGCCTGCCGGTCGCATTCTCGACGAATCCCGAAAAGAATGCTCCTTCATCGGCAGTGTGACCGCTCACGACGGTTACACGGTTGAAATTTCCTGACCGGAAAGCTTCACTGGGATGAGTCGGAATGATGGTGCCATCGATGATGAACTGGTGCGCTCTGACATAGGGGGCCTGCATCGCCAGTATCTGGCGCGCCGACAATTGCCGCAACTCGGCCGCAGACTCGCATTCCACCGCCATCGCGAATTCGATTCCTGTCTGGCGGGCCTTCTCCAATGGGACGGGCGCACCGAAGATGGGTGACTTGAGGGCAATCGCGCCGCCGCTCATCGAAATAGCGTGTTGAAACTTCCCCTTCGACAAGGGCGAGATGATATGTCCGAACGTGCTGTTACCGCCCGAGGATTCGCCAAACACCGTGACGTTGCCGGGATCCCCGCCGAACGCGGCTATGTTGCGCTGAACCCAATCGAGGACAAGCTGCTGGTCCAGCACGCCATAATTGCCGAACGGGTGTCCTTCGGCATCGATTTCCGGATGAGAGAAATAGCCGAGTATCCCGAGGCGATAATTGAAGGTGATGACGATGGTATTACCCTGGAGCACGATCTTGCTCGGATCATAATCCCGCCCAGATCCGACGCGCGTCGCACCGCCATGTATCCAGACCATTACTGGCAGACCCTTGTCGCCGACATGAGCATGTTGGGGTACGAAGACGTTGAGGTACAGGCAGTCTTCATCGCCTCCCGCCCTAGCGAACACGCCCAAGTCGGCATCTTGAAGACTGTCATTGCCATATTCGCTGCAGTCCCTGACTTCGGACCATCGTTCCGGGCGCTGCGGCGGCATCCAGCGAAGCTCGCCGAGCGGCGGGGCGGCGTAGGGAACGCCCAGATACGCCAGCATCCCCTGACGCACTATTCCCCGGACGGGTCCACTATCTATCTCGACAATGTCGGCGGCCAAAACCGTCATTCAGGCATCCTTCCCTATTTTCTGAGATTATCGTCGACTGCGACGTTCATGTCTCGCGCGGAGCTGTCACGCACCGACCACACATTCATTTCGAATCTGCGTCTACTAATCGCTAGCTCATCACCGGTCTGGTCGCAAGCCGCGCGTCGCCTTGGCTAAGGCCGTCATAGCGCGTGATCTTCAGCAAGGAAGCTGATATTTTGCTTATATCGAGGTTTCCGGGGGAACTGGCTTCGGCGGCACAAGGCATCAGTTGACATAACGCGATCTTCGCATCATTATGCAAATAGTCCTACAGAATGGGAAAAGTTCAGAGTGGCTGCATTTGGCCGGCCTCGCAGGATAATGTATGATATGCTGATTGCCGGGGTGGGCAGTCGGACTTCAAGGATGAAGCATAGCCATGAGCGCTAGAGAGATTCTGCTATCGCACCCGAACTCGCTTTTCATTGGCGGTAAGTGGATTGCGCCTTCGACCAGCAAGACAGTCCAGGTACTCGATTCTGCTACCGAGGAGCAGGTTCTTGAGACGGCGGAAGCAAACGTCGACGACGTCGACCGAGCGGTAGCCGCCGCCCGTGCATCCTTCGATGGCGGCGCTTGGTCCGGACTGAAGCCGGTGGAGCGTGCAGCCTATCTGCGCGAAATTTCCGCTGCCGTGCGTCGCCGCCAAAAGGAATTTGCCAATGCTTGGTCGCTTGAGTCAGGCATCCTCTACAGTCGCGCACAGGCGGTGGGCGACATTATCACCGGCGTTCTCAACCGCGCTGCTGACCTGGCGGATACCTTTACGTTCGAAGAACCGCACCGGTCTATCACCGGGATGAAGGCGACGCTCGTGCGGGAGCCAGTTGGCGTCGTCGCCGCTATCATTCCCTGGAACGGTCCCGCGCCACTAACGGCCTATAAACTGGGGTCCGCGCTGCTCGCCGGATGCACGATGGTGATCAAGATGTCGCCCGAAGCTCCGGCGGCAGGTTATCTCTTTGCAGAAATTTTCGAGGAGATCGGGCTGCCGGCCGGCGTTGCGAACGTCATCGTCGCGGATCGTGAGGCGTCCCAAGCGCTTGTGGCTGACAATCGAGTCGACAAGATCGCGTTTACCGGCTCGACGGCAGCGGGACGCAGCATTGCCTCGGCCTGCGGGCAACGTATCGCGCGCTACACGCTGGAACTGGGCGGCAAATCACCCGCGATCATACTGGACGACTTCGACATCGAGACCGCCGCGCGGACGATTGGTGGTGGCGTAAGCTCGCTGACCGGGCAGGTCTGCCACAGTCTGACACGTATTATCGTTCCTCGCCGACGGCAAGAGCAGATGGTTGAGGCGGTGAGCGCTTACTTCGCAACACTAAAAATCGGCGACCAGTTCGATCCGGCGAGCGACGTCGGACCTCTGTCGACGGGCAAGCATCGCGAGACGGTCGAGCGCTACATCGAAATCGGCAAGGCTGAAGGAGCCCGGCTAGCGTACGGTGGTGGACGGCCGAACGAGCTTAACCGGGGCTATTATGTCGAACCGACGCTGTTTGCCGATGTCGATAACCGCTCCACAATCGGGCAGGAGGAAATATTCGGCCCCGTCCTGGCAGTCATCCCAGTGGAGAATGAAGAAGAGGCAGTGCAAATCGCCAATGACTCTATCTTCGGGCTGAACGCGTCGATCTTCACCAATGACGGTGACCGTTTCCGGCATCTGGCGAGACGCCTGCGGTCCGGGACGGTAGGCCAGAACGCCTCGAGGACGGATGTCAGCATTGGGTTCGGGGGCTTCAAGCAATCCGGGATTGGGCGCGAAGGGGGAGTCGAAGGCCTGCTCGCCTATCTGGAGTCAAAGGTCGTAGTCACCGATCAGCCCATCGAAGAGGTCGCCGGCTGAACCCCCGGTTCAAATGATTGCGCCCAGCGTATGGACTTCATTCCTCGCTCTGGGTGTCTGTTGCTGGGAGCTGCGGCTTGACCGGGAGATGTGGTCTCAAGGACTTTTCGGTTTGGGTGCAGATAATTATTTTTTATCTGCAGCTTACAAGAAGGTAAGGGGCCGCATATTGTTGAAGAGCGCTAACGGGCGCAAGTAAAGGGAGAGTGGTATGAATAAATCATCTAAAATAATGATGTGTACCTTGTCAGTGATTGCGATCATGGCTTCAATGCCGGCCCACGCTGAACAGGTGGAGTCGCAGTCGGCAGGTGACGCCGGAGGTGTTCCACAGGATGCGCAGCAAGAGGCTACAAACAACACTGGCGAGATCATCGTTACCGCGCAGCGTCGGGCCCAAAACCTTCAGGACGTTCCGATCTCCGTCACGGCGATCAGCGAATTACGCGCTCAGCAGCTGAACATCCGGGATGTGGGCAACCTGCAGCTGGTGACGCCCGGCATGGTCTTCAGCAGCGGCATCAACTACGCGTCGACCTTCATCCGCGGTATCGGCGCGCCACTGCCCAATCCAGGTATTGAATCGTCGGTCGCCACGTACATAGACGGCTCCTATATCGAACATGCGTTCGGCAGCGTGTTCGATATCCTCGATTCCTCGTCTATGCAGGTGTTGAAAGGTCCGCAGGGCTCGCTATGGGGGCGCAATGCTTCTGGAGGCGTGATCCTCATCAACACGGCTGACCCCGAGTTCCAGTGGGGTGGCAGGGCGATGATCGAGGCGGGCAATCTTGACCATCAGATCGCCGAAGGCGTGCTGAACATTCCGGTCAGCGACACCGTCGCGCTCCGCGTCGCTGCACGTTATCGTCATGACGGCGGCTACGTCCGCAACCTGGTCGACAATTTCAAGTTTGGCGCGCGGGAAAGCTGGACCGTCAGGGGCAAGTTGAGGTTCCAGCCGACCGACGATTTGAATGCGGTCCTTCAGGTGCAGTACGACAAGGCAAAGCGCACGCCTGCAGCCTACACCAACTATCTCCCACCTCAATATTGCCTGGCATGCGGTTCTTCGGCCTACAGCTTCCCTCTGACCGATCCTTACACGACTGTTGCCAACACACTGAACAACGGGAACGGCGGAAACGACAAGAACGTCTTCGTCAACCTCAAGGTAGATTATGATTTCGGACAGTTCTCGCTGAACAGCACGACGTCATACCGCAAGCTAGACGCGTTCGAGACCGGCGATTTCGACCTGACGGAAGTGGATGTTCTCAACATCGCCAACTCCACAAAGGCTGAAACCTGGACGCAGGATGTCACGTTGACGTCTGACTTCGAGGGTATGTTCAATCTCATAGGTGGCGTGAACTATCTTAACGATGTCACAGATTTTGCCCTTGGTTTTCCGGCAGCGTCTCAATTTCCCAATTGGCCGCAGGCATTCAATAACCACATCACGACTGAGTCGATTTCCTTCTTCGGCGATGGCTCCCTCGAACCGGTGGAAGGGCTCAAGGTCACGGTTGGCGGCCGCTATACCAAGGACCGGCGGGAAATGTTCAATCAACCTGTGAAGTTCAGCCGGTTCACGAAGCGGTTCGTCATTTCCTACGATACTGGTCCGTTGAACGTCTATGCAAGCTACAATGACGGCTTCAAGGCGGGGGGCGTCGTGGCGGATAAGGCTGCTCCGCCGCCCAGCGTCTTTCTTCCCGAGAAGATCAAGGGCTACGAAGTCGGCCTCAAGTTTGTTTCGACTGACAAGCGGGTCCGCGCCAATTTGGCCTTGTTCCACTACAAAAACCGGGATCTCCAGGTTCTCGCCGTCGACCAGGATGCGACGGGGGGTGAACTCGGCTCCACCCTCAATGCCGATGCTAAGGGCAAGGGAGTGGAATTCGATGCCGAATTTAGCCCAGTCGACAACCTTCAGATCTTCACCGGCCTTTCGTACCTGAAGACGCGTTACATCGACTTCATCTACAATCAAGCGCTATTGCCAGCACTTGATGCGAACGGCCAGCCGCAAGTCGGTAATGAAGATCTGTCTGGCCATCCTCTGATCCGTGCGCCCAAATGGACCTATTTCATAGGTGCGACCGCAACTGGAGACATCTCTGAAGACTGGAAAGCGGAACTGACAGGTTTCGTGCGCTACACTTCGAGTTTCGACTTCGCGCCGGGTGCGGGCGGACCGCTTCGCTTCGACCGCGAACCGGCCTATACGACGGCACGGGCGAGCTTGACCATCATGCCGCAGGATGAGCGATACCAGATCGGCTTCTTCGTCGAGAATCTGACAAATAAGGTCTATTCTGACTTCCGCTTCGCCACGCCGCCGTTCGGCTCGTCGCGCATTGTGGCACGACCGCGGACCTTTGGCGTCCGGCTCGGGACGAAGTTTTAAAATCGCGTGCGCTGCTCGGGCTCATGTTTGAGCCGAGCAGCGCGTCGCATCGCATCACATCACATCGTGGGGAGATTCGGCTGACAACTTAATATTCATGCGACGTTGACGACCTCAAGCGCGCTATAAATATGCTCACCATTCCGGCTTGATATTACCTCCGCCTGCTAGGTAAACTACGGTCGCTTGATCGATAAATATTCCATAGTACTGCCCCCACCCGCGCACAACCTCCCATTATGAGGTGGGTAGCGACGCTCGCGACGCATCCAGGCAGTTGCATGGTGGAGGCCAACCTAAAGGGCGGCAAAATTCCTTACCCTTTGCTGCTATGAATGGCTTTGCACTCATCGCCAAATGATAAATGCTACAAGAGCTTCTGTCTCATACTCCGAAAGCTTTTGTCGCGCTTTAACTACTGATCCATTCTTGAACTTGGAATAAAAATTAGTGCGAAAAGCTGCCTTTCGCTAATGAAATATCATTCTCATTCGTGCGGCCGGATCAACTCCCACAGTGAAATGCCGCTTCAAATTCAGACTCCTAAACTCTAGCCGCCATATGAGCAATCAACACGTCGTAATCGCTAGCTTCGGCTCAAGCCCTCTCAAAAGGGCCGACAATTTTATTATCAGAGTAAGCCTTGACCGGTCAGCGCATAGTTTCCAGGGCCAACCCATGGGAGACCTGCGCCCGCAAATCTCCCGTCTGTATGCTCAAAAGTTCGCGAGCAGGCTTCGTCACCCTTTCAAGCCATTTTTTTCGTTTTTAGAGTGAAGGCGAGGCAAACCTCATGGCCTCGCGTCGTCAGATATTCACACGAAGACTTTAGCAGTGGTTGCCCATTCCATAGAGATCAGTCAGGACGCTTATAAGCTCGCGGCCGAGTCCAAGGAAGATAGCGCCGGACGCGCAGCAGGGGGCCTGTACAGCCGGACGGACGTGATAACCTTCAGCGGGCTTCACTCAGTTTTGAACGGATCATGAAACAATGACCAGATTGTCCCCCATTGTTGGCAAGGCCATCCTCTACACCGGGTGCGGTGGTTCCGATGTTGTAACGCTCGGGGAAAGGGCAGTGAGGCCGCCGGAAGCCGGGGAGATTCGCCTGAAGGTAGTTGCGGCTGCGGTCAACCCCACCGACATTCTGCTACGGGAGCGTGGCTCGGATGCCCTTAGGCCGCCGCTCACGCCGGGAATGGATGCAGCAGGGATAGTAGAGTCAGTCGGGTCGGGCGTGACACGGCTTACTGTTGGTGACGAGGTTATGGCGGCCGTTTTGCCGACGCGCGCTGAGGGCGGAGCACAGGCGGAATATATTGTCATCCCTGCTGCTTCAGCCGTTTTGAAGCCCGGAAAAGCCAGCTTCGGCGAGACGGCAACATTGCCGATGAATGGGCTGACTGCACTCTATGCTCTTTCACTAGCGGAGCTGTCGAAGGGACAGACGCTCGTTGTCACTGGTGGCGCTGGATGGCTCGCGCATTTCGCAATTGCATTCGCCAAGAGCAACGGTCTGACGGTGATTGCAGATGCCAGCCCATCCGATTTCGATCTCGTTCAAGGCTATGGTGCGGACATTGTGGTCGAACGCGGAAGCTATTTCTTCGCCAGTGTGAAGCAGGAGAAACCGGAGGGCGTCGACGCCATTCTCGATACTGCCCTGCTAGGCGAGACATCGTTTGAAACAATCAAGCCGGGCGGGATTTATATTCCCGTCCGTGGATGGAACGGACCACCCACTGATCGCGGGGTTCAAATCAAACCAGTCAGGGTGCCCGAGGTATTGGAACGCACGGACTGGCTAGAAACAATAGGCTCCGCGGTCAAAGCGGGGGCAATCAAGGGCCGTGTGGCGGCTGCGTATTCTCCCGCGCAAATATCGGAGGCGCAGCAAAGCCTAGCCGCAGGAGGAGTACGCGGGCGCCCCGTGCTGGTGTTCACATGAGATCAGCAGGTAACGCTTCGAGGCTTTGTTCTCTCGCTATCGGTCTGCCTGTCGGCAGCCTCATGAAACCCACCTCAATCGCTCAGGAAAGCGATCCGGCACCGCAGCTGACAAAAAGAGTCGAAATGAGAACGGTCGACGGACCAGCCGAATATTTTACTGGCGAAGTTACAATCACAGGGCAGGTTCAGCTGAGGAATCGTCGCTTGTTGGTGGTGCGATCGTCCATTTCAAGCGTGGAGCAAGAACGGCGTGGCACAAGCATCCGCTTGGGCAGACGCTTATCGTCACCAAAGGCGTAGGGTGGACTCAGGTTGAAGGCGGGCCGAAGCTTGAATTCAAAGCCGGAGAAATCATGCTGACAAAAAGCACTGGCACGGCGCGACGCCACACGGCGCCATGGCTCAAATTGCCACCCAAGAAGCGGTGAACGGTGCACCCGTGAAATGGATCGAAAAAGGTGACGTTCGCTGAAAGCAATTAAGATCAGGCTAACAGTCTTCTGAAGAGGCGGGTTCTTGGTGGGACCAAGCTTCCGGGGCGCCGGTGATCTCGCTTGCGGCATGTGCTGCGCCATACCGCGCCCTATTTCAGCAGGAGCGGTGGGACTGTCGGGAATTTCGTGTGCGGCGAGGCATAATGGGCAACAAGGAGGCCGAGTATCGACGCGAAGAACCCTCGATACCGAACGACATTCTCGACCAACTGCTGGCCGGCACTGACGCAGCAGCAGCGCTCAGCCAGGGTGGCCTGCTCGATATATTGAAGAAGGCATTTGCCGAACGGGCGCTCAATGCGGAGATGGATCACCATCTTGGCCAGGAGGAGCAAGGGACCAACAGCCGGAACGGCTACGGCCGCAAGACGGTGACGACCGACGGGGGACGGATCGAGATCGAAGTGCCGCGTGATCGGGCGGGCAGTTTCGATCCGCAGCTGATCGCAAAATATCAGCGCCGTTTCCCGGTTTTGATGACAAGATCATCTCGATGTACGCGCGAGGCATGAGTCCCCGTGAGATCACCGGGCATCTGCGCGAACTGTACGGCATTGAGGCCTCACCCGACCTGATCAGCACGATCACGGACGCTGTGCTGGAGGAGGTCACGGCCTGACAACAACGCCCGCTGGACTCAGCCTATCCGCTGGTGTTCTTCGATGCGATCCGGGTCAAGACCGCGACGAAGGCATGGTCCGCAACGCCGGAGCAGATCATAGCGAAGCTGCGTGAATTAGAGGAGATTGTGGGGCGAGGCGGCAACAGCGGTGGAGGCTTGCCGCCAGATCGGGATCGCGGAGCAGACGCGATATTGGTGGCGCAGCTCGACGAAGCTCCATGTTTCGCACTGTTCGCGCTGATCGTTACGCGGAGCATCGTGCGCCGCGTCTATTGGGTGCCGAAGTTTCGGCTTCGCGCAAGGGAAATCGGTACGTCACAGTCATGGTCGACCTTGAGACCAATCATCTTCGATCTGCTGCCCGATCGGGAGAGCAACACTTTCGCTGGATGGCTGAAACCGGACCCGGCGCTGAAATCATCGCATGGGATCGGGCATGCAGTTACGCCGAAGGCGCTCGCCTTGCTAGCGCCCTTGTATGCGGCAGCAAGGCTTCTCCGAGGAACACGAGGTCCACCGCCACCAAGATTAGTCGTTGATCGCGGCGTGGCTGCCTCGCGCGTGAGCCCCTCCTCTTGAGCCCCTCGAGCGCACGATATCAGTTGGAGAGACTGATATCGTGCCCCCCAATGATGATGAAGCTTGCAAGCAAAGCATAATAGCCTGCAATAGCGACGAGTTCGGTGGCACCTTCTCGGCCTACCAGCTCAAGGACTTCAGCGAGGAGTTCGCGCGAAACCCGTCGGGTTGCCGTAACTGATTGACAGAATCGAATAATAACTGCCCAGCGCGCGTGCTCGTCACTCGGGGCAATCCCTTTTCTGGTGGCTTCGATGATGTGATCGGCGAGCCCCTCACGCCGTGCGATTGGCGCATGATATTGCCATTCATACCCACAACCAACTGTGCCGGCGGTCGCAAGGATGGCAAGTTCGCGCTCCGCGCCCGACAGGATACCTCGAAAGCGAAGCTCAACTCCCGTCTGCTGAATGGCCTTAGCCAACGCCGGTCGATCAAGCATAGCGAGAAAGGGACTGGGCACGGCACCGCGGGGCCCCTGCGAAATCTCATCATAGATGGCACGTTGCGCCTCGGTGATATCTATTAGGGAGCGATCAATTCCAATGGGATGTTGGTTGACGTGCACGATACTGACCTCCAGCGTTATTATTTTCATCCTCAGTGTCGCTTAGCCCTGTCACTGTCGAGGCCCGTTCTCCGCCAAACTCTTTGGCAAATTTGGATCAAATTCATTTCTTAGGGCGAGGATCTGTAATTTGCAGAGCTGAGCGGTGTTGTCCCCTTGAGGGTTTCGCGGATCTGTTCGCACTGGCCGAGCCGAAGTTCGGTCGTGCTGTAACGCCGTGGGACCAGGTCGAAATATCCTCTAGCGTTCCGCGATTGTCGGAACCGTCCGGCATCGTCGATGGCGGAGGCAAAGGCCACCGAGGTCTGGACGCCGACGCCTGGAATGCTCATTAGGATTTCGCAGGCCTGAGATTGGCTGGCGATGATCCGCATCCTGCGATCCATTTCCTTGATCTGCTCCATCAGTTCCGTGCGCACGGATAGCAGTGAGGCAATGGCTTCGCCCAACGCATTGCACCAGAGGCGTGTGCAGATGAGCTTGATCGCTGCCAGATAGTTGGCAGCATCCTTGTCATATCGAGTGGCGATGCCCCGGACCTGCTTGATCCGATTAAAGAAGCGCTCGACGAGATTGCGCTGGCGGTAGAGCCAGGACGAGAGGCCGAAGCGCTGCTTGCGATTGGAGCGATTGGGAATGTTGGCCCAGATGTTCCTGGCTGCCGCAGCCTGGCGTATTGCGGTGCTGTCATACCCTTTGTCGCCGAGCAGGGTGGCGCCCTGGGGGAATAGCCTCGATCAGGGCTTCGGCTTCGCACGCATCGTGGACCTGCCCACCCGTCAGTCGCAAGCTGACAGGACGTCCGTCAGCGTCGACAAGAGCGTGAAGCTTGGTCGTGAGGCCGCCCCGGGAACGTCCCATGCCATGATCTCCAGGTCCCCCTTTTTCCCCGTCGCACCGTGCTGGTGGACGCGCATGCAGGTGGAATCGATCATCACCAGTTCGCCGTTGAAGCCAGCGGAAACCGCTGCCAACAGACGGTCCCACACACCGGCTTTTCGCCAACGAACGACCGGTTGTAGCAGGTCGTAGATGGACCATAACGCTCTGGGATCTCGGCCCAAGGCGCACCGGAACGGAAGCGCCAGAGAATTCCATTTAGCACGCGCCGATCATCTACCCGCGGAACACCGCGGGGCTTGTTGGGCAGCACTGGCTCGATGATCAGCCATTCCTTGTCCGTCAGTTCATACCGCCGCCGCGCCATACGCCCTCCATTCTCAAAGAGCGCCTGAATCATGCGAAGGCGGAGAGCTCAACTCAATTTATGAGTTCGCGCCCTAATCAAGCTTTCGCGTTGCTGCGCCCTCAGGCTTGAATTGTTCGACCAAAAATTCTATAAATGCCCGTGTGGCGACTGAAAGGCCCCGCGCGCTCGGGTAAACCAGGTAGAGTGAGGTATCCTCCGTTGTCGGGCTTATGCGGTATTGGTCGAGCACCGATTTCAGCCGTCCTGCCTGCAACTCAGGTCCCGCATGAAATTCTTGGACAAGAATAAGACCAAGCCCAGCCAATGCACTTTGCATGAGCACCAAACCCGTAGCGGATCGCAAGTTTCCTTTTACAGGAATCTCAACTTTTTCAACGCTATTTTCAAATTTCCAGATGTTTTGATATTGGAGCGCGCGGTAAACTAGGCAATTATGATGAACGAGATCGCCCGGTGACTTTGGTTCGCCATGGCGTTCAAAATAATGCGGGCTGCCAACAAGTACACGTTTGCAATAAGCCAGCCTACGACTGACCAGTGAAGAATCTTGCATCTCGCCAAGCCACACGGCGATGTCGATACCTTCGGCCACTAGGTCAAGTCGTTCGTCTGTCACCGAGATATCGAGGGAAAGCTCCGGATGTTTCGCCAGGAACACTGGAAGGGCCGGAATGATTATGCCGCTTGTTGACGTCCGAATAGTGACCTTTAAGGTCCCCGTGACAGTGGAGCGAAGCGCCATAACGTCATGTTTTGCACCCTCAAAATCCCGCAAAATGGTTACCATCCGGTCATAGAATAGGCGTCCAGCCTCGGTCAGCGATTGGCTTCGTGTTGTCCGGTTGATGAGCCGTGCACCAAGATCGTCTTCAAGCGCTTTCACCTGCCGGGCTATCGAGCTAACCGCGACTTCGGCCTGCCGCGCAGCGGCGGTAAATCCGCCCCGATCGACGGCCTCAATAAAAGCTCGAATCTTGCTTAGATCATCCATTTTGTGCTGATTACCACTAAGAGTTGACCGGGCGTTTTCACCGACAAGCGACCTGCCTGATATTATGTTTCCGATGTCACCGGTGGGTCAAGATGCGGGTTTCACCTTTCTGGGCCAAGGCTGCTGCGCGGAGCTGTTTTCAAACGGATCGTTGTCGGTCTCCAGAATGTGGCAATTGTGGGTGAGCCGATCGAACGTGGTGGCCGTCTCGGGGTCTCAGAACGTTTCATGATGCTGCGTTGCTGGATGGGCCATTTTGTATTCTCGCGCTGCGAGCGCCTTTATTTTCCCCTTCGATCGAGTAGCTTCCATACGGCCATCAGGTGGATTACGCTCGACTCCGTTGATCTTTATCGTGCGGACATACCAGCGCTGGCGCACCAGGTGCACCGTTGTGTTGCCGAACAACTGCCAGGATGGCTCGATCATTATAATCGCCTGCGTCCGCACCGGCTCTCGGCTACAGATCGCCCCGAGAATTTATTAACTGCTCAGTCATGGAGTCTGTCAGACCTCTAGGGGCAACAGGCGAAAGCCTGGGTCGTCGCACAACGCGTCGAGATCATCGGCATTCCTAGTAGCCGCAGAAAATCACCAGAACCCGCGCCTGAAGAATATCATCCAGCTTGTGGATCACCCGACAGGGATCACGCGGATCGGCAATGAAGGCGGTCTGCAGATCCCCATCTCGCTCACGGCCCGAGCCAGCAGAAGAACAGCGCTAACGGAGGTCAGCCGCTCCCATGTCGCAAGCGCCTGACTTTCTTTCGTGCGACCACTTGGAATCGAGATGGTGTTGAGCTAGCATCGTTCATGCTGGTGTGGTCTTTGGTTTCTCTGTCCCGGAGAGGCGCGGCTTAGACGCTCAATTTCCCCCTTTAGAACAGAACCTCATGCTACTCCCGCCAAGCTCGGTGAATAGAACAGGCTAGCGGTGACCGAGCACACTTCCGCAGTGAAGTGTGAGCTATGGAGCATATATAGAGGAGTCGAGTTTATATGCACTTTCTACGATGGTCGATCGATGTTGTGAAAAAATTTGTCGCTCCGTGCCAGCACGAAGAGAATTTGAACGACCCAGGTCCTGGGGAGATCACGGCATGGGGTATCTGGGTCGAGAAGCGTCAATCTGCAACAGGCCACACAGATTCATGCAATACCCTTAAGTCCCAAAGTCGGCACCCACATTAAGCTGTATGGACAGCAGCTTACGGCCCGCCCCCGATCGCTCCCGGCGCATCGCTGAATTCCAGTAGTTGCATGACAAAGTTCCGAATCATAGACCTAGGCCAAGTCATTGCCGAGCACCTGTCCCTGCAGGGGCACCGGAAATATAGGATCAATCCTGCGCATCGGTCGACGCCGCCCTGTGCGGGATCGAGCAGGGCAAGATCAGTGGCGTCGAGGCAATCGACCTAGCGCTGAACGGAGAACTGTTGCTGCGGGAGAACCGCCCATTCTCGCCACTCCCAAGGCAAATTTACGTTTCCAGGTACGGTCGGTCAGCTATTTGGTGGCCGACCGTTCTCAATGTCGCCCGTGCCGACGGAAGACGTGTTCGATCCTCTCTTCGATGTGATATTGCGCACGCGGCACATATCTCTGGATGGATTTGGATCGGCGGAAGAGGGTTATGCATTGCTCCCAGCCGGGCCGGATCCACCTCAATCTTACCCGCCGACTTGAATGACGCTTGCACGATTGAAAATCTCGTCAGTGAGCGCATCGTTGTCGAAAAGTCGCTTCACTACCTGAAACTGGACAGGAGCAATAGGAGGCATGTCAGGGACCTTGATCAACGCGCCACTTGCCAGCTCCGAACGCACCATGGACTCGGGGAAAATGCCGACCCCGCCGCCAACCTTCGCTATGTCGATCATCATCCGCGCATTGTTGCATAGGTTCAGCGATTGCTGCGGGATCTTGGATTCAGCGATGGCATCCCGCATTCGCCCGTAAATGGGGGAATGACGGGCCAATGACCAAATGGAGATTGCGCGACTTCTGGTAGGCTCTGCAAAGCGTGCCGCAATTTCCGGGCTGGCTAACCACATTAAAGCGACTTCACCAATGGAGCGAGATTGCAGTACCGGATGCGCTACTGGACCGGCCGCGAAAGCAATGTCGGTGCGGCCTGCGAGCAACTTCTGAATCAGATTCGCGGTAAGATCGATGTCCACCTCGAGGCTGACGAGCGGCATCGCTGCTTTGAGTTCAGAGAGGAAGCTCGGGAGGCAGCTGGCGGCCGCAATCTCTCCTGTCCCGATGCGTATCACGCCGCTTGCTTCATCCAATCCGCCACTGCGCATCAGTGCGCCCTGAAGGTCTCCCCATAAATCGCCACAATCACGGATGAGCTGGCGGCCGGCCGGCGTCAGCGTCATGGTGCGCCCCTCTCGGCGGAACAACTTGGCCCTGAGATGCCCCTCGAGTTCGCGAATGCGCGCCGATATGGCCGGCTGTGTCGTACTGAGCCGCTCGGCCGCCGCGGCGAACGTGCCGAGCCGGTCGATCGCAAGTAAGGTTTCCAGGTGATAGAGCGAGATGCGATTTATACCCATCCATTATGAATAAATGAAAATACAAATCATTGGAATTGATGTTTCAAGCCTGTCAGTTGAAGGCGAACGGAACCTATGAAAGCGACTAGCTTCAGTGAAGGAATGGAACGG
The DNA here is from genome assembly GCF_001658005.1 of Sphingobium sp. EP60837. Lineage (NCBI taxonomy): Bacteria > Pseudomonadati > Pseudomonadota > Alphaproteobacteria > Sphingomonadales > Sphingobiaceae > Sphingobium > Sphingobium sp. EP60837. The sequence continues at coordinate 48,432 of NZ_CP015988.1, read as the reverse complement.
TGATGCTCACCGTAGAGGCAAGGGTGCACCCCCTCGTGCAGGCACGAGCGTTAAGCAAATTGCTGAAGCCCATCAGCAATGGAGATGCACCAATGTCTTACGATTATCATATCGGCGTGGATTACCACAAAGCCTATACGCATCTGGTTGTGCAGGATGGCGGCGGGAAGGTCCTGCGATCGGGCAAGGTGAAGAACGACCCGCGCTCGCTTGCCGGCTTTTTGGCGCCCTATCTGGAGAACAGCCATGCGGTGATGGAAGCGAGCCGCAACTGGACGGTGATGTACGACTGGCTGGACGAGTTGTGCGACGATGTTGTCCTGGCGCACCCGCTGAGGGTGAAGGCGATAGCCGACGCCAAGATCAAGACCGACAAGATCGATGCGACGATCCTGGCGCATCTGCTGCGGGCCGATTTGATCCCGGAGTCCTATGTGCCATGTGAGGCCGCGCGCCAACTTCGCCAGGCGTTGCGAGAGCGGATGTTCTTCGTGCGGCTGCGCACGATGGTAAAGAACCGGGTGGTGACGATCTTCGACCGCTACCCCGAGCAGACCCGAGCGCTGCGGGAGATGTCGGATCTGTTCGGCAAGATCGGGCGGGTCCAGCTCGAACTGCTTTCGGTGTCGGTGATCGATCGCGAGCATATCGACCGCGCGCTTGCCTTCATCGATGACATCAACCAGCGGATCCGCGAGTCCGAGAAGACGATCCGCCGCTTCAGCAAGGACAATGCGGACGTCAAACGTCTAAAGACGATGCCGGGCCTGGGCGAGTTCTTCGCGCGCCTGATCGCCGCCGAGATTGACGATGTTACACGCTTCCGTTCGGCCAAGAAGCTCGCCGCCTATGCCGGACTCGTGCCTTCGACCTATGCGAGCGGCGGCAAATGCTGGAACGGGCGGATCATCAAGGCTGGCAATAAGTGGCTGCGCTGGGCCTTCGTAGAAGCCAGCATTCCTGCCATGCGCGCCGAACCTGCCCTCAAATTCGAATATGAGCGCCTGAAGGCGACCAAGGGCGCGAACCGCGCCAAGGTCGTCATGGCGCGCAAGCTATTGACGATCGCCTACCAGATGCTGCGCGACCAGCGGGACTATGAGCACCGCGACGCACTGGGGGAGCGACCGTCTGATCCTTCTCGGTTGTCCTGATGACCCTCTAGTGGGTCCTGCATCGCGGGGCCGCACTCTCAAGGAGAATGGGAAGCCGAGAGCCGAAAACCGGAATGTGATCGAGCCTACACGGTAAGGTCACGGATTGGAGAATGGCTCAATGCCGAAACGAGGACAGGGCGCCTGCCCTCGAACATAGCAACTCGTCCGTGCTGGCGTTGGCGGACACAGGAAAAACAACGAACCCACGAGGGAAAGTGCTTTTGACGTGCACTCCGCCTCTTGAGTTCTTTCATTGGAGAGGATCATGGCCCGAAAAATCTACCTCGATGCAGCATTTGCGTTGGAGGGTCTTCTTTTCGACGGCATGCACCTTTGCGCGGGTGGTTTCGGCCTGTGCGGCATTCCTGAGCGGCTGATCGACGCCATCCGCGATTCAGGCGTCAAGGACCTGACCATCGCTTCGAACAATGCCGGTATCGACGGCGAGGGGCTGGGCAAGCTGCTGCGCACCCGGCAGGTCAAGAAGATGATCTCCTCCTATGTCGGCGAGAACAAGGAGTTCGAGCGGCAATATCTGAGCGGCGAACTGGAGGTGGAGTTTTCGCCTCAAGGCACGCTCGCCGAACGCTGCCGCGCTGGCGGGGCGGGCATTCCGGGCTTCTACACCAAGACGGGCGTCGGCACGGCCGTGGCGGAAGGCAAGGAGGTCAAGGTCTTCGACGGGCAGGAATATATATTGGAGCGCGGCATCTTCGCCGATCTGTCCATCATCAAGGGGTGGAAGGCTGACGAGAGCGGCAACCTGATCTTCCGCAAGACCGCGCGAAACTTCAACGCGCCGATGGCGACCGCCGCGAAAATCTGCGTGGCAGAGGTGGAGGAGGTGGTGCCGGTCGGCAGTCTGGACCCCGACAGCATCCATCTGCCCGGCATTTATGTGAAGCGCATGATCGTCGGCGCGCCCTATGACAAGAAGATCGAATTCCGCACTGTGCGCCAGAGGGAGACCGCCTGATGCCCTGGACTCGTGACGAGATGGCCGCGCGGGCGGCGAAGGAGCTGAAGGACGGCTTCTACGTGAACCTTGGCATCGGTATTCCGACGCTGGTGGCGAACCATATCCCGGCCGGGGTGGAAGTCACGCTGCAGTCGGAAAACGGCATGCTCGGCATCGGCCCCTTCCCCTATGAGGGCGAGGAGGATGCCGACCTCATCAATGCGGGTAAGCAGACGATCAGCGAGCTGCCGAATACCGTCTATTTCTCCAGCGCCGACAGCTTCGCCATGATCCGTGGCGGGCATATCGACTTGACCGTGCTTGGCGCGATGGAAGTCGCGGAAAATGGCGATATCGCCAACTGGATGATCCCAGGCAAGATGATCAAGGGCATGGGCGGCGCGATGGACCTGGTCGCGGGCGTCAAGAAGATCATCGTCGTCATGGAACACACCTCCAAAAATGGCGATCCCAAGTTCATTCCGGCCTGCACCCTGCCGCTGACGGGCAGGAATGTGGTGGACATGATCGTCACGGACCTTTGCGTGTTCCAGCGGCCGGACCATGACAGCTCCTTCAAGCTCATCGAACTCGCGCCGGGCGTGACGGCGGAGGAAGTCGCCGCTAAGACTACGGCTCACTTCATCGCAGCGTGATCACGCCTTCTCGTTGAATGCAAGTTGCGAAAGCAAATAGAACAACCCTAGGATCAGGACATGTCAGACATCGTCATCACCGCTGCCAAGCAAACCGCAGTCGGGAGCTTCATGGACGCGTTCGGGTCCACGCCCGCGCATGAACTCGGCCTTACCGCATCGTGGCGGCGCTGGCGCAGGCGGGAGTCTCGCCTGACGAGGTCGGCGAAGTCATAGGGCCAGGTCATTACGCGCTGAAATTTGCTTGATGCTTTGTTCCGAATGCTTGCCGAGCGGCGTCATCCCTGCGCCAACGATAAAGGCCTCTGTCATGGATGATCTCCTTAATAGCGATCCACCGGTCACATGCACAGTGTCACCGCTCATGTATTCGGCGTTCGCCGAAGCCAGGAAGGCACTGCGTCAGCAACGTCCTCCGGCTCACCGATTTACGGAATGGGAGTGTTGATGGCATTCTCCCGAACCTGTTCCCAGTGCGCGAGGCATAGGCCCGGAGCGTTGACGATGCCGGGCGCGACCGCGTTGACGGTGATGAAATGGCGGCGAGCCTCCAGGAACATGGCGCGCGTGAAGCCAATGATGCGTGCCCTGGCGGTCGGGTAATTGGCTTGAGCCCGGTTGCGGAGATATGCGCGTGACGACAGGTTGATCAGGCGCCCTCAGTTCTGCTCTATCATATACGGCAGAACGGCGCGGGTTCAGAGAAGATGCGCCTTATAGTGTGATGTCGACGACGACTTCCCAGTCTTCAACAGCCATTTTCGTGATGCGCATGTCGCGCGTCAGACCTGCGTTGTTGATGAGGATATCCATTGTGCCAAATTTGGAAGCTGCCAGTTGCTGCACGCCAAGGTGAATGCAGAACTCCACGTAGTCGCAGGGGTGTGGCATTGGTGGTTTGCTTGGCCCATCTGGATCCAGACCAGCCTGAACCCGGGGACTGTCAGGAATTTCGTGTGCGGCGAGGCATAATGGGCAACAAGGAGACCCAGTATGTCACGACGCAAAGACCCCTCGATACCGAACGACATTCTCGACCAACTGCTGGCCGGCACTGACGCAGCAGCAGCGCTCAGCCAGGGCGGCCTGCTCGATACATTGAAGAAGGCATTTGCCGAACGGGCGCTCAATGCGGAGATGGATCACCATCTTGGCCAGGAGGAGCAAGGGACCAACAGCCGGAACGGCTACGGCCGCAAGACGGTGACGACCGACGGGGGACGGATCGAGATCGAGGTGCCGCGTGATCGGGCGGGCAGTTTCGATCCGCAGCTGATCGCAAAATATCAGCGCCGTTTCCCCGGTTTTGATGACAAGATCATCTCGATGTACGCGCGCGGCATGAGTACCCGTGAGATCACCGGGCATCTGCGCGAACTGTACGGCATCGAGGCCTCACCCGACCTGATCAGCACGATCACGGACGCTGTGCTGGAGGAGGTCACGGCCTGGCAACAACGCCCGCTGGACTCAGCATATCCGCTGGTTTTCTTCGATGCGATCCGGGTCAAGATCCGCGACGAAGGCATGGTCCGCAACAAGGCGATCCATATTGCCCTGGGCGTCATGGCCGACGGCACCAAGGTGGTCCTTGGTTTGTGGCTGGAGCAGAATGAAGGCGCCAAGTTCTGGCTGCGCGTCATGAACGAACTGCGCAACCGCGGTGTCGAGGATATCATGCTGGCCGTCGTCGATGGCCTGAAGGGTTTTCCCGACGCCATCACCGCCGTCTTCCCCGAAGCGATGGTTCAAACATGCATCGTGGGGTCGTTGAAAAAGCCCTGTCACTATGATTCACTCGGTCAACAAGGCTTTGGAGGGATCCATGCTGGGGCGCAAAGAACGGGATCAACTTGAGTTGTTCATTTCGGGATCGTTGCGTCAACTCATCCCGAGTGATCATGTGTTGGTGCGGGTTGATGCCGTGCTCGATCTTTCGTGGCTCCGCGCCGAGATCGCGGAGCTCTACTCTACCGACAATGGGCGACCAGGCATCGACCCCGAAGTCGCGGTGCGCTTGATGTTGGCTGGCTTCCTGCTCGGCATCGTCCATGATCGGCGCTTGATGCGAGAGGCGGCGGTCAACATCGCGATCCGCTGGTTCGTGGGTTACGGCGTGCATGAGCCGCTACCCGATCATTCCTCGCTGACGCGCATTCGTCAGCGCTGGGGAGCCGAGCGCTTTCGCCGGATATTCGAGCGCACGGTCCAGGCCTGTGTCGCCGCCAGGATTGCCACTGGCGAGGTCGTTCATATCGACGCCTCACTAATTCGAGCGCATGTCAGTTGGGATTCTCTCGCCGTGCGCCATGTCGACGCGGTCGCCGAAGCCAATGTCGATGAGGGCCTGCGCGACAGCCGGCAGAGCGGCAAGTTCAAGAAGGTCTGCGTGACCGATCCTGATGCGAGCATGGCGACCAATGGCCGCAATCGGCGGCTTGAGCCCGCTTATAAGCAGCACACAGCCGCTGACGACGCCGCCAGCGTTGTCGTCGACGTAGAGGTCGTAACTGGCGAGGAGAACGAGGGAATGGCTGTCGCCGCACGCCTCGACGCCATTGTCGGGACGACCGGACGGCCGATTGACATCGCGACAATGGATGCCGGCTACGCCTACGCGAAAGTCTTCAGGGCGCTCGAAGATCGAGACATCGAAGCCATCGTGCCGGCCAAGGCCGAGCAGCGACCGGGCAAGGTTATTCCGACGCGCCGGTTCAAGTTCGATCCCCGGCATAACGTCGCGCGTTGTCCGCGGGGCAAAATCCTTCGGCCAAAGGGAAAGCCACATCGCGGCTTCCAATATTTTCATGCGAGCAGCCGGGATTGCCGGGCCTGTCCGTTGCGGTCGCGCTGTGTCAGCCCTTCACGTTATTCACGCGTGGTCGTGTTCAACGTCAATCACCCTTCGCTGCTCAGGGCTCGACGCAAGCGCCTCGCATGGGGCAATCGCGAACAGCGACTCTATCAGCGACACCGCTGGAGAGTGGAGGGCGTCCACGGCGAAGCGAAGACATGGCATGGCCTGTCCCGTGCAGTCCGGCGCGGCCTCGACAACATGCGTATCCAAGCGTTCCTCACCGCAGCGGCAATCAATCTCAAGCGGCTCGCGACCGCTCTTATTGCCGTCCTTTTGGACATCATCGCCAGGCAATACCCCCGCAGCGATGTCAAACAGCCGGTTTTCAGCTAAAAACTCGTCGCTCCAGCCAAAAAACGCAATCGACACGGCTTGGCGCACTACACCACGCCAACAACCAGCTTTTTCAACGACCCCATCGTCCATCTGCTGCGGAACTCGATGGATTTCGTGGCGTGGAAAGACCGTAATACCAAGGCGCGCTGAGGCTGACTCACGTACGGGATTCCCAAGCTGCTAAAATTCTGATTCGATGTTGCAAGCACGAGGAGGCTTGTGATGGCAGCAGCGGTTGGTGTTCGATCTGACTACACATCGGCGGATTTGCGTGGGGCGGCGCGGCGAAGTGGAGACGCGGATCAAGTCCGTCGCCTCCTCGCCATTGCGGTGATCCTGGACGGCGGAAGCCGAAGCGAAGCGGCGAAGTTTGCCGGCGTGACGCTACAAATCGTGCGCGACTGGGTTATGCGGTTCAACGAGGGCGGCCCTGATGGCCTGGCCACGCGCAAGGCGCGGGGCCGGTCCTCTATCCTGAACGAGGAGCAGCGCAGCCGGCTAGCGGCGGTGGTCGAGGCGGGACCGATCCCTGCGGCGCACGGTGTAGTGCGCTGGCGGCTTGTCGATCTGGCGCAGTGGATCAGGGAAGAGTTCGCGCTCTCTGTCACGCGCCACACACTCGGACGCGAGTTGCGTGCAATGGGCTACCGCAAGCTCTCGGCGCGCCCGCGCCATCGTGGTCAGAAGCCTGACGACATTGCCGATTTTAAAAAAGCTTTGCCTCCCGTCTGGCGCAGATCAGGCGGAAGCTCCCGAGAGGAACGCCGGTAGAGCTGTGGTGGCAGGACGAGGCCCGCGTCGGTCAGCAGACTAAACTCACCCGACGCTGGGCCAGGCGCGGCACTCGACCCTCGGCACCCAAGGATCAGCGGCGGTCCTCTGCATGGTTGTTCGGCGCGATCTGTCCCGCTGAAGGCAAGGCCGCTGGCGTCGTCATGCCCAGATGCAACAGCCAGGCAATGAGCATGCATCTCCAGGAGATCGCCTTCCACATAGCACCGGGTGCACATGCCGTCCTGCTGCTCGATCAGGCCGGATGGCACGGATCAGCTGAGTTGATCGTGCCTCCCAACATCACGCTGATGCCGCTGCCGCCCCGGTGCCCCGAACTCAACCCAGTCGAGAACGTTTGGCAGTTCATGCGCGACAACTGGCTGTCGAACCGCATCTTCAAATCTTATGACGACATAGTCGAACACTGCTGCTTCGCCTGGAACCAGCTCGTCGAGCAGCCTTGGCGCATCATGTCCCTCGGCCTGCGCTCATGGGCTCATGGGTTCTGATCAATGCGCCTTGGTATAAGGCGCTCGGAACGGCCCTGAAGGCCATCTACCGTGCTGTCGATGCCGTAGCCGCCGAGGAAGCGCTGACGGCCTTCGAAGCGAGCTTCTGGGGGCAGCGCTATCCTGCCATCGGCCAGAGCTGGCGTCGGGCATGGCCCGAAGTCATCCCATTTTTCGCCTTCCCCGACGAAGTCAGGCGAATCGTCTACACCACCAATGCCATCGAGGCCTTGAACTCCAAGCTTCGTCGCGCTGTTCGTGCGCGGTGCCATTTCCCCAATGACGAGGCGGCCACCAAGCTGCTCTATCTGATCTTGAACCGATCGGAAAAAGAGTGGAAAATGCCGCCGCGCGAGTGGAACATGGCGAAGGCTCAATTTGCCGTTCTCTTCGGCGAACGCTTCATCAGGGCCATGACGGCCTGATGGTCAACCGCCTCGCCGCACACGAAATTCCTGACAGTCCCTGAACCCGCAATATTTGGGAAACGATCATGCGCTCCTTCTATCGGTATCTCGGCTGATTGCACTGCCGCGACTACCCACTACAATGAAGAGCTCCCGCCAGCGGCACTGCAAGGTGATCCGCCGGTGGGAGCGCCACGGATCTAAGGGATCGCGCATGCCAGTCGATCAGGGTCCACCGCGATCTGAACCCCCGCTCGTTCCAACTGCAGCGACATATGCACGCGGGTATCCCGGTCTCCCCAGCCACGCGCCAGAGCCTCCGTCATTTCCTCCATGACCAGGTTCGAAAGGCGCATCGGAACGCCCAGTTCCCGCGCCATTCCAGTCGCCAAGGCTACATCCTTGTGGCCCAGCTTCATGGCGAAGGCGGGCTCGTCGTAGTTCCCAGGCAAGAATTGCTTCACCAGCATTTGAATGATGGACTGCTTGCCCACCACGCCAAGCTTCAGGGCCTCCCACAGATCAAGCGGGTCGATGCCGGCTTTCACGCCCATTGAGAAGACCTCAGCCATACAGGACAGCGCCATTTGTCCCAGCAGGTTGTTGACCAGCTTGGTCACGATCCCGGTGCCGGCAGGACCCATGTAACAGGCCTTGTCGCCCATGGCCGCGAGAACGCTTGCGTATCGGTCGAATGTCGCGCGTTCACCACCCACCCAAAAGGCGAGATCACCACCAGCTGCGCCAGCCGGGCCGCCACTGACTGGCGCGTCGAGAGCTTGCCCGCGGTGAGCCCGCATCGCCTCGTCAATCCGCTTGGCTAGGTCTCTCGAACTCGTCGACAATTCGAAAAGGACCAGGCCCTCACGCATGTTAGCGACGACTCCGCCCTCACCCAGGACAACCGCTTCGACCTCAGGAGGACCGGGGAGGGACGTAAACAGCACATCGACCTGGCCGGCGAGTTCGCCGACCGACGCGGCACTTTTGGCGCCGGCGGACGTCAAGACAGCGACAGCATCAGGATTCGTATCAAAAATCGTCAAATCATGGCCGGTCTTCAGAAGGTTGAGCGCCATGCCGCTCCCCATCCGGCCTAATCCAATAAATCCGACTTTCATTTGACTCTCCAATCTGCGAAATTGATGGCTAGGAACGCTCACGCTAGTTCTGAGCTGCATCCTTTTCGAGAAACGGCAGCGCCGCGCGCGCGAAGCCCAGCCCGGTCGGCCATCCGGCGTAGAAGGCAATCTGCACGATCATCCCGCGCAATTCCTCTACAGTCACGCCATTCTCCTCAGCCTTGCGCAAATGAGCGCCCAGATCTTCGATCTTTCCAAGCACGGCCAGCACTGTGCAAGTGACCATGCTCCGGACACGGGGGCTGAGTTCGGGCTGTTGCCAGACGTCTCCCATCAGGACGTCTTGGCGCAGCCGACTGAACTGCGGCACGACATCATAGACCCGAAGTGCATCAGCAATTGCCTGATCTACGGGATTGACCTTATCTGACATTACACATCCTTCTTTTAAAATTCCGTTGGACGTCTCGGCACGATTTACGGGACATCGTGGGCGGGCGCGTCGTCTGACAGTGGCTCGATGATCGAAGCTACGAGGATAAAGGCCAGAATGGAGCAGGACGACAAAAAGCCGAAGGCCATCGACCAGCCCGAATGATCAAGAATATAGCCCACTATGACCGGCGCAGTGCCTCCGCCGATCGAACCGACCGTACTGACGATCGACACCGCAAAGGGAACCACCTCCTTCTTCACCACTCCCATCGGGAAGATGGTAAATGTCGAGTAGCCAACGGTCAGCAGGAAACCCGTGGCCAGCAGCAATATAGCGAGCATGGCCGGAGAATTTGGCGCTGACACCAGAGCATACATGGTTGCAATGGACGACCCCGCAGTGATTAGCATGACTGGTTTGCGACGCCCGCCGAAAACGCGATCGGAGAGCAGACCACCGATGATGGAGCCAAATACAGCGCCGAGCCACGGCGCCGCAGCGACATAGCCGACCGTCATGAGGTTATACTTCTTGACCTCAACCAGATAGGTCGGAACCCAGGTCAGGATCGCGTAGGACAGGCCGGACATCAGACAGTATGCAAGCGCACATCCCCAGATGTGCATCGAACGTAGTGCCTCCAAGTTGGATTGGAGCTTCGCACACCTTCGCGCTCGAATGAGGAAATCCAGAACAGGTCGATAGTCCCAGGACGAACGCTCGCCAGAATCGGCTTTTACGGCTTCTTGGTCAATATGCAGGAGCTCGGCTTGGTTGACCTTCTTGCTCTGATCCGGGCTGTCAGCAACGAACATCCACAAGCCACCGGCAAGGAGCCCAACTATGCCGAAGAAATAGAAGACTTCGCGCCATCCCAGCCAGATGATGATGAACGCAGCTATTGGTGGAACGAGAGTAGGAGCGAACTTGAAGGAGGCTACATAGATACCAACGGCTGTCGCCCGCTCACGCGGCGGAAACCAGCGATTGAGCGTGGTCAGACTGCCAACGGGGATGGGTCCTTCGGCGACACCCAAAAGGAGCCGGGCGGCCAACAGCTGGGTGCCCGAGGAAACCATGCCGGTAAAGACTGTTGCGGCCGACGTAAGCATAATTGCCAGAACCATCACGGCGCGCACACGCAGCCGCTGGATCAGAAGGCTGCCTGGGATCTGGATGACAGCGATGCCAAACAGAAAAACGCTGGCTGCAGCCCCTGCCTCGGCATTAGATAGCCCGAAATCGGACTTCAGATAAGGGAGCGCCACCGACAGGTTGGCACGATCCGCAGAGGCGAGAAAATAGCCGAAAGCGACGATGGCCAGGACCACCCACCGGAAGCGTGTTGGACGTTCAGCCAACGGCATCGATTCTGAAGGGCATGCTGCCCGCTGCGCATTAGACACTTCGATCCTTCTCCGATGTCGCTCACTTCACAGCCTGTTGCGCTAGACTTGTCCATACCGCGCTATGATACGCCCTTCATGATATTCTGTGCGGCGACGAAAAAAGCGGGGCATCTCCCTGTGCATCCGCACAGCGAGACCCCCCTAACAATTCCGTCCAACATAATACCTTAGATCGTCAGAACTTATAGCCCAACGTCAAATGATACATCCGCGGTTCGTTGTACTGATATTGGTTCGCGTTCAAGGTGTCATACTGCGAGCTCAGGCCGTAAATGGCGTGGTTTGCGGTGAGATTGGTGACCGTGAAACCCAGACTTACACCTTCGTTTCCGAGCACATTTTCCCAATTGACATTCAGGTTGATATTGCCAGCGGCAGGAGCACAGCCCTTATAAGCCTTCTTGCCGTCGGCTGACAGCGGGCCGTATCCATATGCCGCGGTCCTCGGAACCACACAAAGCAGGCCGGTATCGGGGTTGTTGGGGTCATTGGGGACGACCGGCTTGACCGGATTAGCCCACATCTTCGACCGCCAGTTGATCGCCAGGCCAATATCGATCTTCCCGACCTTCTCCTCGTCGACCGGTACATGGAAGGTGGGGCTGAAGCCCAACTGCCAGCGGGGTGCCTGCGAGAACGGCTGATCCACGAGGTCAACGGTCGTGTTGGCGAGCGAATTGAAGAACCTGTAGTGCGTGTATCTGGGATCCTGCAAGGCAACGAAGCCATTCAGTTCGAACAACCGCCCGACATTTGCCCCGACCTCCAGCTCGAAGCCCTTGATGCGGGCTTGCGCTGCGTTGTCAACCGAGTTGATCAGCGAGAAGACGCCTGATCCAGGAGCTGTTTCTAGGTTCTGGACCGTGTTGACCTTCACATTATTGTACCATCCGTAGTAGGCGGCGCCATTCACACGAATGCGCGTATCGCCAGCACGGATTATGGTCTTAAAACCAAATTCAAGATTGTTGAGCTGGTCCGGATCGAACTTAGGCAGGACATTGTTGTTCTGCAGCCCGCCAGCGCTATTCCCCTTCGAGTTGTTGAGATAGACCATAGTGTCGGGGGTGATCTGGTACTGAGCGCCCACAGTGTAACTGGTGTGCTGCCAATGCGCCTCCCCCGTTGCCGTTCCAGGGCCCCCATTGCTTCCCGTCTGGGTGAGGGTCGGGAATGCAGCCGGTGCGTAGATGAATTGCTGGCGCCGTGCGGTATCCCAGGTGCGCCTTGCGCCGGCGAAGACCTTCAGGCCCGGCAAGACGCCGGAAAGGTCAAGATTGCCTTGGCCGTAAACTGACTTGCTGACTGTCTGGATGATCGACCGTGTCAAGGACTGACTAATGCTAGTGGTGTAATTCCCGAAGCCCAAAACATTCGTTGGAGTTTCCTTATAGTAGAAACCACCCAGGACGAAGTCGAAGTTGTTGAACTTCCCGTTCACCTGAAGCTCTTCAGACGTGCCGGACGGAGTCGGATTCACAATCGACACGTTGCGAGGGTTGAGCTCGTTGCCGATGATACGGGTGCCGTCATTATCGCTCAACCCGAACCAGGTCATCTTGCCCCATGTGTGACTGAAGACGTTCTTGAGAGAAAAGCTTTCCCCGAGATGAACGGTGGTGGTATTAATCAATTCATAGTCGCGGAAGAACCCGCCTCCTGGAGGACATGGCTGGGGCACCACGGACGACACATTAGGCCCAGGCACCGTCGAGGTCGTCGCGGGAGCAAGCGCCGAAGCGGGGCATCCGTTGGACCATCCCTGGGTCCGGTAAGGTCCAATCACGCGTTGGTTGGCCAGGATCTGATCGCGAGCAGCGATAAGCTGTGCAAGCGTCATCCCGTTGGTTGCAGCAATGGTGTTGTTCAGCGCGTTCGGCACCATGCTGTAGTCGCCTGGCGTACTGGTGCCGGCTCCTCCGAAGTCCTTGACCAGCTCGTACTGGAACAAAGTGACGTTCTCTATGTTGTCAGACGGCGTGAATACGATGGTCGCGCGCCCGACCTTGTAGTCCATCGTTCCGGCGACGATCCGATCGGAGAGAGAATCCCTCACATATCCATCACGATGATAATCAATACCCGCCAGGCGAACAGCCAGAACATCCTTGATCACCGGAATATCAACCGCGCCTTCAATTGAGCGGAAGTTATAGTTGCCGGCACTGACCTTCATATAGCCGCTGAAGTCATCTCCCGGACGCTTGGGAGTGTTCAGGATCGCGCCGGCATTGCTTGCCTGACCAAACAAGGTGCCCTGCGGCCCCTTCAGAACCTGAACGTTTGCTAGATCGAAGAAGGGAGCGTACCAACCCCACTGCATTGCGGGAACCGGCGCCTCATTGAAATACACCGCCGCAGGCGCGACGCCTCGGATTTTAAGGAAGCTGACTGCGGAAGGATTCCCCTGATTTCGCGTGATATTCTGCAACCCGGGAACCTGAGCGAGAATACCATAGCTATCGACGATATTGTTCTTAGACATATCCTCGCCACCGAGGACGCTGACCGCAACCGGAACCTTTTGCAGGCTTTCATTGGTCCTGCGAGCCGTTACGACGATGTCACCTGCGTCGGCCTGAGCACTTTCGGCGGGCGCCTGCGCGGCTAAAGCCGGTGCGCTGACCGCTATAGTGCTTGCAAGCAATATGCTCTTTAGCCCGATTTTTTCCATTATCACCCCCTCCTCGTTGCGACGCTCCAAGTCGAATCATCTTGGTAGCTTTGATTTCAGAGGCGCATCTTAGGATGAAAATGAATTCCTGCCAAGCGGGAAATATTCTTCAGCCGGTTTTGCCGGAGTTGGGCGGCCCAATAGAGATAATTTTGCCGTGTAAGAACAATGTTTCCAATTTGTAATACATCACGACGTCAGTTTTCTGATCTTAATGACGTCATCGGCTGCTCCAAGTTTTCATGTGCTCGATATCTCCGATGAAGGGGCGATAGAACGGAACATGCACTATCTAGTTTTTGGCATCGCCTAGCGCGGTGTTTGAGTTTATGTTTGTATATTGCGTATATTGTGCTGAGTATATTTCCGATGTAAGTTTGTCGTTCCGCAGTATCAGTCGTGTTCTACTCGGTGGCGGAGGGGACGCCGCGGGCATCGCGGCATTAATGTGTTGTATACTGGGAATCTATGTCTCATAAGAGGCTTGTAGTCAGTCGCTCGCCTGCAAAATCGGCCCGACGAATTTTCCTGCACTCTCCTGCCGCGCGGCGGGGAGGACCGGAATTGGCCTGTGCAGAGAACTCTATTAAAAATAGGCGCCTGACGCGCTCTATTAAGGACGGAGAAGGATGAATACGACCCGCGCCATTATCGTCTCCGCTTTCAGCCTGACGTGGTTCATCCCGGCCATGTCGCAGCAAACCGAACTGTCTCCCCCGGTCGTCAGCGTCGAAGGGGGTGCGGTTCGAGGCAGGATGGTCGACGGGGTCGAGTCCTTTAAGGCAATCCCTTATGCGGCCCCGCCTTTGGGGGATTTGAGGTGGAGGGCACCGCAGCCGGCGATAGCTTGGCGGGGCACTCGCGACGGCAGCGCATTTGGCCACGACTGCATGCAACGCACGAATTCGGTCTTTGCGAAGGGAACAGCAGAGCCCCGCGAAGACTGCCTTTTCGTCAATGTCTTCCGGCTCCGCGACCGCGCGCCTGGTCCGATACCCGTTATGGTATACATTCACGGCGGAGGATTCACGCAGGGCGGCAGTTCTCCGATAGTATATGATGGGAGTGAATTGACCCGGCACGGCGTGATAGTCGTTACGCTCAACTACCGACTCGGGCGCTTCGGCTTTTTCGCTCACCCAGCGCTAGCCGCGGAACATGCGGAGGAGCCCAAGGGCAACTACGGCTTCCTAGATCAGATCGCGGCTCTGAAGTGGGTGAAGCGAAACATTTCGGCCTTCGGCGGCGACCCGAACAACATCACGATCTTTGGTCAATCGGCGGGGGCGGCATCAGTAGTCGCCATGCTGGCCTCGCCGCTCTCGGAAGGGCTGTTTCAGAAGGCGATAATCCAGTCCGGCCCCTACCGCCGAATTTCCGGCCGGCGCCTTACCGTGCCGTCCGGCCGCGAAGTGCCGCTCGAGGCTTATGGCCGGGCCTTCGCTCGCTCTATGCAGATCGACGGCTCAGACCAGACGGCGCTGGCAAAACTGCGCGCCCTCCCAGCAGAGGCGCTTGCAGACCTCAATCCATTGCCGCCATTGCCCAACGATGATGCGCCGCTTGGCGGATGGGGCGGACCGGTGCTTGACGGAAAGGTGCTGCCCATTGTCGATCCTGACTATTTTTCAACCGGGCGGTTTCATAGGGTTCCGATCATGATCGGGGCCAACACCGATGACGCTCCAATCGCCGTAAAATCGGGAGACCCCTACGCGAAATTCGGGCCGCTCAGCGCTCAGGCTGAACTCGCATACGATCCCAATCAAACCGGCAATCATGATAGCGTCTCGCACAAGATCACGATGGACGCGATCATGCTAGAGCCCGCGCGATACATTGCCGACGCGTTCTCCTCGGCCGGTGTGCCGGTTTATGAATATCGCTTCGGATATCTGACGGAGGGGCTGGCTGAGCGGTGGGCGGCAGGTGCGCCGCACGGCGCGGAGCTTGCCTATATTTTCGACAACCTGACTCGCTACTACGGACCAGTTGCATCACCGCGTGATTACCGCGTCGCGAAGTCCATGTCCTCCTACTGGACGAACTTCGCGAAGACCGGCGATCCGAATGGTCCCGGTTTAGCGCAGTGGCCCTCCTATAATCGAGAACGAGACGAGATCCTGCAATTCCACGCTGATGGCTCGATCGATGCCGGCCCCGATCCACTCAAGCAGCGGCTCGACCTCACCAAGAAGGCAGCCGATCGATGAGCACACAGCATAAGTCATCCTGGAGCCATGATTCCATGTTCCTTGACCATTTCCTTGACCGCGAAATAGGCGTCGGTTGTGCTAGAGTCCTCACCACCGCGATGGCAGTAAGCCTCGCCTGCTCCCACGCTGCTGCCGAGCTGAGTCCGGATTTCGTTTCAGTGACGAGCGGCAAGGTCCAGGGCGAACAGGTCGATGGTGTCCTTTCGTTCAAAGGCATTCCGTATGCCGCTCCGCCGGTTGGCGCGCTACGGTGGCGCGCGCCGCAGGCTCCAAAGGCCTGGAAAGATGTCCTGCAAGCTCGGTCCTTCGCTCCCGACTGCATGCAGAAGGTTGACCGGAACAGCCGCAACGTCGGCATTCCTCTGATCCTCACAGAACCCAGCGAAGACTGTCTTTACCTGAACATATGGCGGCCGGCTGCATCTACAGCCAAACCGCTGCCGGTGATGGTTTGGTTTTACGGGGGAGGTTTCAGTGTTGGAGGGACCTCCCCCATCCTGTTTCAGGGGGACTCGTTCGCCCGCCAGGGCGTCGTCGTTGTGAGTTTCAACTACAGGCTGGGCAGGTTCGGATTTTTCGCCCACCCGGCATTGACAAAGTCCAATCCGGGTGAACCCAAAGCCAATTACGCCTTCTTGGACCAGATCGCCGCCCTCAAATGGGTGCGGAAGAATATAGCCGCATTTGGCGGCGATCCTGCAAATGTCACGATATTCGGCGAATCCGCCGGCGGCGTTGCCGTCAATGCAATGATGGTATCTCCCTTGGCCAAGGGCCTGTTCCAGAAAGCGATCGTCCAATCAGGACCAACACATGGCCTCAACATACGGGAACTGCACCGCGACCAACCGGGCCGCCAATCGCTCGAGAAGTTCGGACTTGCCTTCGCAACTTCCAAGGGCATCGAAGGGCCAGGAGCCGATGCGCTTGCGAAGCTTCGCGCCTTGCCGGCGGAGGCACTGATCGATCTCTCGACAGGCCTGCCAGGCACAGTTGACGAGTCCCGCACGCCGTGGGGCGGTCCCACGATGGATGGGAAGATCCTGCCCGTCGTGAAGGGGGATTATTTTAAGGCAGGCAAATTCGCGCCCGTTTCCCTTATCATCGGCGCGAACAGCGATGATGTGACCGCATCGACCGGCGTCTACGAGGACCAGACGATAGACTACACCCTCGCCCGGTTCGGAGATCACAAGGCAGAGGCGCTGAGATCTTACGATCCGGACGGGACGGGAGACCCGCGCGTCATCCGGCATAAGGTATCCGCGGACGACCACATGATCGAGCCGGGACGATTTGTCGCGACAGAAACAGCCAATCGCGGAGCCAAGGTTTACCGCTACTACTTCTCCTACATCCCTGAGGCGCTGCAGACCCGCTGGACCTACGGCGCGCCCCACGGCGGCGAGCTCGCCTTCGCCTTTGATGTCCTGCGTCTTAATTACGGGCCCGCCTGGTCTGATCAGGACTTGCGCGTCGCAAAGACAATGAACACTTACTGGGCGAACTTCGCCAAGACAGGCAATCCGAATGGTCCAGGTTTGCCCGAATGGCCTCTTTACAAGCCATCGAGCGACCAGGTCCTGCAGTTCATGCGCAACGGCAGTGCAGCCGCGGCCGCTGATCCGCTAAAACCGCGCTTGGACCTCGCAGAGAAGGTATCTGAGCCGCGCCGTGTTGCCGAACCATCGCCAGAAAGCACTTCGCTGCCCAAGTGGCCGCTTTTCCGACCGGTAAAGAACTGAACTCACATACAAGCCAAGGAGGGATAGAGGGAATGAGCAACGCAGTTGACGCGGCGTCTAAGACGCAGGCCCGGCGGCGCGGACCGACTTTGTCCCGCCGGGATCTCGGGCTGGGTGCAGCCGCGGGCGGCGTGGCGATCGCGGGCCGCGCCCTCGGCGAAACGGCGCCCCCGTCTTCACCTAGCCTCTCTCATCCGGGCTATGACGCACGATTTCCCGCTCCGGGCGAGAAAACCGCGGCAGATTATCCAGTCAGTCCCATGACGGAACGCCTCGCGGCATATATCAGCGGAGCCGGTCACCGCGAATTGCCGCCCCTCGTCATCGAACAGACCAAGTGGCATATTCTCGACACGCTTGCCGCGATCGTCGCCGGCTCACAGCTGCCCGCAGGCCGGGCCGGCCGGGCATTCCTAGCCGGCGTCGGGGGCAAGCCAGTAGCGACCGTCATTGGCAGCACTTTGAAATCCGACGCAATCAACGCTGCCATGGTCAATGGCACAACGGGCCACGGCCACGAAATAGACGATACGGGAGGGGCCTCCGGTCCATGGCATCCTGGCATCAACGTTGTCAGCGCGGCTCTTGCCCTAGGCGAACAGTTCGGAACGAACGGCACCGGCTTTCTGCGTTCCGTAGCGCTGGGATATGACATCGGCGGCCGAGTTGGCACAGCCGCAGGACTGCTCAGGAACTTCCGCACGCCTACGGTCAGCGTCTGCGGCATTTTCGGCGCGACTGCGGCGGCGGCGTGCGTTGCCAGGCTGAGTCCGGAGCAAACCCGGTTTGCGCTATCCTACACGGCCCAGCAAAGCTCGGGCATTGACTCGTTCCGACGCGACCCGGACCATATCGAGAAAGGATTCCTAAATGGCGGCATCGGCGCCCGGGGAGGTGTAACATCGGTCCTGCTCGTCAAAGCAGGCTTCACCGCCGTGCACGACATCTTTGAGGGACCAGCCAATTTCTTCGCCCTGTTTCGCGCTGCGGGGCAAACTGTTCAGCCAGAATTAATGATTGAAGGCCTGGGGACACGTTTCGACGTTCTGGCGGCAGGGTTCAAGCGTCGTCCGGTAGCTGGTGCAATATCAGCCGTCCTGGATAGCCTTGAGGCGCTGCTGGAGCGCAGAACTATCGACCCGCGTAGAATTGCGAAGATTGTTGTTCGCTATGAACCTAACTCCGTGACCGATAATGGCGGACCACCCGACGCGAATATGCAGCACGCGGTGGCAATGACGTTGGTCGACAAGCGGTTATCCTTC
Source organism: Sphingobium sp. EP60837 (assembly GCF_001658005.1). NCBI lineage: Bacteria > Pseudomonadati > Pseudomonadota > Alphaproteobacteria > Sphingomonadales > Sphingobiaceae > Sphingobium > Sphingobium sp. EP60837. The sequence continues at coordinate 29,951 of NZ_CP015988.1, read as the reverse complement.
CAGTCGATTCACGATCGCAGCCGCTTTTCCGATCCCTTGCTGGTTCGCCTGCGTTCGATCACCACTATCGCTCCGGTTACGATCTACAACCAGTCGGGCAAATATATCGATCCTTCGACGCCGGGCCGCGCCGCCGCGCTTGGATCCAAGGCGCCGGTCATCCAGCTGACGATGGCGGATGGCGAAATCATTTCTCAAGGGGATGTGCCTTCGCGCGGAGAGTCCTCAAATCCGTATACCCGAGAATGGATTGTCGAGAAGGCTTCAAGCCTAATGACTCCGGTGCTTGGCGTCCGGCAAACATCGCTGCTCGTCGAAAGCGTCCTAAACCTCGAACAGCTCGGTAATGTGCGCAGCCTCAGTGCTCTTATGAGCAGTGCTCATGGGGACACGGAATCCCGCCTGTCCGACTGGCCCCTACGCACGCGTTCCTGACGTAAATCTGCTCGAGCACGAATCACATTATCAGGAGAGTCTCAACCGTGACGATTGAAACGATGGTGAAGCGCTGCAGCCCACTGCTTGTCCTGGCCTCCGTGACGAGCTGCGCCTTGACGGGTGCGCAATCCGGCATCAATGCACTTGGTTCGCCTCGGCTTGAAACGATCCAGATTGCAGATCGGAACGTCTTCCCTGAAAGCATAACCAGCACGCGGGCAGGAGCAGTAATCATCGGCAGCCTGGCCCAGCCCTATATTTATCGTGCTTCCCCGGGGGAGGCCATAGCCCAGAGATGGATTGACCTCACGCCGTTCGGCAGCATTTCCTACGGGGTGCTGGCGGATGAGCCAAGCCGCACCTTGTGGACCTGCACCGTCATCAGCCCCAGGACCGGCGAACGCCCTCCACCATTGACGGAAAGACATAGCACGCTGCGAGCCTACGATCTCGAGACCGGCTCCGCGAAGGGCGCCTGGCCGCTCCCGGGCCAATCCAACGCGTGCAACGATATTGCCATCGGGCCGGAAGGTATACCTTACGTTAGCGACCTGGGCAATGGACGGATACTCCGCCTGAGAGGTAATGGATCCTTCGAGTTGTTTTACTCTGGTCCTCAGTTGAACCGAGTCGACGGCCTAGCCTTCCTCGGCAAGGACCTCTATGCCACGAACCTGGAGAGCGGCCAAATTTTCAGGCTAACTCCAGGAAGGCACGGTCCCGTCATTTCGCAGCCACTCCAGATATCGGTAGCGCTGAATAGACCGGATGGGCTGCGCTCCTATGGTGGACGCCTCTATCTTGCCGACAACGGTTTGGGAAAGGTATTCTCGCTGACGGTTAAGGGTACCAGGGCGACTGCCGAAAATTTGCGCGACGGCTTGGAGCGGCCCACCGGAGTAACTCGATCAACGGGCAAGCTATGGATGGTCGAATCCAAGACGGATCATTGGGATGATGGCGCCGACCCGAACCCATTCACGGTTCGGTCGGTTCCGCTACCCCCATCGTCGCACCGCCGGGCGCGCTGATCGCGTTCCGATGCCACAGCCGTCAACCGAGCCCGTCCCATCGGCTAATCAGAGCACGCTGCCCCACCCCGCTGATTCATCCATGGAGCTTGCGTTGCTGCGACCAACCGCGGACAGGCGGACTTTCCTTGGCGCTCTTGCCGCGCCTTTCCTGGTTGCAACCAAGGGAATTAATAGAGGCCGCCCCCGGGCCAGTACGACGGCCGGCATGGTTGAAGGCCTTTACGAGCAGGGAATCTGTGTCTTCCGTGGAATTCCCTATGCGGCGTCGACAGGCGGTGACAATCGCTTCCGTCCGCCACAACCGCCCGCGCCTTGGACCGGTGTCCGCGATTGCAGTCGCTCAGGTTTTTCCGCCCCGCAACAGGTTCATGTCTCGCGAGAACGCGCAGCCTTTGCAGCCGTTGAGGAAATTTCCGAGGATTGCCTCACCCTAAACGTCTTCACCCCCGAACCTCGAGACGGAGCGCGCCGGCCTGTAATGGTCTGGTTCCACGGCGGCGGATGGCGCACAGGTGCGGGATCAGCGCCCGCCCTGCAGGGTCACGGCCTTGCACGAGACGGCGACGTTGTGCTTGTTACTGTCAATCACCGGCTCGACGTGCTCGGCTTCTTGCAAATCGCCGATGGAGATGAGCGGTTTTTGGATGCCGGCAACCTTGGCGTGCTGGACATGGTTTGCGCCTTACAATGGGTCCGCGACAACGCCGCGGCCATGGGCGCGGATCCAGGCAATGTCACTATTTTCGGCCAGTCGGGAGGTGGTTCAAAGGTGGCAGCCTTGCTTGCCTGCGAGAAGGCAGCCGGGCTGTTTCACAAGGCCATTGCGATGAGCTGCAGCGGCTGCCTCAGATTCGCTGAGCCTGCCGAGGGCGCCGCCATCGCGCGCAAGGTCGCGGCGAAACTCGGATTAGAGCGTCTCACGGGCCCTATTCTGCAGACCGTCCCCATGGCGACCCTGATTGCGGCAGCTGAAAGCGGGTGCCGGCCTATGCTTGACGGTCGAACATTCTCAAGACATCCATTCGACCCCGACGCAAGCCCCCTGTCCCGAAACATCCCGTTGCTGGCCGGCAATGTCGCCAATGAGACCCGCTTGACGCTGCTGGCAGGAGGAATGAAGAATTTCGCGATCGAGAAAGCCGAGGCCGTTCGGCGGATTGCCCGCTTCCTGGCCATATCCGGGATTGAGGCGGAGACGATTTATCAAGCTTATGCCCTGCAGTATCCGCACGACAGTGCCGCACTAATTCTCGCGGCGGTAACGGGCGATTACACTTACGTTCGAAACACGCGCAGAATGGCCGATCTTCAGGCGCGTCACGCACTTGTCCATACCTATATGTTCATGCACCGCTCGCCCATTCTCTCTGGGCTGCTCGGAGCACCGCACGAAAGCGACGTTCCGTACATTTTCGGCACGATTGCTGCGGCAGAGAGTATAATTGGTCGAGAAGGACAGGCGCTGGCACTAAGTCAGATGATGATAAGAACCTGGACGGCTTTCGCTCGTAGCGGCACGCCAGGCCATCCGCTTCTGCAATCATGGCCAATCCATTCTCCGGGTAGCAATCTTGCTATGCTCCTGGACCTTGCGCCGCGTTTCGGCCCCGTTCCGGGGCAAAGGGCCCGCTCGCAACTCGATCGGTTGCCCTGGTATGAATATAGCCGTTCCGTAGACTATAACCGCGATTGAAGCGGATCCGCCATTGCGGAGTATTGTGCGGATGCGAAATCAAGCGCGTCGTTTGGGATCTCACCGCCGAGCAGCAGGCACAAGTCTTTCCTCTGAATGCAGCGCGGGTTTATTGTTTGGCGCTGACTGGACACCGCCGGTATCGTCAGCGGCCGCCAGCTCCCGGAATCTGCAATGACCTCCAGTCCACTCGATCTCAGCCTAACCCGGTCATCCTAGTCTCAGCGTCGCCGCAAACGCAGGTCAGCACCCACAATCACCGGCTGCCGGTGCACCCCTTCTCAAACAGCCAATGAGGGATCCAAGTCGCTCTAATATGCAACGCTGGTTGACAACCCTTGCGTACAATTAATATCATCCACTGAGATTTATTACCTCAGAATATACGAGAGGAACCGGTATGGGCAAAAACGTCCTATCCGCGCTTCTGGCGCTCAGCCTCGCCTCTACCCTGGCCGGCTGCGGCCGTGCTAGCAGCGGAAATGGCGATTGGCCGTCGTATGGCCGCACTGCTGACGAACAGCGATTCTCGCCACTCAACCAGATCGACCTGGACACTGTCACGAGACTCGGATTGGCTTGGTATGCTGATGTCGATACTGACCGCGGTCAGGAGGGAACACCGCTAGTCGCCGACGGTGCGATCTACACGTCAACGGCATGGTCCAAAGTCTTTGCCTTTGACGCGGTCACAGGCGCCAAGAAATGGCAGTACGACCCCAAGGTGCCGGGCCAGAAAGCATTTCAGATCTGCTGTGATGTCGTAAACCGCGGTATTGCCTTGTGGAAAGATAAGGTGATCGTTGGGACGCTCGACGGTCGCCTGGTAGGTATCAACCGAACAAGCGGCAACCCGGATTGGACGGTTCAGACCACTCCTGTCGATGAGCCCTACTCAATTACCGGAGCGCCGCGTATCGCCCACGGTCTCGTGATTATCGGCAACGCAGGATCCGATTACGGGGTCCGGGGGTTTGTTTCCGCCTATAACCCGGACACGGGGAAACTGGTCTGGCGTTTCTACTTGACGCCCCGGCCAGACGGAAAAGCTGATGGCGCTGCGTCCGACGACGTGATGAAGTCTCTCGTCGAAGGCACTTGGTCCGATGGCGCCTGGAAAATCACCGGGGGGGGCGGATCGCCGTGGGATGCCATCACATATGACCCACAGACCGAACTCATATATATTGGCACAGGGAACCCTGTTGTCTGGAACGATCGTTTGCGCACACAGAACAAGGGCGACAACTTGTTCGTCAATTCCATCGTCGCCCTGCACGCCAAGACGGGTAAGTATGCGTGGCACTATCAGACCACGCCTCGCGATGCCTGGGACTATGATGCCGTCCAGCACCTGATCGTTGCCGACATTCCCTTACGCGGCTCCCAGCGACATGTAGTGATGCAGGCCAGCAAAAACGGGTTCTTCTACGTCCTGGATGCCATTGACGGTAAGCTGATATCCGCTAAGAACTATGTTCCTGTCACCTGGGCCTCAGGGATCGACATGACGACTGGTCGCCCGATCGAAACGCCGGAGGCAAGGTTCACCGAAACCGGCCGTGTGGCGTTGCTGGCGCCGGCATCAGCCCACTCCTGGCAACCCATGAGCTACAGCCCTGAAACGGGGCTGGTCTATCTCCCAGCCATCAGTAATAGTCGGGTGTTCGGCGACGTTGACGAACTGGACTATGTCGACGGCGCCAAGAATATGGCGGTCAACATCAACTATTCCGTCCCCGGACCGCACGGAACAAAGGAAAAGCAGGGCCCTGCCGTCCCGTCATCCCGCACTGAACTCATCGCGTGGGATCCTATCAAACAAGCAGCCCGTTGGCGCGTGCCGACCGCCACATGGCCGGGCGGCACCCTCACTACTGCAGGCAAACTGGTCTTTCAGGCGTCCGGCCGCCATTTTATCGCCTATGATGCGGCCAGCGGCAAAGCGGCATGGGACTACGACCTTGGCGCACCCGCGATAGGCTCGCCCATCACCTACGAAATCGGCCGCACGCAGTATGTCGCGCTTCTGGTCGGCTTCGGCGGCAGCGGGGGCTTTGGCGGGTCAGAGCCACGCCGCCAAGGACGCTTAATGGTCTTCAAGATCGACGGCAATGCCAAGGCTCCTGCCTATCCCGAATACACGCCGCCCCCGCTTCTTGACGTCGCAAAAGCAGAACCGTCGAGTGGCGATGCCGACCATGGAGCGACTCTGTATTCGCGATATTGCGTCACGTGTCATTTGGGTGGTGTATTCTTGCCGAACCTTGCCCGCTCGCCCGTGATCATGAGGAAGGATGCACTGAATTCCGTGCTGCTTGACGGTGCTCTTGCACCGAGTGGCATGGCATCGTTCAAGCAGTACTTCAAGCCCGCCGACGTCGAAGATCTGCGCGCATTCTTGCTCTGGCGCGCCAAGGATGGGGAAATTCGCGTGAAGAAGCAGGGCGGTCACGGCTAATCATAGGAAACACGGGATAACCCTGGTCGGGTAAAGGCTGCGAGAGATTGGCGTCGCCAGCCCGATCTCATTTCCCGGAAGTTCTTTTTCGAATTCATTCTAATCAACATACGCACCAAGATTATCACTCACGGGGTGACCGGCGCGACCGGTTCGTTCCAAACGCAAGATCGGCATCATGCCAGCCGGCCTCTTCAAGAAAGGCAGCGTCGGCGTGTTCAGCCGTTCCGGAACGCTCACCTACGAAGCGGCCTTCAAGACCACCAACATTGGCCCCGGCCAGACCACTTTGGTCGGCATCAGCGGCGAACCCGTCAACGGCACCAACTTCAAAGACGTGCCGGAATTTGTTCCTGACTGGCTACCCAACCATGTCGATCATCATGATCGGCGGCAGTGCGGAAAAAGAAACCGCACAGTTCCTCAAGGACGGAGCGGAGCGCGGCTGAAATCGAGGGCCGGCTTCAACCCCGGGCGCACTGCCCATTCGCGCGGCCGGATGGGACGTGCCGGCGATCGTCTCGGATGGCCAGCGCGGCGCCTGAGACAAGATCGCGGCGATGGAAGACGCCGGCATCCGCGTATCAGCCTTGCTGTCGCAGTTCGGCGAAACCATGAAAGAGGTGCTCAAGAATCTCGCCTGGTCACGGTTATCAAGGGCGAGAACGACAGGGGCGAGCGACCAACTGTGCAAGAGTCCTTTGATCGTTCGTTGATGCGAAGACCACGCTCTCTGGACGTGCGAAACGTGTCAACGAATTGGATGATGTGCGAGCTGCGAAGAGGATGAAGAGTCCATCGGGAGCGTCTTTTTTCGGGACTGTCAGGAATTTCGTGTGCGGCGAGGCGGTTGACCATCAGGCCGTCATGGCCCTGATGAAGCGTTTGCCGAAGAGAACGGCAAATTGAGCCTTCGCCATGTTCCACTCGCGCGGCGGCATTTTCCACTCTTTTTCCGATCGGTTCAAGATCAGATAGAGCAGCTTGGTGGCCGCCTCGTCATTGGGGAAATGGCCCCGCGCACGAACAGCGCGACGAAGCTTGGAGTTCAAGGCCTCGATGGCATTGGTAACCGGTATGAGGATGTCGGTGCCGAAGTTTCCGCCGCGACTCACAGGTTGTGGCATATGGTGCGACCATCCAGGATAGAGGCACCGGGAGCACGAATGTGCGGGCAGGCCGATGTACATCATGAGCTGCGAGCTCGAGTTAGTAGCTGGCCGCCTCTGCGACTCACCCGGTTGCGCTGCGAGCGCGGATCCGTAGTTGTCGTGTCGCTTGCCGCTCCCGTCACTTTGGCTGACAGGAGGCGTTTATGCGACGCGTCATTGGCATTGATATCCACCGAACCTTTGGCGAGGTGGTGATTTGGGAAGAAGGCCGGCTCAGGAATGCCGGGCGAGTCGATATGACCCGGACGGCGCTGGAGGGGTTCGGCAAAGGACTGCGATCGACCGACGGGGTCGTGATCGAGGCGACGGGTAACTGCATGGCTGTCTCGCGGGTGCTCTCGCCGTTCGTGGTCCGCGTGGTGATCGCCAATCCGCTTCAGGTGAAAGCGATCGCCCACGCTCATGTAAGGACCGACAAGATCGATGCGGGCACGCTGGCGAGTCTGTATGCAGCCGGCTACCTGCCGGAAATCTGGACGCCGGATGCGGCGACGGAACGGATGCGGAGGCTGGTGGCACGACGCTTTCAAATTGCCCGTCACCGCACCAGGATCAAGAACGAGGTGCATTCCGTCCTGCACGCTCACCTGATCCCGCGCTGTCCGCATGCCGATCTGTTCAGCGGTGTCGGCCGTGCCTGGCTCTTGCGCCAGCCCGTGCCGGATGACGAGCGTGGCGCTATCGAACGGCACATTCGCGAGCTCGATCGGCTGACCGAAGATCTGGCAGCTATTGACAAAGAGATCGCCGGCGATGCACTCGACGATAGTGCGATTGCCCGATTGCTGACCATCACGGGCGTCAATCTGACCGTGGCGGCGGGGATTGTTGCGGCAATCGGCGACATCAGTCGCTTCTTGAGCCCGCAAAAGCTGGTGAGCTACTTCGGCCTCAACCCTCGGGTGCACCAGTCGGGGCTTGGAGCAGCCCACCATGGGCGGATCAGCAAGGTCGGCCGCAGCCACGCCAGAGCGATGCTGGTCGAAGCGGCATGGGCAGCCGCCAAGACGCCTGGGCCGTTACACGCCTTCTTTGGCCGTATCCGGGCAAAGCGCGGCCATCAGGTGGCGGCAGTTGCCTTCGCTCGCAAACTGACGGTTCTGTGCTGGCATCTGCTGACTAAGCAGACCGACTATCGCTGGGCGCGCCCCGCGCTGGTCGCCAACAAGCGACGGGCAATGGAACTCAAGGCCGGAAAACCGCAGAAGAAGGGCAATAAACCCGGCCCAGCCCATGCGTACGACGTGAAGACCTTGCGCGATCAGGAAATGGACATCGCCCGGCATGCCGAGCAGGCCTATGAGCAATTTGTTGCCCAGTGGGAGACAAGGCCAAAGGTGCGCGGACGCTCCAAACCGGCAGGGCTGTGACAAGGCGGCCTGACGGAACTTACAGCCGGAGTTCCGCTCTTCGCCACGGAGTCGCCCGCGCACCTCCTATATAGCACATTTTTCCGAGACAGGTCTTGTCCATCTCATCCGTGGTGTAGACGATCCGCCTGACTTCGTCGGGGAAGGCGAAAAATGGGATGACTTCGGGCCATGCCCGACGCCAGCTCTGGCCGATGGCAGGATAGCGCTGCCGCCAAAAGCTCGCTTCGAAGGCCGTCAGCGCTTCCTCGGCGGCTACGGCATCGACAGCACGGTAGATGGCCTTCAGGGCCGGTCCGAGTGCCTTACGTTCTTTCCACGCCACGAAATCCATCGAGTTTCGCAGCAGATGGACGATGCATGTTTGAACCATCGCTTCGGGGAAGACGGCGGTGATGGCGTCGGGAAAACCCTTCAGGCCATCGACGACGGCCAGCATGATATCCTCGACACCGCGGTTGCGCAGTTCGTTCATGACGCGCAGCCAGAACTTGGCGCCTTCATTCTGCTCCAGCCACAAACCAAGGGCCACCTTGGTGCCGTCAGCCATGACGCCCAGGGCAATATGGATCGCCTTGTTACGGACCATGCCTTCGTCGCGGATCTTGACCCGGATCGCATCGAAGAACACCAGCGGATAGGCTGAGTCCAGCGGGCGTTGTTGTCAGGCCGTGACCTCCTCCAGCACAGCGTCCGTGATCGTGCTGATCAGGTCGGGTGAGGCCTCAATGCCGTACAGTTCGCGCAGATGCCCGGTGATCTCACGGGGACTCATGCCTCGCGCGTACATCGAGATGATCTTGTCATCAAAACCGGGAAACGGCGCTGATATTTTGCGATCAGCTGCGGATCGAAACTGCCCGCCCGATCACGCGGCACCTCGATCTCGATCCGTCCCCCGTCGGTCGTCACCGTCTTGCGGCCGTAGCCGTTCCGGCTGTAGGTCCCTTGCTCCTCCTGGCCAAGATGGTGATCCATCTCCGCATTGAGCGCCCGTTCGGCAAATGCCTTCTTCAATATATCGAGCAGGCCACCTGGCTGAGCGCTGCTGCTGCGTCAGTGCCGGCCAGCAGTTGGTCGAGAATGTCGTTCGGTATCGAGGGTTCTTTGCGTCGATACTCGGCCTCCTTGTTGCCCATTATGCCTCGCCGCACACGAAATTCCTGACAGTCCCTCTTTTTACCAAACTGTTCTCCACTGATCCCGACGAAGTTATCAATTCGATGCTCTTCCAAGGTAGCCACCAAGTAACCTTGACGTTGCATCGACTAGTTTGTGAGTTGCCGGGAGATCAGGTACACATCGCTGGTAGAGACGCTCGAGAAATAGCCAATCGCTGCATCCCTTCATAGTCGATCTTTCAGAGACCAAACCGAAGCTGCGCCGCCCGCTGCATCAGTTTCTCATAGGCTCCGCCAGAATGTCCCCGATAATCGACGGCATAGCCCTGCGCCACCATCGTTGCCGCTACGCTCGCCCCATTCCTCTTCAATCGGCAGGAAAAGTTCAGTCGACTATAGCTCGTCGCTGGGGCACGGCACTGCTGTTCCTGCCGAACGCGACATCAAACAACTCGTCGCACATTGGACGCCGTCATCGCGCTCAACCAGACCTTCTATCATGTGCGCTGACAGCTGCTTTAGCTGTTGAAGCTCATCGTCCGGCGCATCAATCCCAATGATGCGGACCTTTGATCCCGGCACCTCAAGGGTGTCGCCATCAATCACGCGGGGCGATGCGTCGATCAAACGCAGTGACGAAATCCGGTCGATTTGCTGCTTCTGCTGCGCCAAGGCTTAAACTGAAACAGCCCGAACATCACCGCGAGCATGATCCGCCGATGATGTGGAAGCCCTCGGAACAGCTTCACGGCGCACGGATTTCACGCAAGAGGTCATTCCAGTCACCGGAGTGCGGCGCAGCTTCACATCGAGCTGACGTCCCCTGTCGGTGAGATGGGGCGTCGCACGGTCGATCGCGCGCTCTGCCGCGCCGCCATGCTGGCTATAAATTAGACCTTGTGAATGCTCTCGGGGATGGTGATGGCCTGATAGCGCTCGATCCCAGCATCGGCCATACAATGGTATCCGGCTCCAGCATGTTCATGACGCTGGCGGCATCCTCCACCCCTTCGGCACGCCGCAAGATGCCATAGACGGGAATGCCACCCCACCGCACGGCTCAGCCGCCAGGGTTACCCAGCAATCTCTTGGCTTGGCGATCGCAGCCTTGCCCTTCCCCTCAGGACGCAAAAAGGTGCGATGGATCGCGACCACACACGCGTCCTCCCCGACAGGAACGATAAGAACGGGCGCGCCCGCCTTGTCCGCACCACCACCAACTGACAACGCGCGTCGAACCGGGCGGTGATGCCTGTCGGCACAATGGCGCGAGCGCGGATATACCGTTCTGCCAGAGTTCCAATGACGGGATCAGCAAAGCGCCAAGTGGATAAAGCCAACTTGTTGAAATCCGCCTTGCCGCCTGAGTGACGGCGGCCCGGATCATGGCCCGGCATGGGTGCGAAATGCCCGGTACGCAGAGCGTCGATGATCGCATCAGAAGTACAGCCGGCAAAACAGTGAAAGAGCACCGCGCTGCGCCCGACACGGACAGACAGGCTTGGGTCGCCGTCTGCATGGGCAGGACAACGGCACATGGCGTAATCACCCTGCCGTTTGCCGCCTAGCTGCCGCGGCTCTCCAGCAGCGCGGCGGAAAGCTCACCCCCGTCGGTGAGCGTTCCGCCGCGCTCATCGCTCCGCCATAGCGGCGGCGCGGCCTGACGCTGCGGCGCGCGCTTGGCCCGGCGCAGGCCCTTCAAGGTATCGCGCGCCATGCCCGCTTGCGTTGGCAGCGGCTCAATCTCGCCAAAGCCCACGATTCGATGCATCCCCGCGATACTGGCGAGGCGGCGCGCGAGCGTCGCCGCTTTGGCGGGCTTGCGCTTGGCGGTGCCGAGCCAGCGCAGATATGGACCAGCGTGTCCGGGGTGGCCGGCACCGCCTGGCGCGGGGCTTCTGCCGCCCGCAGTAACGCAAGAAGCAGCGTAGTTCGGCAAGCATCGCCGCCTTGGTCGCGGGCGCGATCGCGTCGAGAGCTGGCTGGCCCGGCTGCCGTCGATCTGGCCGCCGTGCAGGCGTAGCATCATCGCCAGAGGCGGGAGCGGAGCCTCAGCGGCGGAGGGATCAACAGCAAGTTGCACGCGCTTTCTTCTCGATGAACGCGGCTTTGCAGCAATCCCGATGTTACTGCATGCTCGGATTATGGATAGTTCGTGTCTTTGGCCCTCGTCACGATAGGATACCAAAGCAAGACCTTAGTATACTCGGTCTTGACCGCACCTTGCGGTCCGGCTAGCCCCAACGGCGAGGAGGCTGCCCGTGCGCACCGCGATTGATGTCCTTCCCATCGCCTTCCGCCTCGGCCAACTCGACGCGCTGGCGCGCACCATGCTCGCCTCCCCTGCCCTCTACAGCCCGGAAATGCGGGCCTCTTTCCATCTGCGCTGCCTCACCCGCGCGTGGGAGCAGTATCGCCAGGACCGTGCCATCAGCCTCGGCGCGCAGCTAATCGGCGCGGAATGCGCAGCGGAGCGCAACGCCTTCCTGGCGCTGCTCGAGCGCGCCTTGAAGGACCGCATGCATCCCCTCGCCCAAGCGATCGGCGCGGTGCGCCGGCTCGCCATTCGCCCCCTCGCCAGCGAAGCCGCCGCAGCGGCCGAGATTGTCGCAACAAGCGCCGGCACGCTCGATGCCGTGCTCGCCGCCCTCACCGATCCAGCGCTGCCTTCGGCCCCGCTCGAACGGCTGCTCGCGCTCATCGACCGGTTTCGCACGTCAACCGCGATCGACGATGACCCGCTCGCGGCTACCGCTCTCACCCCTTGCTGGGCGGTGAACCTCGCTGCCGCAGCAAACGGCCAGGCTTTTCATCTCAGCGCAACCCCCCTCCCCTGCCCCGGCATCGTTCAGCGCCGCTTGTTCCGCGCCGACCGCTCGCCCGAGGACCGCCGGTCCGACGCAGCCGAGATCCTGCGCGAGGCGCTCCACGACACGGCCTGCGATATCGCCCGCCTGCCCCGCGCCGCCGAGCTTTTTGCGCGGGAATTTCCAGATCAGCGATCGAACTCGCGGCTCTTGCCGAGCTGGCTGCTGCTGTTTGCTCTGGGTGCCCTCACCCCGGCCCAGCTCGCCCGCGCCCTCCCCGCAACCAAGGCCGGTGCCGCGAAGCTGCTGCGTCAATTGGAAGCAAACCGTATGGCCAACTGCCCGGCTCCCTTTGCACCCTTCAGCACAACCGTCACCCTGCCGGTCGCATTTCCTGAGCTGTGGGAGGCCGAGCCGCGCTGAGGCCGCCTGCTTGGCGGCGGCGGCGTGGCCCGAAGGCGTCTCCCAAGACCCTCAACATGACTTTCGCTCAGCCTGCTTGCCGTTGCAACATTGGTCACCTCCGGCGCTGAGCCAGGACGGTCATTCGAGGAGGCCGCCGGGAGTCATGGCGGCCGCCCGTTGTCAGAAAGCGGAAGCAACCCTCGTCCGTGCGACTAGCGGTCGATCTCTCCCCCTCCCTGCTCATGCGGGAGCTTAGGCGGGTGCTCTGCGAACAGCAGAGAGCCGCTGTATCCTCCGTAGTTCGAAAGTCAGATGATAGCTCAAATTTCTGCGCATAAACTGGTCTCGCGCGCTCGGATGAGCCGCTTTTCCATAAGTCATTGTTTTTATTGGCTAAGCAAAAGTGCCCGCAAACGGGCCTTAGAGCGCCAAAAGAAGCTTCCGATAGGGTAAGGGTGCCAAGGGGCTCCGAGAGCGCCCTACGGGGCTCTGAGGGCGAATTTGGGCAAGTTCCCTCGGAAGCGCACCTACGGCGCTGGGATCCAGCTGCAAAGTCTCTTTGTCAGGCAGGGTAACGCGACTTGCTTCGACCAAGTCCCAGCAGAGCAGAGGCGTTTGCTGACCCCAGTCTGTGCTGGCATCATTTGACAAGCCTTCAACATGGAATTGCGGGGGCGGAGTGATGGGTTTGAGAAACCCGCCGCCCGCTTGAGCCTAGTGCTTATATCCAGCTGGTTGTCGCATTCGTATTCGATTGCGTGATGCCGTCGCGCTTTGCAATCGGCGCGGCCGAGCTGTCCGCGGTGCCCCGACTGCCTGAACAGATCAGCCGCCGGCTCGAAGCTTAGCACCCACTAAGTGCAAACGCTACCTGATCGCCCTTCCGTTCATACAAAGCCGTGGGCAACCTAACACAACATGCGCTTATGGTGCTTAATCTTGCTGCCGCCCTCGTGCTAGCGCCAAGCAAGCTGGGCTCCCCTCCCCGTTCCGCTGCCCTGCGGCTGAGGCGGATCGATCTAAGTGTTGCCGACGGTTGCCGTCCTCTCGTCCTAAGACAGCCACCTCAACCACACTCACCGGTAAACCTAGAATTTTCTGTCCAACTCCACGCTTCCGTGTAGTACGCCCGAGCAACGGACACGTCTTTACCGTCGTCCGGCATTCCTCCTCTGCCCGGCCTAGTGCTGCACTAACGCTACAGAAGTCTTGCACCGGCGCTGCACAGAGCGCCTGCGACATGGCGCATCCGCAGGTCAGGAGAAACCATCCCGAAGCCGCGATCAATGCCTATGCAGACGACGCACGAATGCCATGCATTACGTAACGCAGTGCCCGATTGAAAGGGATCAGGAGATTCTCTCTAAGACGCGCGCACGGCAAAATTGATTGCCCAGCGTGGAGGAACGAAACGCCCTCGTTTTTGGATTGCATTCCCCCTCATCAGCGGTGCTTCGGCGCTTCTAGAAAGCTCGGGCTTCGGTCTCACTCTCTGTTCGGGAAAAATTGTCTAAATATCCTCCCAGATTGAAATTGGACCGCCGGCGTCATTAAATCATAATACATCAATCAAGAAGAGGCGCCGCAGGCGCTCGTTTACTCCTTTAAGGAATCTATAAAAGGTTAAAAGAGATTGGCTGTTCCGCGAATCGTGGGTTTCTCGCGAGTCGGGTTAGGTAGGCCGTTCCTGAAATCCCGTTGCTCCGTTCCTATTGTCCCGAACGCAGTGTTCCTGATGCACCGTGATTCTGTTCTTAATGTACCGGAGGGTTGTTCCTGAAATCCCGTGTCACACATGCAGACATGGACTGATTTCCTCCGGTAAAACGCGTTTTACCTAGCCGCTAATCGGCAGAAAACCGCGGTTTTTTGTGGTCGTGAGGTGCTCCGGCTTTTTAAAATAGCGATTGTCGACGCCTCTCTGGTGGCGAAGGTGTCTGCGATCTGAGGGGAGCTCGTGATCTTGCCGCACGGGATATTAGGAACGGCCAACATGACAGGCCGCTGAAGCTAAATAGCCATCTCAGCGTCTAAGGTTGTTCATCGCAGTCTCTGTCCGCCGGATGCACGGGATTATAGGAACGGCAGCCGTCCCCTCCCCTGCCTGTCCCAGTATCAATCTTATCGGAGATCTGCAGAGTCGCGGTACTTCGGGAACGGCGTAAGTCGATCAAATTGGTCGCCGCGCCTACTCAAATTCGACATCTATGATCCGGGCAGCTGTGAGCTCCACATGATAGGCGCTTCAAGAAGGAACATGAGTCGATTAACAGCTAAGATGGCCGTGGATGTTCCCAAAATACCGGGCACCCAGTCTATCTCATGTATCCTGGCAGCGCGCCAGCGGATGAGCGGGAAGATATGTACCACCTGAGCGCTCGTGCTTTCAGGATATTTGGAGACGCCCAATGAGGTGCGGATGCGTTATCTGAGCTGCCCCGTGTCTCGTGACGGGCAGCCACAAGAATGACGCGGCGCTGAACCGAGCTAGGGCGCAGACTCATTAAGCATTGCACCAGAGGCGTGTGCAGATGAGCTTGATCGCCGCCAGGTAGTTGGCAGCATCCTTGTCATATCGAGTGGCTATGCCCCGGAACTGCTTGATCCGATTAAAGAAGCGCTCGACGAGATTGCGCTGGCGGTAGAGCCAGGACGAGAGGCCGAAGCGCTGCTTGCGATTGGAGCGATTGGGAATGTTGGCCCAGATGTTCCTGGCTGCCGCAGCCTGGCGTATTGCGGTGCTGTCATACCCTTTGTCGCCGAGCAGGGTGGCGCCCTGGGGAATAGCCTCGATCAGGGCTTCGGCTTCGCACGCATCGTGGACCTGCCCACCCGTCAGTCGCAGGCTGACAGGACGTCCATCAGCGTCGACAAGAGCGTGGAGCTTGGTCGTGAGGCCGCCCCGGGAACGTCCCATGCCATGATCTCCAGGTCCCCCTTTTTCCCCGTCGCACCGTGCTGGTGGACGCGCATGCAGGTGGAATCGATCATCACCAGTTCGCCGTTGAAGCCAGCGGAAACCGCTGCCAACAGACGGTCCCACACACCGGCTTTTCGCCAACGAACGAACCGGTTGTAGCAGGTCGTAGATGGACCATAACGCTCTGGGATCTCGGCCCAAGGCGCACCGGAACGGAAGCGCCAGAGAATTCCATTTAGCACGCGCCGATCATCTACCCGCGGAACACCGCGGGGCTTGTTGGGCAGCAACGGCTCGATGATCAGCCATTCCTTGTCCGTCAGTTCATACCGCCGCCGCGCCATACGCCCTCCATTCTCAAAGAGCGCCTGAATCATGCGAAGGCGGAGAGCTCAACTCAATTTATGAGTTCGCGCCCTAGTCTGCATTATCAATTCTCTTCAGGAAGGAGATCGGCATAGCTTTGGATCCGTCGTGCTGCCATCAGGCAACCGGAACTAAGAAGCTGCACTGCTGCACGTCCTGGAGCTTTAGATAACTGGCGAGTGGCTATCTTGAGTTGTACGGAAGGGAGGCCCCTCAGAGCGCCTAGGCAACCTATATACTGTACGAGTCCACTGTTCGGGACTTTGGGAACGCCACTAGCAGGGGCGTGCGCTTACTGGTGCGGGTGCTGTCAGCGTGGGGAAGGGGGGGCAGCCCATCGATACCACTCAATTTAGCCTCAGCTAGCGGGCCGCTGCTTAGAGCAAAATGTTGCAAATATTTGGGTGATGTTTGGCGCATCAAAGGCAATTTCACGGGTCTGTAAAAAATTGCGGAACTCAACCGCAACGGCCGAATGGTCACGTTGAGGACTGGGAAGATTTGCGCGCGCAATGGCGCCAAATGCCCCAAAAGAAATTGGGCCCTCGGCGGGAAAGCTGATCGGGTTTTTATCAGACGCCTGCGTTTCACTCTCTTTTGGGGTTGAAGGTTTTTGAAGCGGCGCGGAGGGTAGGGGGGCCCCTTGACGTTCCGCATCGCGTCTCGTCATCCTCAGCATTGGCTCAGTGCCCTCTCTCTGGATCAGCTCGAGCGAGTACCCCGGCAATCCGTTCTCTCGCACGATCTTCGCCATCTCAAACTTGAAGCGTCTGTAGTCGCCCTCCGCACCCGACTTTTCGTATAGTGTCGGCATTGCAATCGAAAACCCGTCCGAACCTGCGCCCCCGGC
Organism: Sphingobium sp. EP60837; assembly: GCF_001658005.1. Classification (NCBI taxonomy): domain Bacteria; kingdom Pseudomonadati; phylum Pseudomonadota; class Alphaproteobacteria; order Sphingomonadales; family Sphingobiaceae; genus Sphingobium; species Sphingobium sp. EP60837. Next base: position 13,314 of record NZ_CP015988.1, on the reverse strand, counting down.
GTGCTTACGAGCAACACGGTAAAGCCAGCGTTCGCGCCCTCCCGTTAATGAGAAATACGCCGGGTCAATGGCAAGAACTCCTCCTTCCATAAGGACGCCATCATAAAACCACTTAGCAAGCGTAATCCGCATCCCACGAACTTGACCGTTGCGGTCCTTGAGCTGGCTGTGGCTGTCAATCCACGAAAACGTCGTTTCAACTGCATCGCCCGAGCGGATATTCGTCTTCACGGTAGTCGATTGGAGACGGTCAAGTGCATTGCCGAGCAATTCATACGCTCGGCCGCCTACGTCGCGCTTCAGAGTTGATAGCATATCATATGGAACGACATGCAATGTCTGGGGGATATCGTTTTTGCCCTGACGTTTGTACTCAATGAGAACCGACGCGCAGTAAATCAGAATGTCGAGGTCGTAGATAGTAGCCAGCCCGTACTCAGAGTTGGCGCTCACATGGACCGTCACCTTGCGATCGGGACTGACATAGTCGATTGGTTTTAGACGTTTGCGTTTGGACAGAGAAAAAAAGGGCCGCTCCATCGTTTCCCGCTGGTCGCGTAAGGGGAGGGCGGTGAGCTGCGGAAGGAACAGGTCAACCTGAGTATCGTCGCGCGCATCCTTTTTTGAGGCCATGGTCATTCCACTGCTCGACAAGTAAAACCTGTTTTACTCGCTGTTAAACACCTGAATTTAAACGATAATGGCGGTCATCGTTTGGCGAATTTCGCCGCTTCGATCACTGGACGAAGCGCTGCGAGAATCTCCTCAACGTTCATCGACCGCTTCGGATTGATGTTGATCGTCATTCCTTTGGCTTTGGTGTCAGAGACAATGAGGCCAATCTCCTCACCGTCTGGGGAGTTGACCCTTGCTTTCGCGCGAGACGACGGCCGTTCCGTTCTCTTCGGGCTCGCGGTGACAAGACGTTGGTAGACTTGCGGCCCCTCGATGGGCTCCTGACCTGAAGCTCTACGAGATGCCTGCTCCTGGGCGAGCTCCCGTGCAGCAATCAAGATTGCCTCTTGGAGATCCGGCTGTTTGAGAAGTGGGGATAGCTTCATCCCGTGACGAACCTTTAGGTCGGACGGATCAGCAAAAGCGCGAACCACCTCGGGGGGCAACTCGGCGAGCTGAAGCAAGTTGTGCAGGTTCTGCTTTCCGATCGCCAGGCGGGCTGCCATGTGACTACGGACCCCGTTATAATAAGCATCGACGGCATGGAGATAGTTACGAGCTCTCTCCAAATCGGTTACATCCTGGCGCTCGCGATTTTCGATATCGGCGAGGCGAAATGCGCCTTCGTCATCCAATGTTTCTATACGTGCGACGAGGTCAATCTCAGCGTGATTATTTTCGCGCAGCCAAGAAACCGAAAAATGACGTCGAGTACCAACAATTAGCTCGTATGGTTTCTCCGCATCAGGCGTCCTACGTACTACGACCGGCTCACGGTTGCCGTTTTCTTCCTTAATGGAGTTTATCAAGGAGGCGCAGCGCTCGTATGTAAGATTGGCGTATTCCCGTGCGTTGCCCGGCCAGACGCTGCACTCATCTGGACGAAGCTTTATGGTAAGCCGCTTCACCGTTCGAGCAATTTCGTCGAACGCGACGCCACGGCGCTCGAGGAATGCAGGGGTCGATGGTTCCCTACGGGCCCCCGCCTGCTCTTCCTCTAGCATAGCCGCGCCCACTGCGGGCTCAGACAGGGCCTGCGGAGTCGCAAGGCTGTCGATCGCGTTGGTTAGGAGGCTACGACGGCGTGCCGGTCCGCTGCTCATGCTGCCTCCGTCAAGCGATCAGTGCCGAGTTGCGTGAGTCGTGACGGCCACTGCTTGCAGATGTCCTTCTCAAGTTCTCGGAACACCAAGTTTAAATTGTCCCGGCACCGAGTATATGTCTGATGTGATCCGTATGGCTTATTAATTTCGTAAATTGAGGACATTGCGATACCTGCATTCTTTATTTCTTCAGATAGCAGGATAGGTGTGGAAAGCATTTGTCCAGCATAGGTCTTTTCCATAACCTGAAGCATTTGGGCTTCGTTGGTGCGGTTCGGCTGAAACATCGTACAAACGACTCGAATGAAGCCATAGTCAACGGTTGCATCGAATTTTGAAACCAGACTCATCGCTTCGCGGCAGGTCTGCATGAAGTGTATCGTCGAAAGATAGTCTAGTTGGCGCGCGGGAACTGGTATGAGGAGGCCGTCGGCCGCACTTAAAGTGTTGACTCCCAAAAAACCCATGGCCGGAGGTGGATCGAGGATAATGACGTCATAATCATAGCGAACTTCCTCAAGTCCAATGCGCAACATGCGAAATGCGCCGGCAATTGCTTGAGGACCTTCTTCAATCGTCGCCGTCAATTCCCACTCAGTGTCCTGAAGGCCAAGGTTGGCGGGACAGATGTCGATGTTAGGCCAAGCAGTGGATCTGATTGTTTTACGAAATGAGTCGGCCTCGTCGATACGCGGTGACAGAAAATTGGAGAGCGTATGTGTCTCATCTACTAATCCCTCGAGATCCACATCGAACATTACGCTCATGGAAGCCTGAGGATCGCAGTCAACAACAAGAACACGATACCCACGGAGGGCTAAGTAATCTGCTAAATGCTTAGAGGTGGTTGACTTGCTAACGCCACCTTTGAAGTTTTGGACCGCAATCACAACAGCGCGCTCATCAGTAAGTTTGCCCATCTTGATGCCGAGAGTCTCACGAATGGCGATCAGGTCTTCCACCGTGTAGAAACGTCTGCCGTTGTTTGAGGTTTTTGGCGCGGGGAGGCGGCCGCGAGCTTCCGCTTTCGCCAGAGCTTCGGGCGTACGGCCAAGAAAATCAGCAGCTACGGTAGCGCCCATAGTTATGTTCAAGGTCTTCCGATCGGAAGGGTCTATGGCGGCCCGACGGAGAACGCTTTTGGCGTTCTCACATGAGCTGATCATGGTATCCAGAATCTGGCCCGATAACATGGGCAGTACCCCCTCGCTTACACTTGATAGCCTGCGGTTCGTCAAAAAGCGTCGAAATTCACCTACTATCCCGGACACATATACGTTAGAACGTCTCAGTTAGTCAAATCCTGCTGAAATGTCGCAATAATAGGGACAACCCGCGCAGGCGAGCGCGTGTCTAGGACAAACGATCGCGAGCGGGACTAACAAGATTAGGTCAAGCCTATCGGCGAAGTCGTGCTTTTTACAGTCGCCGAGGAAGCTGCCCGTCAGAAGCAGATGCGCCGCATCTATTTGATGTCGGGGCCTGTTCCGGCCCCCTGGCGCAAGGGCCTGGCCGTCTGCGCCGCTGCGCGGCTCCGCTTGGTGATCGCGTCGGTTTCCCCGCCCTTCCTGCGCTTCGCTCCGTGCAGAGCGGGTGATCCCCCTCCGCCGCGATCAGCCCTCGATGCGCCATTCCCCGACCCGCTTCGCCAGCAGGCAGAAGCCGATGGCGCGCCATCGCCTTCGGCTCCATTTAAAAAGGAATAGACGACATGACCCGCAAGCCTTCCGCCCAACCTTCCGAGGTCGCGCGTATCGACGTTTACCAAGAGGTGACCAACCAGATCATCACCCTGCTGGAGGCGGGCAGCCGCCCATGGTCGCCCAGTTGGGGCTCCGGCGCTGCATCGCTTCCGCTCCGGCACGAGGGGACCGCCTATCGTGGAGTGAACGTCCTTCTGCTTTGGTCTGCGTCCATGTCGCGCGGATACACCAATCCCTATTGGATGACGTACAGGCAGGCCAGCCAGCTGGGTGGGCAGGTCAGGAAGGGCGAGAAGGGCAATCTTGTTGTCCATGCCGGCACCTTCACGCCAAAGGGTGAAGCCGAGCAGGAAAGGGAAGGGGAGGAGGGCGAAGACCGCGCCCGTTCCTATCTGAAAAAATATGTCGTGTTCAACGTCGAGCAGATCGACGGCTTGGACATGAGCCAATATCCCGCTCCAGTTGTCGAAGTGAAAAATCGCGATCAGCGTGACGCAGAGCTTGATGCCGCCTTCACTCGCTATGGTGTCCCCTATACCGAGGGCGGCAACGAAGCCTATTATATGCCTGCTACCGACAATATTCGGATGCCGTCGTTCGCAGCCTTCATAAGCGGCAATGCTTTCTACGCCACATTAGCGCACGAGATGGTGCACGCGAGTGGTCACAAGTCGCGCCTCGATCGGGAGACGTTGCACCGATACAGCAAAAGCACTGCAATCCGGGCTGCCGAGGAACTTGTGGCCGAGGTCGGCGCAGCCATGCTTTGCGCGCAGCTTGGTATGGCGCCGACCCAGCGCGAGGATCATGCCGCATACGTGGCGGACTGGCTCGAGATTTTACACGGTGACAAGCGGGCCATTTTCGGCGCCGCGACTGCCGCGCAGGCCGCCAGCGAATTCATCCTTGCCCAGATGGCCGCGCCTGCAACCGCCTGCGCCGCCTGATCCGGACTGGGCGGCCATAGCGCCGCCCACTTTCCCTCCCCGCGAAAGGATTGAACGATGCTCAGATCAGCCCCGAGACTGTCCTGCGCTGGCTTGACCGGCCCGGCCGCATAGCCAAAGGGGCAGCATGATGGAGGGACTTCGGCTTCGTAAGCAGAGGGCTGGCTCTGAGAGCCGAGATCGCGCGGCAGCCGAGCCCCATTCGGAGTTGCAAGCCCAGAAAAAGGAAATGATCTCAATCGGTTATCGCTTCCATTTGGGTTCACTTTCGGGCACCATGTGCCTCAAAGAAAAAGAGAAATTCCCCGGTTCAGGAGATTATGTGTTTCTTGCTTTCACGCTTCTCGCTGCCGCATCGACCAGCTGCACTGTTGTCGATGGCGACACCCTTCGCTGCGGCGCTGAGCGCATTCGGCTTCTTGGCATCGATGCCCCCGATGATCCCAGCAATGGCCGCTGTCGTCCCTATCCCAAGCCTGGCGCGATATGCGATGCGCGGCTTGCCGCCGCCAGCAAGGCGTCATTGCGGCAGATCATAACCGGCCCCTTGCGGGTGACGCGGATCAGCACTGACGATTATGGCCGGACATTGGCCATGGTCTATGTTCGGGGCCGCAGCCTCTCTTGTCTGCAACTGGAGGCGGGGAGGGCGATCTATAAACCAAAATGGGACAATGGCTGGATGGTCGCGGGCGAGTGTCCCGGCGCGGTCTATCGTTGAGCGACATTGACTAGGCGAGCCGTGATGAAGAACTGGCGTAGCAATCAATTCAAGCAGGACGTCGAGCGCGCAAAAGCGCGCTTTGACCTCAGCCACATTGTTGGGCGACATGTGAAGCTTCGCAAAGCAGGCAATGAACATGTCGGCCTTTGCCCCTTCCACAATGAGAAGACACCGAGCTTCCGCGTCAATGATGCGAAGGGGGTATTTCATTGCTTTGGCTGCGGCGCGGGGGGCGATGCCATAGACTTCATCATGAATTTTGAGGGCCGCGAATTTGTCGATGCTGTCGCCATTCTGCTCGGAGAAGCGAGCTTGCCGGAGGCGGCCCCACGGGATCGGGCCGCTCTGGTGCGACAGGAGAAGGCGGACCGCGCTGCGGCTGTTCTGGCCGCGCAGGCCGAATGGCAGGACACCCGAAGCATCAAGGGCACGCCTGCAGAGCTTTATCTCGCCTCGCGGGGCATCACCGCTGATGTTCCTGCAAGCGTGCGATATAGCCGCATGGCACTCTGGCGCGACAAAAAGACCGGCTCTGGTGGGCGCCGCTGTTCGGCTCTGGTGCTCGGAGCGCAGGATCGCCGCGGTAAGATCGTTGGCATCCAAAGTATCTTCCTGACGGAGGGCGGCCAAAAGGCCGACATGGCAAACCCTAAGCTCAGCCTGGGGCAGATCCGTGGCAGCGCTGTTCGGCTTGCGCCGCCGGCAAAGCGGATCATCCTGATCGAAGGCCCGGAGGATGGGCTGACCATGCGAATGAAATCGCCCAAGGTTCCCGTCTGGATCACCCTGGGCACCGGCTCCATGCCCTATGTCGACCTACCTGACGAGGTGGAGCACGTGACGCTAGCGGGCGATAATAATGCTGCAGGTCGAGCGGCGGTTGAGCGAGCGGCAGAGGAATATAAGGCCCAGGGCAGAAGGGTGGATGCGATCTTCCCGAACCGCAGATATGAGGATTGGAATGATGAGCATCTGGGTATCAGGATGAAAAAATAAGCGGCCGCCTGACGGCGGCGGACTGTCGGCTGCAACTGGACGGCACGCGCGCGCAGGGCCGGGTTGCCCATGCTTCAGCAGACGCTGCTGAAATCGACCATTTCAGCCCAGACAATGTTTCATCGGGCGCGTAGTCGATCCACACAGCCGCTGCCAGCTGATGTAGCAACCTGCGGCGCGACCGCGATCAACGGATTGGATTTGCCATGAACTTCAATCCACGCATCACATCGGCTGCGATGTGGATAATTTTTCAACGGAACTGGAGCAGATCATAGCCATGTTCAAGCGGAGGACGAGTGGATATCCGCCATCTTTCCATCTCTCGTCGCTACCGGTTTGATCTAGCTTCGATACGGCTAATGAGGACAAGTGAAAAAATGCAATGCTGCGCATTGCGACGGTTTCCTGCCTATGGCGGACCCTCCGTTTTTTCACTTGTCCTCGCCTCAATCTGCGCTTGCCAAACCTTGCGTTAGCAACGGAAGAAGGAAGGACATCTCATGATCAATTTCGCCAAATTCGAAGTCATTGGCAATGTCGGTGCAATCCAGGCCAGCGGCAATGTCACCCATCTCAAGATCGCCAGCAATTTCCGCCGCAAGAACGGCGAGGAATGGGTCGATGACACTAACTGGAACCGCGTCACCATCTTCAATGAGCGTTACCGCAAGACTATCGCCGAACGTCTCCGGGTGGGCGACCTGATTTTCGCTGAGGGTACCATGCGCGACACCTCCTACGAGCGCGAGGGCGAAACCGTCTTCACCACCGATCGGATTGTCGAGAAATTTGGTATTTTATCGTCGAATGCCGGCGCGGACTGACGAAACGGGGCGGGCCTTCGGCCCGCCTCGCAGCTTCAAACGCGGCGATGATACAGGGGCAGTGCAGGTCAGCCGATATGAATTAGAGCCGCTAGTGGGGGCGGGACTGATAACAGGAGCAGCGGTGGTATGGGATCGGCCGCTGCAGACCTTTTTTGCGCAGGTTTTCGCGCGGAGCGAAGATGAGCCCGACGAGAATGATCATCATCTGGGTGGGTCCGAGCCTGGCGAGCTGTCGTCTAGATTCCGACGATATAATGCGCGCGATGAATAGGCGACTCATGTACGAAAGCGCATTGTTCACCCGCCTCCCCCTTGGAGGACCCGATAAGCCCCGCCTCTTCCCCCTTGGAGGCGGGGCTAATTGCAGTCCCTATCATCTCCCGACATGCCAGCCAAAGGCCGACGGATGCATTGAAACCGTAAGGTGCGAATGCTCCCGATGATTGCTCGAACTTACCGAGCTTTCTCTTGCGAAAACGAGGCGCAGTATGGCCAACGGTAGATTGTCGATGCGGATCTGTTCCGCTAGATTGGCCCCGACTTGGATGCCCGACAGCATGCAAGCAGCGCCCTCGGCTTTCCCTGCCCGAGGGTGTTGTTTTTCGTCCTTGAACATCGTGCCTGCATGACGCGTACCACCTAGGTCGGCGTGTCGAGTTCCCTAGAAACGGCATGCCAACCACAGGGGGAATATCTCACTGATTTTCTCTCCTGTAATGTGGACCATGGCTGCCTCAACGACGAGCAGACCCTCCGATTTTGCCGCGCCCTCCACTGCGCTGCGCTCCGTTCCGGCCGCAGCAAAATCGGGTCCTCCGCTCCCCGCTTCGCGGCGGCTTCGCCGTCGTTGACCCAGCCACGATCCACATGCCCGCTGACCTCCATCATTTCATTTTGATGAGGAAAACCCATGCACATCAATCACAACGCTTTCGCCGCGGAGGGCACCTACATCGCAGCATTTGCCAACGCCGAGCTACGCGCGATGACGAGCTACTTTCCGCAGCACATCATCCGGGATGAAGAGGGTGGGTTCTTCGCCATTGATGAAGGCGATTATGGCGCTCTGCCAACGACCATCATCAACCGGGTGGTGTGCAGCATTTCAGGCAAGCTGGACGACAGCTACTGAAATCTAAAGGGGAGGTCGGTGAGGCTCTCCCCAAGATTTTATGGCCTGGGTCATTGGGCAGGCTGCGCATCGAGCCCGGCCTGCCCATTTTCGTCAGGATCGGTTTGGCCTTCACGCCGCCAGGCGACGCTGAACCTCCTCGACCCCAAGCTTGCGGATGCGCCCGACCAGCGCTTCCAGATCCTCCAGGGACAGCTTCATCAGGCCCGCTTTTTCGATGACCTTCAGCGAGGCATCTCGTTCCTTTTCAGCGAGCTGCTTTTTGCGTTCGACCAGCTTGGCTTCTTCCGCCGCAATGGCAGCCCGTTCCTTGTCCAGATCTTTGGCCATGGATCATTTCCCATATGTCGGATCGGATTGTGGACGGGGCCGTTATAGCTCCTCCTCAGCCCAGCTCAATCCCTTTGATATTGCGTTGGAATTGTCCTTGGAGGTGTGGCGGTCGGCCATGCAATACGCGCTCCTTCCATCTCCCCATACTGTGGCGCACGAGCGCCGGTAAAGCATCGTCGTTTGGCGGCGGAACTGCTTTTCGCCTGGAGCCGGTTTTGGGGGCGGTTTCGCCGCGGCCTAGAGGGATGAACCCCTCATGCCACGGCGAGATATGGCCAAGCCATATCCTTCCGCCCGATGGGCGGAGCCAATCCCTGCCGGATCGGCGACCCGGCCCTGGGGCCGGGAAAGAAGGAGCCGGTTACAGGTAACCAGCGCGCCACTTGCGTGAGTGCCTTCCCAAGTGGTCAGGCAGCACACCGTATGCACCTGCGGTTCAAGAAAAGACCAGAATATTGGCATTTTGGCGTGTTTGCGATGTCTGCCAAATGTCTGCCGTAAGCCGATCTAAGAGGAAGCCAAGCGATAGAGGTGTTTCTCGGCGTGCAATGTCCGACGACTTGCAATGATCCAGTCGATCAGGTATCGAGACTGAACTTTCGTAATCCCCACCAACCTCGCTGCTAAGAGGAATGGTGGATGACAGTCAAACAACGGCGTTACACGATCCGGCTTGAGCAGGATCAATGGCAGCGCCTTGAGCGGCACGCTCTGGCTCGTGGGGTCGCGACCGCCGATCTTATTCGCGCGGCGATCGATCAGTCTTTGTCGGGCGATGCGCTCGAGGATGCAAGCCGGCTGCGATTGGCGCGTATCAGCGAATTTCAGCAGCTCGCGCTCGACATCATCCTGCGCGAACAATTCCCCCAATATCGTGACCGCGTGGTCGCAGAAACCGACAAGCGGATGGAGCTCTACCATGGCCGGTAAGGACATCCGCACCAACGGGCAGAACATCCCGCTCAGCCATCATTCGGCGCGCGGCGAAGTACAGCGCAATTCGGGCAATTTCACGCGCGGCAGCCAGCTCCTTTCTCACGAACTGATGATGTGGCTTTCGGGCGCGAAAATGCCCGTCATCTTTTGGTTCTTTGTGTTCCTCAGCTGCTGGTTTGGCATCATGTCGGTGAAGCTTGATGAGCATGGTTTTCAGCTCATCTGCATGAAGGTCTATGCCGAGCTTTGGGACTGGGTCGATCTCGATCCGATGAAGCGCGTCAACGTCACCCTGGCGAGCGGCAAGATCGTGCGCACCATCATGTCAGCCGTACCGTATATCCCGGACGTGATCCGCGCCTGGGCGGTGGCCATGAAAGGGCTGCTTGGATCCTTCCTGCTGTCGGTCTTCATCACCGTTCCTGCAGCCATCGCCTTTGTCGATATGTCCAAAAGGCGGGGAAAGTCGATCCTTCAGGAACGGCATGAGCGCGGCGCCATGCTGGTTGATGTCGAATTGCTGCGATCGGAGATCATTGAGCATAACCGGATCAAGTTCGAAGAGGATGTAGCGCAGCTCTGTCCCGGCATGAAGCCTGCGGACGTTTTGCGTCTCCCATTTGCCGATCGAAAGGGGAGGGGGATCCATCACCCGTACAGCCTTGGCGGCATCCCCTTTCCCTATCGGCTCGAGCAGTCCCATGTCATGCTGATCGGCACCACCGGTTCGGGCAAGACCACTGAGCTGCGGAGCCTCGTTGCGCAGATGCGCGCGCGGCAGGACAGCGCTGTAATCTTCGATCTGACCGGCGCTTATGTGGAGTCCTTTTATGATCCCGCGCGCGACACAATTCTCAATCCCATGGATGAACGTTGCCCAGCCTGGTCCATATTCAACGACTGCTCGACGCATAGCGATTTTACCTCAGCGGCGGCCGCGCTCATCCCTTCTGACGGCGGGTCCTCCGAACCCTTCTGGGCGCTCGCTGCCCGCACGCTGTTCATCGAAATGTGCATCCGGCTGATCGAGCGGGGCGAGGCCACCAATCTTGCTCTTTCTGAAAATCTGATGACGGCGGATCTGGGGCGCGTTCACCGCTATTTGTCGAACACGATCGCGGACCCGCTCACGGCGCCGGAAGCGGCGCGCATGGCGGAGTCGATCCGCGCCGTTTTCAACACCAATGCGCAGGTGCTGCGCTTCCTGCCTGAAGAGGGGGAGCCCTTCTCCATCCGGCGGTGGATAACGGGCGAAAAGAAGCCCGGCGCGATCCTGTTCATCACCTCCCATTATCTCGATCTCCCGATGAACAAGGCGCTCCTCACCCTCTGGATGGACCTTGCCATTAACAACCTCATGGCAATGCCGCGAACACGCTCGCTGCGCACCTGGTTCATCTTCGACGAGCTCGGCGCGCTGCACCGTTTGCCCGCCATTGAGAACGGCCTTCAGACGGCGCGTGCCTATGGCGGCGCGATGATCCTTGGCCTCCATAGTTTTGAAAAGCTGGTGGAGGTTTATGGCGAGCATGGCGCGAAAAATCTGGCTTCGCTCGCGCGCTCCAAACTGATCCTCGCCACGTCCGATCTCGACACTGCCGAACAGTGCGCGCGCTATATCGGCAACCGGGAAGTGCGCCAGATGGATGAGGCCTACAGCTACGGCTACAACAACACCCGTGATGCCTCGACCCTGACGCCGCGCAAGCAGACCGAACCGCTGGTCATCGCCGACGACATCACGAACCTTCCCTCGCTCCATGCCTTCGTCAAATTTCCCGATGGCTTTCCGGCGGCGCGGCTTGTGCTGCAGTATAAAGATTACCCTTCGGTCGCAGCCGGCTTCGTCCGTCGTAAGGAGGTAAGGCCGATCCGCTCGCGGCGCGGGGAGGGGGCCTTTCAGGAAGAGGGTCAGAGCGGCGAAGCGGGTGGTCGCGACGGCGCCGCGCAGGTGATCGAGAATGTCACCTACCCGACCGTTCCAGATAGTGTGCAGGATCAGGAGCGCCATGGGCCCGCCGCTGGAGAGGTGGAGTCACAGGATGGGGTGCGCACAGAGCCCATTCGCGACCCGCTGGTCGATGCAGCGCGGCAGCGGAGCGGCGACGCCGCTGCCCACTCCAAAGGCGGTGAGCAGCGAGAGACGGCTCCCCAGGAGCGGGACCGGACCGAACGCGGGTACAGGCAGGCACCTGCCGTTCCCGTGGTGGAGGATCAGACGCTTATCGAGTTGCGACAGGACCTGTCCGCGGGTCTTGATGGCAATGATTTCGGGATCTGATCCATGCTCTCTGTAGCCGCCGTGCGCTCCTCCTCTGGCGCCGCTAATTATTTCGCGAAGGACAATTATTATACCGTCGAGGGATCGGCGGAGGCCAGCATCTGGGACGGGGAGGGGGCTCGCGAGCTTGGCCTCGCGGGACAGGTCACAAAAGATGCGTTCGAAGGCATCTTGAATGGCATCCTGCCTGACGGCACCGGGGTGGCCCAAGTGGAGAACCGGCAGGCGGGCACTGACCTTACCTTCTCCATGCCCAAATCTGCCTCGATAATGGCCTACATCGCGGGGGACCGGAACATCCTGTCAGCCAATTTGCGGGCGGTGCAATCCACTATGAACTGGGGTCGAAGCCAATCTTGCTGAGGGCCGCAAAGATATAGACGGGAAGAAGGCGCCGATCCGGACCGGCAACCTCGTCTATGCCCTGTTCGAGCATGACACGAGCCGGGCGCTCGATCCCCAGGGCCATGTCCATGCGGTGATCGCCAACCTGACCCAGATGCCGGACGGAAAATGGCAGGCGCTCCACAATCGCGCGATCTGGAAAAGCCAACAGCGTCATTGGCACCATCCTATCATGCCGCCCTACGCGATGAGCTGGGCAAGCTTGGCTACCAGACCGAGATGACGGGCAAGCACGGCACTTTCGAGATTTCTGGTGTGCCCAGAGATGTGATCGACGCCTTCAGCCAGCGCAGGCAGGACATATTAGCAAAGGCCGCTGAACTGGGCGTTACATCTCGCGATGCCCTCGCGTCCATCACCCTTCATACCCGTGATCCCAAGCTGAATGTTGGTGATCGCGATGCACTCGGCAGAGGCTGGAAGGACAAGGCTGCAGAGCTTGGCTTTAGCGGCAAGGATCTGCTCGAACTCGCGCGAGCCCGCAGCATGCAGGAAGGGGCAGGGTCAACCCTTCAGCGCGGCTATCAGGCGATCAAGGAGGTGATCGCGACGACATATGAGAAACTTTCCGATGTTCTTGGACCTGACGATCCGCTGGTCGATCGTGGCCTCGCCCGTATGGGACAGACGCCGGCAGCGGCGCGGGCGCAGCTTGCTGTTGCATCTGCCATTCGCATTCATGCCGAACGGGAAGCCGCGTACAAGATGACGGACCTTGCCAAAACCGCACTCGACCTTGGGCTGAAGGGCGTCACCGTCGATCTTGTCGATCAGCGCATCGCTACGCTCACCAAGCGCGGCGCGCTCATCCCAGCTATTGGCCGCGACAGCGATGGTGTCGTGTCGATGATCACCACCAGAGATGCTTTAGCGACCGAGGAGAAGATTCTTGATCTGGTAGAAGCTGGAAAGGGCAGGGCGACGCCAATTATCGCTGCTGCAGACGCCCCAGCTCGGCTTCAGTCGGTGAGCGTTCATGAGCTCAACCCCGGGCAGCTGGCGGCCGCCAGCCTGATTATTTCCTCTGCCGACCGCACGGTCATCGTCCAGGGCATCGCGGGTGCGGGCAAGTCTACCATGCTCTCCGCCGTCGCGCGGGTTGCCGAGGCGGAAGGCCGCGAGGTGTTGGGCCTTGCATTCCAGAACAAGATGGTTGCCGATATGGCGCAAGGGGCAGGCATCAAAAGCCAGACGATCGCGTCCTTCCTTCTTGCCCATCAGCACTTCATCACTGAACGTAGCGGACCGC